>CAJQSQ010000006.1 GCA_905616395.1 uncultured Candidatus Pelagibacter sp. | reverse complement strand
TCTTTTAAAACCAGTTTCTGAAATATTTGCATTAACAACTATATCTTCAACAATTGCTCCATTGCCTAAATGAAATCTACTAACCTCATTCACTGGTAGTCTTTTTTCATTTTTTTCATTAACAATATAATGGGCTACTAATTTTATTATAGCTTCCTTATTTCTTACAATTCTACTGTCACCTAATTTTAAGTCTTGAGATTTTAAAAAGATAGCATTTTGATCTTTTAGATCACCTAAAATATTTTTAATCTTACTTTCCTCTAAATAAGTAAACCAATCAGCAAAACCTGGTATAGGTGATAAGGTACCAAAGTTTTTAATGTGAGGTAGTTCTTCTTGTATTTCATAAACCACTCTCTTTATTAAAAAATTACCTAAGGTTACTCTTGATAGACCTTCTTGACAGTTACTAATTGAATAAAAAGTAGCTGTATCGTAAGATTTTTCCTCATTATCTGTCGGCTTCATTAATTCTTGAATAGATTTGCCGAGACCTTTTGTAAGGGCTACTTGAACAAAAATAATAGGCTCATCTTCAAGGGCTGGATGAAAGTAAGAGAAAAACCTTCTATCTTCACCTAACCTTCTTTTAAGTTCATTCATATCTTTTATTTGATGAACTCTTTCGTATTTAATTATTTTTTCTAAAACTGCAGCCTTTGTATCCCATGTGATTTTAGCAAGTTTAAGAAATCCTGGATTAAACCAAGCTCTAAATAAATGCCTAAGATCATTATCTAATTCTGAAAGTTCTTTATTGTCTTTTAATATTCTTATTAAATCTTCTCTTAACGCAACTATAATCGCAGTTCCATTGGGCGCCATATTCATTCTTCTAAAAAGCTCTCTTCTCTTACCTTCAGAAACTTTAAATAAATCAGACAAAGTTTTTTCATTTTGAGATTTTGTATAATTTTCAATTGCTTCGTTAACTTTTGTAAAGCTGGGCTTATATTTTTCGTTAATTTTTTTAAAAAATGATATTTTATTTTCTGGAGATAATGATTGATATAGTTCAGTAATATCTCTAGCTACAGTAATACCGAATGCTGCACCTTTGTGTGAAATTAAATCATCACATAAAGATATGATAGATTCTAAGTCATTTTTTTTAATATTTTTTATACTAAAAAGTTTTTGACCTGCATCAGCAATGGATGAAATTATCTCTTTAAAATTAAACATAATTAATTATATAATATTTAAATATTCAACTAAAGATCTAATAGAAACTTTTAGTGAAAAAGTTCCAAAAATTTTTACGCTTTACAAATTTATACTGTTAAAATTTAAAAAAAGTAATTTTTTACTTAATTTTTAAGAAAGATATTCAAGGGCTTTAAGAATACCACCTTTTTTATAAGGTATTTTAGATTTCATTAAACCCATCTCAACTCCTGCTAACGTTCCAGCGAGCATTAGTTCATTAAAATCACCTAAATGACCAATTCTAAATATTTTTCCAGCAACTTTTGCTAATCCTGCTCCTAAAGACATATTGTAATCATCCAAAATTATTTTTCTTAGTGCGTCTGCATCATGACCTTCCGGAACAAGAACTGCAGTTAATGTGCTAGAATATTCTTCTGGGTTTTTACAAAGCACTTCTAGCCCCCAAGCACCCACAGCTATCCTCGTTGCTTCAGCAAATCTTTTATGTCTATTAAATACATTTTCTAAACCCTCTTCCATAAGCATGTTAATTGCTTCATCTAATCCATATAACAAGTTTGTAGCTGGCGTATATGGAAAATGGCCTTTTTTATTACTCTCTATCATTGGCTCCCAATCCCAATAAGATTTAGGTAAGTCTGATTTTTTATAAGCCTCTAAAGCTTTTGAGCTTATGGCATTAAAAGAAAGTCCTGGAGGTAATAATAAACCTTTTTGAGATCCACCAACTGTAACATCTACTTTCCATTCTTCATGCTTGTAATCAATTGATCCTAAAGAGGATATTGTATCTACAAATAATAAGGCTGGGTGATTTGCATTATCCATTGCTTTTCTTATTTCACCAATCCTACTAGTTACACCCGTAGAAGTTTCATTGTGTACAGCACAAACTGCTTTAATTTTTTTTTCTTTATCTTCTTTTAATTTCTGTTCAACAATATTTGGATCTACACCTGTTCTCCAGTCGCCTTTAATAAAATCTATTTCTAATCCAAATTTTTCTGCAATATCATACCAAAGAGTTGAGAAATGACCTGTTTCAAACATTAAAATTTTATCTCCAACACTTAAAGTGTTAACCATTGCAGCTTCCCAGGCTCCTGTACCTGAGGCTGGAAAAATTATTACAGGTTCAGAAGTTTTAAAAATTAATTTAATTCTATCCAATACTCTTAATCCTAATTCTGCAAAATCAGGTCCTCGGTGATCAATGGTAGGATAGTCCATTGCTCTCAGAACTCTATCCGGTACGTTTGTTGGTCCAGGTATCTGTAAAAAATGTTTACCTGGTCTAATAATATTTGAAATTGCCATAATGCTGTATATGCTAAAGTTATTATATAATCAATTTTTTAATATATGACAAATAGTAGTAATTTAATAGATAGCTTAGAAGTTTATGTATTAAACAACCCAGATGAGACAAAGCCACACTGGGTAAGTCATTTTATTGTTCCAACTGCAAATGAATTGTTGATCAAAATTAAGAATAAAAATGGTAACTCAGGATTTGGAATGGCAACAAGCTACACTGATATATCACCGATTATCAAACCATTTTCAAGTGGTCTTGAAGATTTCATAATTGGAGAAGATCCATTTTGTCCTGAAAAAATTTATGAAAAAATATTTAAATTAACTGATAGTAGAATTAGTAGTGAAAAAGGCTGGAGTAAAGAAGCTTTAATTAGAATTTCAGCAGCTCTAGATATTGCTTGTTGGGACTTAGTTGGTAAATCATTAAATATCCCCCTATATAAATTATTTGGAGGTTATAGGAATAAAGTTCCAGTGTATGTAACTTGTGGATATTACCGAGAAGGTAAGAGCGATTCAGAGTTAAGAGAAGAATTAAAAAAATTAATAGAAATAGGTCATCAAAGTTTTAAAGTTAAGGTAGGTGGATTAAGTATTAAAGATGATGCAAAGAGATTAGAAATTATTAGAGATGAAATTGGTCAAGAAAAAGATTTAATGATCGATGTTAACAGAGCATGGAATCTCAAAACTGCAATTGAGGGTGTTAAAGAGTTTGAAAGATTTAAGCCAACTTGGATTGAAGAACCACTAAGATGGGAAGATGATCGAAGAACACTAAAACTCTTATCAAAACAAACGAGTATACCTCTATCAGGTGGTGAGAGTGAGATAACAGCTTATGGATGCAGATCTATGATTGAAGAAGGTGCAATACAAATATTGCAATTTGATTGTACAATGTTTGGTGGATTTACAAATGGGAAGAAACTTTCTGCTTTGTGTGAATTAAATCATATCGATATAGCTCCTCACCACGATTGTTACATTCACGCACCATTAGTTGCATCCACTCCAGCAGGAAGAATTGTTGAGTCATTTGATGATGAAAGAGATCCCTTACAAGCTCAATTATTTGAAAACTCACATAAAATGAGTAATGGATGGATATACTTGAGTGAAAAGCCTGGTTTAGGACTAGAGATTTCTGAAGCCGCGTTAAAAAAGTTTGGTAAATTAGTTTACAAAAATAAATAAACCTCTATCAAAGTTTAATGAGTTTAAGTGCGGGTAAAATTCAAAAAATTGGTAAAGAAATTAGTAGTAAGGTTGAGGGAAAAACTTTATTCGATGAATTTTCTAGAGGAAGATATAGTACTGACGCATCTGTTTATCAGATAAAGCCTATAGGTGTAGTTTTACCAAAAAACACTAATGATGTGCTAAATCTGATGGAATATTCTCAAAAAAATTCAGTTCCATTGTTAGCTAGAGGTGGTGGAAGTTCTCAATGTGGACAGACAGTGGGTGAGAGTATTGTTTTAGATTATTCAAGGCATCAGAATAAAATTTTAGAAGTAAATTTAGAGGAAAAATATGTCTGGGTAGAACCAGGTGTTGTATTAGATCACTTAAATGCACACCTAAAACCTCATGGATTGTGGTTTCCGGTTGATGTATCTACTAGTAGTAGAGCTACAATTGGTGGAATGTCTGCAAACAATTCATGTGGCTCAAGATCCTTATATTATGGGAATATGGTACATAATGTTTTGGCAATAGAAGCTATTTTAGATGATGGCTCTATAAATACATTTGATCACATTGATAAAAATTTTTTATCTACAAAAAATGATCAAGACAAATTATATAAAATAATAAATAAGTTTTTAGATGTAAGAAAAAACGTAAGTTCTGAATTAAATGAACATTGGCCAACAACACAAAGAAGGGTTGGTGGATATAACATAGACTTAATTGATCCAAATGGATTTAATTCCTCGCATTTACTAGTTGGATCAGAAGGAACGTTATCTTTATTTAACAAAATTAAATTAAAGCTGTCTGAATTACCAAAAAATAAGATACTGGGTGTTTGTTATTTTGATAATTTTCATCAGGCCATGGAAATATCTCAAGAAATCGTAAAATTAAAACCAACATGTGTTGAGTTAATGGATCGAAATCTATTAAATTTAGCAAAAGATATTCCTATGTACGCAGAGGGAATAAAAAAATATATCAAGGGGAACCCTGCTGCTGTATTGATGGTAGAATTTATAGATACAGATCAAAAAGTTTACGAAAAAAAAATAAATGATCTGGAGTACATTGTTTTAAACCAAAATAATAAAAATCAGTTTAAATATTATTCTGATCTTAATGAGCAAAAAGAAGTTTTTGATATAAGAAAAGCTGGACTAAATATTTTAATGTCTATGAAAGGTGATAGAAAACCAGTTGCCTTTATTGAGGATTGTGCTGTCTCGCTTGAACATTTGGCAGATTACACAGCAAGTTTAAACGAAATATTTAAAAAATATGGAACAAGTGGAATGTTCTACGCCCACGCATCTGTTGGAACCTTGCACGTAAGACCTGTTTTAAATATGAAATCAGATAATGATATAAAAAATATGAAATCTATATCTGAGGAGGCATTTGCAATAGTAAAAAATTATAAGGGCTCACACTCTGGTGAACACGGAGATGGTATTGTGAGATCTGAATTTCATAAAATGATGTTTGGAGAAAAAATTACAAAAGCTTTTGAAGAAATAAAAGATACATTTGACAAAAAAAATCTTTTAAATCCTGGTAAAATTGTAAGGCCACTCACTTCAAACGATAGGTCTCTAATGAGATATAAGTCAGGTTATCAGGCTGAAAAAATTAACACACATTATGATTGGTCTGATTGGGGACAATTGTCAGATGCTGTGGAAATGTGTAATAATAACGGTGCATGTAGAAACCTTGACTCAGGTGTAATGTGTCCTTCATATCGAGTAACTAAAGAGGAAAAAGACTTAGTTAGAGGTAGAGCAAACACACTTAGATTAGCATTATCAAATCAATTACCTGAGGGATCGTTTGTCTCTAAAGCCATGTTTGAAACAATGGAGCTGTGTGTTAGCTGTAAAGCGTGTCAAAGAGAATGTCCAATGTCCGTAGATATGGCCAAGATGAAGAGCGAATTTCTTTCTCATTACTACAATAAATTTAGTATGAGAATTAAAGATAAAGTTATATCGGAGATGCCGAAGATGATTTGGCTTTTAAAGATCATTGCTCCAATATTCAATAAAGTCAAAAACCTACCTATAATTTCAACAATTATTGAACAGTTTGGTTTTACAACCAAAAGGGAAATGCCAGAGGTACAAAGTCAGGATATTTTAAAGAAAATATACACAGAACAATTAATATCTGAAAAAAAATTAATATTATTTGCAGATACTTTTAATATAAATTTTGAAAATCAAAATTTAATATATGCTATAAAAGTATTAAACAAACTTGGTTTTCAAACAATCATACCAAGTTATGATAAAGATAATTTAGACAGACCTTTATGTTGTGGAAGAACCTATATTTCTTATGGACAATTAGATAAGGCAGCAAATGAATTAAATCGATTTAATGATTATATCATAAAAAATGATTATTTTAATTTACCAGTTGTTGGAATTGAGCCTTCTTGCTTACTTACTTTCAGTGATGAATATCAAAAATTAAAAAATGTAAAAAATAGAGAAAAAATAAAAAATAAATTTTATTTATTGGAAGAATTTATATTAGAGCATATTGAAAATGATAATAATATTAAGATTAATAAATTTGACCAAAACGTATTAATACACGGTCATTGTCATCAAAAATCTCAAGATAGAATGAAAGGTCTTAAAAATCTTTTATCTAAATTAAAGATTAACAACAAAATGATAGAATCCAGTTGTTGTGGTATGGCTGGATCATTTGGTTATGACAGTAAACACTATGAAATATCAAAAAAAATGGCAAATTTATCCTTGATACCAGCAGTAAACAATAGTGATGAAAAAGATTTTATTATTGCAAATGGTACTAGCTGTAGACATCAAATTTCAGATTTATCTAATAAGAAAGGTAAACATGTTTCTGAATTACTATTTAAAATTTTTGAAACTGTAAATTAAAGTATTACTTTTCTATTATAAAAATCTTCTATCTCTTCGTGCTTGTATCCAAAACCTAGCATAATTTCTCTTGTATGTTCGCCTAAATTAGGTGCACCTTTTGATTTTTCCGTTTTACTTTTTGAAAACTTGATTGGCATACCAATAGCTTTACTTTTGCCAGCTTTTTTATTTTCTACTTCAATTATCATCTCCCTTGCAATTGTTTGTGGGTCTTCAAACATTTCTGTAATAGAATTTATAGGTCCACAGGGCAAACCATTATCATCAAATATTTTTAGCCATTCATCTGATGTTCTTTTTAAAAGTTCAGTATTAAGTATATCTACAAGCTGAGTAGTATTTTTTTTTCTACTCAGGTTTGATGAAAACATTTCATTTTCCTGTAAATCCAAACGATTAATAGCTTTTAATAACATTAACCAAGTATTTTGGTTTGAAGCACCTACAGTGATCCACTTATCCTTAGTTTTAAAAGCTTGATAAGGAGCTGTTAATGGATGCGCTGATCCCAATGGACCAGGAGATTGTCCAGTAGCTCCAGCTATAGCTGATTGCCAATAAGTGTGAACAATACCAGCTTCAAATAAAGATGTATCAACTTTTTGACCTTCACCAGTTTTATTTCTATGAACCAATGCAGCCAAAATTCCACTCGTAGCCAATAAGCCTGCTGTAATATCTGTGATAGGAGCTCCAACTTTCATTGGCGGTCTGTCTTTACTCTCTCCAGTTATGCTCATTAAACCACTCATTCCTTGGGCAACTAAATCAAAGCCTCCTTTATCAGCATAAGGACCAGTTCTACCATAACCAGAAATTTCACAGAGAATTATTTTAGGATTAATTTTAGACATCACATCATAACCAATACCTAATTTTTCTAATGTACCTTTTCTAAAGTTTTCTAAAACTACATCAGAGTTTTCAACCATTTTTTTGAAAATCTCTACTCCATCTTTGTCTTTTAAATTTAAAGCTATTCCCTTCTTATTTCTATTCATCATCATAAATGCTGCGGCTTCTCCATTAATATCAGGAGGAAGAAAATTTCTAGTATCATCTCCAACGGGTGTTTTTTCTATTTTGATAACTTCAGCACCTAGATCGGCTAATAATAATCCACAAGTTGGGCCAGCCATAATCTGAGCCATTTCTAAAATACGAATACCTTTTAATGAAGCACCCATGTATTATTTATTTTGAAATTTTGGTTTTGTTTTATTCAAAAAGGATTGATATCCAGTTTTAAAGTCCTCGGTATCATAACACTTATAACCAAGATTATTAATTTTTTCAGTCACTTTACCGTTCTTTAAAATATTTCTAGCAAATTGCTTATGCCATCTTGCAACTTTTGGTGCTCCTTCACATATTAATTCTGCTGATTTATAAGCTTCTTTTTCAACATTTTTGTCATCAACTATTCTGTTAACAAGTTTTTTCTCAAATGCTTCTTCTGCACTAAATACCCTACCCTCAAATAAAATTTCCATAGCAGTTGAATAATTAGTTACTTTTAAAAGTACCTCTAATTCTTTTGCAGCCATTGTTAAACCTAATCTTTTAATTGGAATTCCAAATCTTGAACTTTTGCCACAAATTCTAATATCACAACATGCTGCTATTTCCAATCCACCACCAACACAAATTCCTTCTATTAGAGCTACAGTCGGTATTGGACAATTAAATATTTCACCTAAAGTTCCATGTAAAAATTTGCCATAAGATTTTGCCAATTTTGATGATGATCTTTCTTTTTTAAATTCCCCTATATCATTGCCAGGCGAAAAAGATTTTTTGCCTTTGCCTCTTATAATTATGCATCTTAAGTTTTTATTTTTAGATAACTTTTTGAATATTTTTCCAAGCTCTATCCACATAGGCTTGGTCATTGCATTCAGCTTTTCTGGTCTATTTAAAATTACTTCAGTTAAATGACTACTTATCTTATTAAGCTCAATTAATTTATTCATTTAACTCCTATAAAAGTATTCAACTAGTGTCATTGGTATGGCAGGTACATAGGTCACTAACAGCAACAATATTACTAAAACACTTATAAAGATAAGGTTTTCTCGAGTTACATCCCATATATCCTCTTTTGCTACAGAGCATGCGGTTGCTAAAACGCTTGCAACAGGAGGAGTTTGTTGTCCAATTGCTAAATTTAAAGTGACAATAATTCCAAAATGAACTGGATCTATACCTACGGCATAAACTAGAGGCATGACAATAGGAACAGTAAGAATTATTGCTGCCACAGAATGTAAAAAGAAACCAATAACTAAAAGAAAAACATTTAATATAGCCAAAACGGCATACTTATTATTTGTAAAGTCCATAATTGATCCAGCAATTTTTTGCGGAAGTTGTTCGACTGTTAAAAATTCTCCTAGTAATACTGAAGCTGCTACCAACAACATTACTGATGATGTTTGAATTGCTCCTTCAGTTGCAGCTTCATACAGTCTTTTAAAATCTACTTCTCCATAAACTAACCCAATAACTAGTGACGCTACAACTGCCAAACCAGCTCCCTCTGTTGCCGTTACGACACCACCAAAAATACCACCCAAAATAATTACAGGTAGTAAAAATGCTAATGCTGCCTCTCTTGCAGTTTTTCTAACATTTGCAAGATTAAATGTTTCTTCGACTGGAAAATTTCTGCGTCTTGCTGTGATGTATGCAGCTAACATTAAAAAAAAACCACCAATTACACCAGGAACAATTCCAGCAACAAATAATTGTACTACTGAACTTTGTGACATCACCGCATAAACAATCATTGGTATGGATGGTGGAATAATAATTGCTAAAGATGCTGAAGATGATGTGACTGCAGCAGCAAATGCTCCTGGATATCCTTTTTTCTTCATTGCTGGAATTAAAATTGAACCTAATGCAGCAACATCTGCAACTGCAGACCCAGAAATTTCTGCAAAGAACATTGAAGTTGCTATGTTGATCATGCTTAAACCACCCTTAATAAACCCAACCAGAGCAGAAGCAAACGCTATCAATCTTCTAGAAATACCAGCACTATTCATTATTGAACCTGCAAGAATAAATAAAGGTATTGCAATCAATGGAAATTTCATTGATCCATCAAACATAACAATTGCAGTATCAATTAAAAAACTTGTTCCAGACTTTAATACCATCGCAACTATTGTTGTTACAGCTAAACCAATGGCTATAGGAACATTTATAGATAAAATAAATAGTAATACTAAAAACATTGTTAAAATTAACATCAAATATCTCCTGTTTGTTCAATGTTAGTTGTTTGAAGAACTAAATTTTTATAATCCTCTGGAATTCGTAAAGTTTCAGATAAAATAAATAGACATGATGCAACTGGTATCACTGATTGTACAAAAATTTGAGGAACCCACTCTAAAGTTACCAATGTTTCTCCTCCAATAAGTGTTAAAACTTTGAACCCATAATAAGCTAATAATATCAAAAAAGCATAGATAATAAATTTAGATAATACAAAAAATATTTTTCTTAAAGCTAATGGGAATGCTTTAAAAATACTAGGTACACTTATATGTGCTCCTTTTAATGATGCATAAGCTGAGCCATAATACGTTATCCATGCAAGTTGAACTGCTGCAACTTCATCATACCAAACTAAAGCACTACCAGCAAAACGGAAAGAAACACCAAGCAATACTGTTGCTGCAAGGGCTACCATCATTACGAACAGTATAAATTTTAAAAATTTTTCGTATGAATTTATAAATTTTTTTAATGTCATATATTTTTCTAGGCCCTCAGGAAGAGGGCCTAATACAAATTAGATTAATTTGCTAAAGATGATACTTTTTCAATTAACGCACCACCAGTTGATACTTCTGATGCAAATTGATCATATATTCCTTTACTTGCTGCGATAAAAGCTCCTTTATCAGCAGTGTTTACCTTAACACCAGCTGACTCAATTACTCCTAATAAAGATTTTTCAAGTCTTGCAGCTTCTTCGTAAACAAACTTTTGCGTGTCTTGCGCAGCTTGTTCTAGGATGGCTCTTACATCCGCAGGAAGTTTGCTCCAATGATCTTTATGTACTGCTACATAAGCAGGAGTATAAACGTGACCTGTAATAGATAGATACTTCTGTACTTCTTGAAACTTAGCACTAGCTATTTGAGCATATGGGTTTTCTTGACCATCCATTGTTCCAGTTTTCAAAGCTGTAAAAACTTCTGAAAATGACATTGGAGTTGGATTTGCACCATATGATTGGAACATTTTGACTCTCCATTTTGACTTAGGAGTTCTTAATTTAATTCCTTTTAAGTCATCTGGCTTATCTATTGCTCTTACATTGTTTGTAATATGTCTAAAACCATTTTCCCATACTGCTATAACTTGATAACCAGTTTTAGCCTCAAGATTTTTGAACATTCCTGGTAATACTTGGCTTTCAACTTTATTCATGTGTTTTCTATCTTTAATGATAAATGGCATATCAAAAACACCAAACTCATCATGAATTGACGCCATAACAGACGATGGCAACCACATGTTTACAGTGCCTAATTTTAGTTTTTGCATACCTTGTTTATCTTTACCAAGTTGCGAAGAACCAAATACACTTACTTTACCTTTGCTGCCTAATCTCTCATTTGCAAGTTTAGCAAAATGATCAACTGATGCAGAAAATAATGAACCAGGTTTACCCACATGTCCAAATTTTATTTCAGTTGAATTAACTGCCAAACTTAAAAAAAATGTTGAAAATAAAACAACAATTATTTTATTAAATTTACTCATATTATCTCCCTCTAAGTTTATTATTCTACAAAACCTATATAAAATATGAAAAGATATCTAGTAATTAAAATGCTTAATTTAACAGCAGATATCTTGCTTTTATAAACATAAAAAGGGTTAACTTAGAAATTAATTAGGAAAACTTAATTTATTGATAGATACTCAACAAAAGATCTTACTGAAACTATAATTAGAAAAGTACCAAAAATTTTACTCAATAATTTTTTATCAATTTTATATACTGTTTTAGCACCAAATCTTGCCATAACCATTGTTACCGGCACAAATACAATAAAACCTAATAAATTAATGTATCCAAAGCTAAAAGGAGTATTAATATTATTTATTATTTTTCCACTAATAATCATTGTTATAGTTCCGCTAATAGCTATTAAAATACCTGTCGCTGCAGCTGTACCAATTGATTTTCTGATATTATAACCAATTGTTCTCATAAAAGGTACCATTAAAGATCCACCTCCAATACCAAGAGGTACAGAAAAAAAAACCAATGACAACTCCTGAAATATTTTTTACTAGTTCAGGTATTTTTTTTGGATTTTCTACCAATTCCTCTCTTAAAAAAATAAAAAATAATCCAATCATAAAAGCAAAGATTGAAAAGAATAAAACTAAAGTGGGAGTATTTAAATTTACCACTAAGAAGGTTCCTAAAATTACTCCAATAAGAATAAAAATACCAAATGATTTTACCATTTTAAAATCAACTGCATCATGCTCCATGTGTGTTTTGGTGGAAATTATTGATGTTGGAACTATTATTGCTAAAGAAGTTCCAACAGAAAGGTGCATTCTTGTAACAATATCAAAATCAAGAACAGTAAAAGCATAATACAAAGCTGGAACCATTATAATTCCACCACCAACGCCAAGTAATCCAGCCATAAAACCTGCAACAGCTGCAGATATTGCAAGGACTGCTAATAAATTAACTATCTCACTGTAGTTTAAGTTTTCCATTATGAGCTAACTTGATTAGCTTTCTCATTATTTTGCACAATTGTCATTATATGTTTTGATTTTTGAAAATCTGAATCTCGTGCCATCATATTGTCACTTAAATATCTTTTCCAATCTTTTGAACCAATTTGACCATGATATAATCCAACTGTATGTCGCATAATATGATTTATTTTTGTACCAAGCTTAACTTCTTTCTCAAGGTACTCTAAAAGTTTTTCTGCAATCTCTTCTCTTGTAGGTCTCTCTTTTGTTCCAAAAATTTCATTTTCAATTTCAACTAACGAATAAGGATTTTGATATATGGATCTACCAATCATAACACCATCACATAAGGTTAAGTGATTTTTAATCTCATCAATTTTTGAAATTCCTCCATTAATAATAATTTCTAAATCAGGGTTTTCTTTTTTAATATCATAAACCATTCCATAATTTAGTTTTGGGATGTTCAGGTTTTGCTTTGGTGACATTCCTGTTAGTATTGCTTTTCGCGCATGAAGAATAAATGTACTGCAGCCAACACCTTTCATTTTAAGAATAAAATTATTTAGATAGTCAAATTCTTCAGTATCATCAAAACCAATTCTAGTTTTTGCAGTAACTGGAATTTTACAAGCATTAACCATTGAATTAATACACTCTGCAACAAGATCAGGTTCTCTCATCAAACAAGCACCAAACATGTTTTTTTGAACTTTTTTTACTAGGACAACCTAGGTTAATATTAATTTCATCATAACCCATGTCCTCTGCAATTTTTGCAACCTCTGCTAACTCTGCTTTATCAGATCCACCAACTTGTAAAGCCAAAGGTTTCTCTTCAGGACTATAAGATAATATTTTTTTTCTATCTCCATGAATTGCAGATTTTGTTGCAACCATTTCTGAATATAGCATAACATTTTTGCTCATTAATCTTAGAAAATAACGATCATGACGATCAGTACAATCCATCATGGGTGCTACTGAAATTTTTCTATTAATGTTTTTTTTAATATCCAAGAGGTTTACCCATTAGTTTATCAGGTAACCAAGATACGATCTCTGGAAAGATACACAATATCAATATGGATAAAACCATCATCATCATAAATGGAAATGATCCCTTTAAGATTGTAGATAAACTTACATCAGGCGTTATACCCTTAATTATATAAAGGTTTAATCCAACTGGTGGTGTTATTAAGCCTATTTCCATATTTATTGTAAATACAATTGCAAACCAATAAGGGTCAAACCCTAATGTAGTTATTACTGGTAACAATATAGCTGATGTCATTACAATAACGGCTACTGGTGGTAAAAAGAAACCGGCCACAAGTAAAAACACATTAACCATCAAAAAAATCATCCACTTATTACTACTTAATTCAATCATGCTTTGAGCAAGTGATTGCGTTACATAAAGTTGAGATAGTGTGAATGCAAAAAGATAAGAGGCTGCAATAATAAACATTATCATTACACTTTCTTTCATTGAAATTTTAACAATATTCCAAATCTTTTTAGGCTGATAAATTTTGTAAACAACTGCAATCATTACAAAAACTAAAAATGCACCAACTCCAGAAGCTTCTGATGGTGTTGCAACTCCCCCATATAGTACATACAAAACTCCAACAATGATCGCTAGAAATGGAAAAATTCTAGGCAGGACTTCAAATTTTTCTTTTAACGTTGGTGGCTTTCTATTTCTTAATAATTTTGATGCATTTTTATCAATGAAGTAACTGTGTATTAATGCCCAAACAGCAAAAAGACTTGCCAACATAAACCCTGGAATAATGCCAGATAAAAATAGTCTACCAATAGAAGTTCCTGTCGCCATACCATAAACAATTAAAACTATACTAGGTGGAATTAAAACTCCTAAAGTTCCTCCAGCAGCAATTGTTCCTGTAGCAATTTCGTCTGAGTATCCTCTTTTTCTCATTTCAGGAATTCCCATAGTGCCAATAGCAGCACATGTCGCTGGACTTGATCCACTTAAAGCTGCAAAAATTGAGCATGCACCAATATTAGATATAACTAAACCACCTGGAACTCTCCATAACCACCTATCAAGACCAGTATATAAATCTTTGCCTGCTGGTGAATGAGCAACAGCCATCCCCATAAGAATGAACATTGGAATTGACAGTAATACAAAAGAATTTAATCCTGCGTAAAAAGTTTCTGCAAAGACATCTAACATTTGCAGCCCTTCGAATGTGACCAACAGAGTAATTGAAACAAAACTTAGACCAAAGGCAATCGGAATACCTGAGAATAAAACTATTAGTGTAAAAACAGCAACAATTATTGCAATCGTTAATGGATCCATTATTTAAAATCCTTTTCATCAAATAGTTTTATTATTTCAGCGATATATTGAAGTATCATTAAAATTGAACCTATTAACATTGATGAATAAGGCACCCACAAAGGAGGATCCCATATTGTGCCTGTAGTGTAATTTTTAATGAAAGCTTCCTCTACCATTAAGAAACCAAAATAAAACAATGTTAGAAAAAACCCTAAGCTTAAAAAAGAAGTAAAAATCTTGAGTTTAATAATATTTTTTTTAGACATGAAGTCGTAGATCCACTCCATACTCACATGAGCTTTTTCACTTAAAACATAAGCACTACCAATAAAAGTAGATGCAACAAGTAACATTGTAACCAATTCTGTTTGCCAAGTAATTGCATGTTGAAAGAAATATCTTTCAAAAACTAGTTCGACAATTACCAAGATAGACAAGATTAAAGCGCCTACAGCAAAAGCTCCACAAGCTTGAGCTGTGTAATTGCAAAATTTTAAATAATTTTTTATCATAAAAAAAGCCCTTATTTTTTATTGAAACAAGGGCTTTATATATTAATTTATTTAACTGCTAAAGCCATTTCCATAAGCTTAGCACCACCTGGTACTTGCTCTGCAAACGCTTTGTGGGCAGTTTTCTTTGCGATCTCAATCCATTCAGCGTGATCTGCAGCAGTCATATATACTAACTCAACACCAGCATCTCTATAAGCATCTTCAAATGTCTTATCAAGATTAGCTACTTGTGCTGTCATATATTTTTCAGCTACTTTTCCAGCTTTCATAAGAGCTTTTTGTTGCTTAGAACTTAAAGCATCAAAAGATTTCTTAGACATAAGGATCGGCTCATACATAAACCATAGACCAAATTTTCCTGGAGGTGTTGCACATTTTACTTGTTCATAAATTTTGTAACTAACAAAACTTCCTGAACTAGTATTTGCACCAGTTAATACACCCGTTTGTAGACCAGTATAAATTTCTGAAGATGGCATACTTTGAATACCAGCTCCTGCACCTTCAAGCATTTGGTTAAATGCTTTACCAGCTGCTCTCATTACTTGACCTTTTGCATCGCTAGGTTTTCTAATACATTTTGTTTTTGAAACAAAACCACCGCCTAACCAAGCATCAGATAAAACAACTACACCTGCATCATTTATAATTTTTTTAATCTCAGTCATCATTGGAGATTTATTAAATCTTAATGCATGGTCATGGTTTTTAACTGTTCCTGGCATTAAAGTTGCACTGAACTCTGGGTGAAACTTCGATGCGTATCCTAAAGGGAAAGCAGATATATCTAGCTGACCAGTAGTCATTGGTTTCCACTGTTCTTTAGGTTTATATAAAGATTTTGCAGGGTAAATTCTGATATCTATGTCAACATTAGCTTTTTTTACTTCATCAGCAATAATTTGAACCATTTCGTGACGTGGGTCAAAAGATCCATCAGCTCTAGGAGTACCAGGCCATTGGTGACTTGCTTTTAACGTTACCGCATAAGCAGAACCAACTGTTGATAAAACTAAAACTAATGCTGTAAAATATAACGATATTTTTTTAAACATTATTATTCCTCTCATTATGTTATTTAAGAGATGCATATAATTAAAGTTATTGATAAGAGTCAATACTACACAAACACACTATTGTACAAAATATGGACGGCCCTTTAAAAAACCTATTAGTTCTTGACCTAACTAGGGTCCTTGTTGGCCCTTATTGCACAATGATGCTCTCAGATTTAGGTGCACGTATAATAAAAGTCGAAGCGCCTGAGGTTGGTGACGATTCTAGAAAATTTGGACCTTTTATTGAAAACTATTCAGCTTATTTTATGTCACTAAATAGAGGCAAAGAAAGTATTGCACTTAACTTAAAGAACTCAGACGACAAAAAAATCTTTGAAAAAATATTAGCTAAAGCAGATATCTTAGTTGAAAATTTTAAACCAGGTACATTAGAAAAATGGGGATATGGATGGAAAGATGTTTGTAAAAAATATCCAAGATTAATTTATGCATCAGCATCGGGCTTTGGACAAACTGGCCCATTAAAAGAATTACCTGCATACGATATGGTTGTACAAGGAATGGGGGGTCTTATGAGTGTAACAGGTCAACCAAACTCAGAACCAACAAGAGTTGGTACATCTATTGGAGATATTACAGCAGGATTATTTACTACAGTTGGAATTAATGCTGCACTTTATGATAGGGAAAAAACTGGTAAAGGAACATTTATTGATGTTTCAATGTTGGATTGTCAAATTGCAATATTAGAAAATGCTATAGCAAGATACCTTGCAAAAAATGAAATACCAAAACCAATGGGATCACGTCACCCATCCATAGCTCCTTTCGAAGCTTTTAAAACTAAAGATAGTCACATCATTATAGCAGCTGGTAATGAAAAACTTTTTGAAAAATTATGTAATGTTTTGAATATCCCTGAAATTTCTAAAGATCCTAAATTTAATACAAACTTATTACGATCAGAAAATATGGATGATCTTAAAAAAATTCTTGAAGATAAACTTTTAGTTAAGAATACAAATGACTGGGTAAGTGAAATGGAAAAAGAAAAAATTCCATGTGGTCCTATCCTTAATATAAAAGAAGCTGTTGAAAACCCTCAAGTTGAAGCAAGAAATATGATTGTCAAAGCACATCACAAAGTTATTGGTGATTTTAAATTAGCAGGCAATCCAATTAAAATGTCTAACTATAAAGATGAAAAAACTCGAGGTGATATTCCTGATTTAGATGAACACAGGGAAAAAATCTTAAAGGAATTTAATAATTAACTGTTAGGTTCAGTTTTTTCTGAACTATCTTCAGCAGTTTCTGTTTCTTCTGAAGCAGTTTCTGTTTCTTCTGAAGCAGTTTCTGTTTCTTCTGAAGCAGTTTCTGTTTCTTCTGAAGCAGTTTCTGTTTCTTCTGAAGCAGTTTCTGTTTCTTCTGAAGCAGTTTCTGTTTCTTCTGAAGCAGTTTCTAACTCTGGGTTAACATCCACTTCAGGTTCTGCTTTTACAGTTAATTCTTCTAAATCTTCTGGTGCTACTTGAATTTTTTCTGGAATTTTTCTAGCTCTTTTAGATGGTAAAATAGGTGTTCCACTTTTTGAAATTTCACCTTTGTACATACTGTCAAAATCGTCACCGATAACTTCATCATCATCAGTACCATCATCAACTTGTTCAACATGTTTTCTAAGTTTGTGAATAGCACTATCAGTCAAATCTGAGACTTTAATAGTCTCTTCTGCAATTTCTCTTAGAGATATAACTGTGTTTTTATCATTATCTCTATCAAGAGTAGGTTCTAAACCTGAATTTAATTGAACAGCTCTTTCTTTAGCAACAAGCACTAATTCGTAAGGACTATCAACTTTATCTATGCAATCTTCTACTGTAACTCTAGCCATGGGCAGTATCTATACGGTGGTTAAAAAAAATCAAGGATAATTTTATAAAAATTGAGGATTAAGCTTGTTCTTTATGATAAATAACAACGATATTGCAATTAAAACATAAGATCCTGAAACTAAGGCGATTTGCTCTATTGAAAAGCTATTATCGATCAATATTCCAAATAAAGCTGTTCCAAATGCAGTTGAAAAAACCATGAAGGCTGTTGTGAGAGCTTTAATGGAGCCAATATATTTAACCCCATAAATTTCTGCCCATGTAGCAGAACCTAAAACATTTGAAAGTCCATTTGAAACCCCAATTAAACCGAGGAAGACAAAAGATGAAAATGGTGAATTAAAATAATAAAGCACAAACGTTGCAACTAATAAAGGAATATTCATGTAGATTAATAATTTCCTACTTGTAAATTTATCGATCAAGAACCCAGATAAAAATAAAGTGATCACTGATAAAACTGAATACACCATAAAAGATTGCGCAATAACGTAAGGTCCCCAATCTTTAGATGAGACAATAAAAGATTGATAAACAAATGTACCTGTTGCAATTGAGGGCATGGCTAACATACTCAAGCAAATAATATAAAATCTATAATCTTTTAATACTTCACTTCTTTTCCATTGTTTTACATTTTTTCCTTTACCCTCTTTAACTGTTGAAGTTTCTCTTGAGTCTAATTTGATATTTTTTGCTAATAAAAAAGTAACTATTGGCAATATCACAATGACAAAAATAGAAATTGATAACCAGATATTTCTCCAATCTAAAAAAGTTAATAAAAAAATGATTAATAATGGCAGAATAAATTCAGCTAAAGATAAACCTAGCCAAGTTGTGCTTAGTGCTCGTCCCCTGCTTTTTTCAAAAAATCTTGCTATAGTTGTGGTTGCTGTATGAGACATTAAACCTTGTCCTGATAATCTCATTAAAAAAATTGATATAAATAAAAAACCTATCGATGAAATTTTAGAAAATATAAAACAAGAAATAGCTAACAAAGCTATTACATAAGATGCAAATTTTAAAATATTAAAGTCGTCAATTTTTTTACCTACCCAAACAAGTATAAAACTACTTAATAAAGTTGCAGATGCATATATTGATCCAAATTGACCGTGCGTGATGGAAAGTTCGTCTCTTATACTTGGATTAAATAAACCAAGAAAAAAACTCTGTCCAAAACTTGAAAAAAATGTAAATATGAAACCAAATAAAATTACTTTAAAATTCAAACTTTTAAACATAGGAAATAGAAATTATGAGCAATATTGCATTTATAGGTTTAGGTGTCATGGGTTATCCAATGGCAGGATATATATCAAAAGCAGGACACAATGTAACTGTTTATAATAGAACTGCTGCAAAAGCTGACAAATGGGTTGTTGAATTTAAAGGATCTAAAGCAGATACACCCGCAAAAGCTGCTGAGGGAGCTGACTTTATATTTACCTGTGTAGGTAATGATAACGATTTAAAAGAAGTTACTTTTGGTGACAATGGTATTTTTAAAACAATTAAAAAAGGCTCAGTTTACATTGATAACACAACGGCCTCAGCAACAATTGCTAGGGAGATTTATGCTCATTCATTAAAAAATGAATTCGGTTTCTTGGATGCACCCGTATCAGGTGGTCAAGCTGGCGCTGAAAATGGTGCACTAACTGTAATGATTGGTGGAGATCAAGTAAACTTTGATAAAGCTAAAGACATTATTGATTGCTATAGCAAAAAAATGAAATTATTAGGTGGCGCTGGAAATGGTCAACTAGCAAAAATGGTTAACCAAATTTGTATTGCAGGTCTAGTTCAGGGTTTATCTGAAGCTATCAATTTTGGAGTAAAATCTGGTTTGAACATGGAAGATGTCATTGAAGTAATATCTAAAGGTGCTGCACAATCTTGGCAAATGGAAAATAGGTACAAAACAATGCTTGAGGATAAATTTGAACATGGTTTTGCTGTTGATTGGATGAGAAAAGATTTAAAGATCGCAATGGAAGAGGCAAAAAATAATGGTTCACAGCTTCCTGTAACTGAAATAGTTGATAAATATTACAGTGAAGTTCAGGAGATGGGTGGAAATCGTTGGGATACTTCTAGTTTAATTAGAAGACTTAGTAAATAATCTACAATGCAACCAGCTTACTACGAAGATTTTGATGAGATCAAAAATAAAATTTGGTCTATGCTGGATAATGCTATTAAAGATAGAGGTTCACCCTTTAGAATTCCTGTATTCATCTGTGGAGACCAAGATGACTTTGACGGAAGAATTGTAGTTCTTAGAAAATCTGATCAAGAAAATAACATTATCCAATACCATAGTGATATCAGATCTAATAAAATCGCTAAATTAAAAGCAAATAAAAATGCAGCAATGCTTTTTTATGACAAGGAAGAAAAGATTCAAGTTAGACTTAAAGTAGAGTGCATTGTTAATTATGACAATGATATTACAAAACAGTCTTGGTTAAAAACAGGTCATATGAGTAGAAAGTGTTATTTAGTTGATAATGGACCAGGAACGAAATCTGAAACTCCAACTTCAGGATTGAAACCTGAACTAGATAATTTTGAATTTACGATGGAGCAAAGTGAAGTAGGTTATAAAAACTTTACTGTAATACAGTGTAAAATTAAAAGTATGGAATGGCTATATTTAGCAGCCAAAGGTCACCGTAGAGCTAGGTTTGATTTAGAAACAAGCAAGGATGCTTGGTTAATTCCCTAAGTAAAATCTATTCCTTAATAAACTAAACGTTTTTTTTATTTAGTGGTTAAAACCTATTCTTTTATAAAAACTTTTCCATGAAATTTATCTGTAATTTCCTTGGCAGATCCCCAATCCCAAATATGATGCTCATCTCCATCTGTCTAAAAATATAGGATAAATTTTTTATTCTTCTTTTTAGATTTATTTTCTTCAAATTGAATATTAATTTTGTCTTTTGTTTCTTGAGATACATACGAATTTCCTATCTCTTTAAGACCAGCATTTGCAGAAGAATTAAACAAGCATAGTAATATAACTAAAAATATCTTTTTTATTTGATTATTATCTAGCAGTAATATTTGCTTAAAAAAATTACTGACCTTGAATGGTAATTGTAACATCAGGTGGAGTAGCGTACATTCTCGCAGCTCCATCACAACTTTCACCATTACTTACAGTTACGGCTGTGGATGTTCCAAAAGCCATTGTAACAGTTGGAATTGCAGAGGGGTCAAGAATGAAAGGTTTAGTCAAAGGATCTCTAGATATAAAATGGGTATCAGCTCCATTAACTGTTCCTGCTATTCTAGGGTTATTACCCTCTCTGTCACCTACAGAATTAATTCTAGGAAAATTCGTTGGATCAGTAAATTGGGGAACATATAATGTAGCTTCAGTTGAATCAGCTGCATTAGTTTCTGCTATTCCAAATGTTTGACCATTAGAATTACCATCACCTTTAGTATGACATGTTAGGTTATCTGCAGTCGCACTACCTTTGACTGTAATTGCTCTACTCATTACAGCTTGTATATACGTATAAGCTGTACCAGCTTTAGCTCTACCAAAGTTTCCCATAGTTGCTGCTACTGATCCCGCTGTTATTGATGCTAGGTCAACATTGGTGCTTAATCCAGGATTACTTACAGTAATAGGATTTAAACAAGTTGTGTCCGTACTTCCTGTTTCGCATAATTCAATTTTTGTAACTGTTATTTTGAGTACTGTTGCTGCACCTGAAGCTTTTGTAGAGTTTGCAATTGAAGTACAAGCAAAATATGCAAAAGTTAACATTAATAGATTTTTAAATATTTTTTTCATAATATATTATTTACTCGTCATTATAATTGATCCTTGAATTTCCATAACTAGTTTGTTTCTTCTTCTAACTTTTTTCTTCAATTCATGTTCCATATTTCTTTTTTCAAACATGTCGTTTGATAAGCCATCAGACATCACCATAGATTTTTCTTTTGGTGGATAAATATAATTAATTCTTAAAGAAGTTTCATCATCAATTCCAGCTAATGAAGAATTGTCCAAGCTAGCAACAACTTCAATCGAGTTTGTTACATCTAATTCTAAAGAATAAATATTACCTTTTAAGTCAGAAGATCCTTTTTCAGCTTCCCATTTATAACCATTATAATTAATTCTAGCCCAAGGAGTTCGTGGAATTTGAGATGTTAAATTATAATCCCAACCTGATAATACTTGTTCTCTATCTCCATTAACAACTTTAGAATTTGAAATTTTTGTATAACTATTTGCAGTTAAATCTAAAATTGAACCTTTAGCTTCAATACCTAAGCCCAATCTTGATTGTCCATCTGTTAAATCTCTATCGTAGAAAGTGTTTGCTCCAAACATAAAATTTTTATCATCAGATAATTTTCTGTAACCTAGTCCTATGTTTCCAATAATTCTTCCAGAGCTATTTATCTCTTGGTTCATTAAGCTAAATTGAGTAAAGAAATTAGAATTATCTGTTGCTTCAATATCTCTTACCCCTAATATTGAAAAGTTAAGCTGATCCTCGTCACCATCATTATAATCTAAAGACACTTCAGTAATTCCTTCTCCAGGTATCAAGTTTGATATTGTTTCAGATACTTTATTTAATGCTTGAGAAGTGACATCAGCATTAACTGCAGTAGATATAAAGAAAGTAAGAATCAGTATTAAAATTTTTTTCATTACACTCTTATTTACCGCAATAAATTGTATTTAAAAGAAGTAATTAACCTAAAATGGGTTTTTAAGTATTAATTGAGAATATTTATTTTAAGACTAGTAATTCAACCAGATTTACTAATTAGTTAGTAATAGTGATTGAAACTTCAGGATTTTTAATAAAAAGCCCTCTGTTAGCGTTCGCATCAGCTGTACAATGTTCGGCTGTTGCAATAGTTCCAGCAAATCCTATTGTATTAGTAGGATCAAAAGCAATTTTAATTGTAGGGGTTTTACCTAACATGATTGTAACAGAATTTGTTAAAGTGTTTCTCCACTGAAGTCTTTGATAGCCTGCTGCGTTCCGGTCATCAACTGTATCAACTGTACCATCTGTTGCGACAGCATTCCAAGCATCATCAACACCAAGATCAGGTGCAAGTGCTTCTCCTGCATAATAAATTCCAGTTACTGGAGTATCTGGTGTTCCACCTGTTGCATGATCACCTAATCCATTTAAAACTTTTGAAGAGTTATTAACTGCTACTGTTGAACAGCTATTATTTCCTTCCGCATAATAACCTTTAACTGTGATTGCTCTATCCATTGTAACTTGTGTAACGGTATAAGTTTTTCCTAATATAGCTTGACCAGGGTTTCCTAACGCAGCTGCTTGAGCACCTGATGCAGTATTTGCAATATCAATTATTCCTGAATCACCTTCGAACAATGTTATTGGATTTAAACAATTAGCAAGTGTGCTACCTGTTTCACATAATTCAATTTTATAAATTGTAAGTTTGTACTCAGTTGCATCTCCACTAGCTGAATAAGCATAGTTATTAAATAATAAAGTTATTAAAAATGTATATAAGAGTTTTTTCATATTATTATTTTTGGGTTATGATTACTGATCCTTGAATTTCTACTACAATGTTATTATCTCTTTGAACTTTATCTTTTAATTTTGCTTCCATATTTTGTTTTTCAAAAGCTAAATTTGATAAGCCATCTTTCATTGACTTACCGTCATTTCTTGGTGGATAAACAAAAGTTAATTTATAAGTAAACTCATCATCAACTGCAGCATTATCATTATAATCATTTTTTAACTCTAATGCTAAAGAAGGTGTTAGATAAGCTTCAAGACCTAAAGTATAACCCTTCGTGTCAGTAGAGGCTTTAACATTTTCCCAAGCGTAACTTTGTAAATTTAAATTAGCCCATGGAGCATAGGGTATTTGAGAGGCTAAATCGATTGTATGTCCTGATAAAACCTCTTCATCAGTATTTTTATAAATTTTTGTATTTGTTATGGCGTGATAGCTATTAGCTGAAAGATCTAAATAAGCACCTTTTAGTTCTAAACCAACACTACCTCTTTGATGATCAGCCTCAAAATCATTATCTAAAAATAAGTTAATTCCATATACGTTTGATTTATCATCTGACAATTTTCTATATCCAAAACCAAGATTACCAATAAATCTATCATGACCATTTATTTCCTGAGTGTGTAAACTGAATTGAGTAAACATATTTGAATATTCATTAGCCACTAAATCTCTTACAGCAAGAATTTCTATGTCGGGATTATCGTCTTCGTTTATCTGAATAGATGCTTCTGTAAGACCGTCTCCTGGGATTAAATTTCCTATAGTAGAGGATAGTTTTTCAGATACTTTATTTAATGCTTGAGAAGTGACATCAGCATTAACTGCAGTAGATATAAAGAAAGTAAGAATCAGTACTAAAATTTTTTTCATTACAGTATCTTTTACCGTAAAAAATTATATTTAAAAGGAATAAAAAACCCTAAATAGGTTTTAAATGACAAAACTAAATATTTTGTCTACTGCTTTTTGGCTTTTTCAAATTTTTCAAGCAAAGCAAAAATCTCTTGTCCATCAACCTTGCCTAGTGGTTCGATTGTTTCTTTAAACTTTTTACCTAAACTTAACCCATCTGATTTAGAATAATCTAATAATTTTCTATTACATAATTTTTCTAACTTTCTTCTTACTGTTTCTTGAGGCATCAATAGGTTTTCTGCGACTGAAAAAATTGTCAATTTTCTATCTTTCATTAATGTCTTGTGTTCTTCGGTCTCCGTTTTTTCAAAAACTTCTTTCCAACTAAATGATTTGCCCTTGACAATTGTTTGAAAAAGAAAATGTGAATATACTGTTAACAAAATCATGTGACTTTCATAATCATGTTTCGCAAGTTTTTTTACATTTAAAAAATGGTTAATGTGAAGATTTATTGCTGAATAAATTAACTCACTATTTACATTTTTAACCACGACTTAAAGTAGGTTTTCTTTAAAGAAGTTCATAAATTGAGGCATATATTCATCCATATGTTTACCACCAATTGTAACTCCTCTTTCAAGGCATTTTTCTTTTTTTAAAACTTTAAACATTTTTTTAAATGTTTTTCTCGGCTCTTCTTCTGTAGCTTTCATAGCTGCTTCCATAGATGGAAAAATCTTGTATTTATTTATTATTAAGTCTGTCATTGGGCCGATAGTATTACCTTCATTGTCGACATATATAGATGGACATTTATGAAAAATCATTGCCATCTTAATTTTTTTTGGTTTTGAACCTGAGTGCCATTCATGAAACCATCCATCTTTAATATCAATTTCTATTTGACCTGGTTCAGCTTTAATTCTTTTAACATGTTCTTCACAATGCTTGGCCAAAGTATAATCATCGGCTCCACCATGAACATAAAGTAATTTAGTGTTAGTTGTCAATTCTGGTTCAATGAATAAACCAGCCATTTTACATTCTGCTGCTTCAGGCAATATTGCGTCAAAGCCTGTTGTTCCATCTAAAAACAAAGAAGTAAATTTTACCTCACTTAAATAAAGAGAGTTTAAACCACCCCTTGAGTGTCCTGTGGTTCCAAATTTTCCATTAGATCTTGGATGAGATTTTAATACTTTTAGTGCCATCATAGCATCTATTGCACCATTGATAGCAGGAACTCTTGATTGGTCTCTCCAAGTTTCCCTTGCACCTCGTGAACAAAAATTATCTATAAACATTACACCTATGCCCTCATCCAATAAATTTCTATAACCATGATAAGTCCAGTCATTCCAAATATACATTCCAGGTCCACCACTACTATGTGTCCAGATCACGATTGGAACTTTACTAGATCCTTCTGGTAGAGATAAAAAACCTGTTATCTCGATTGGATGTTTTTTATATGCTCCATTAATTACAGTTCTGACATCAAAACCTGTATAAGAATTAAATTTTATTAATTTACCTCTATTTTTCCAATTTTTATTTTTTGAGAGGAAATTCAACATTGATTTTTTTTTTGTACATTCTTTGCTAGTGTCCATTTTTGTGCCACTTTGAGAGTCATGTCCAAAAACATTAGATGTAAATAAAACTGTTATAAATATTAAAATTATTTTTTTCATTTAGTATTTAACCAGGATTTAAAGCAGGTTTTCTTTAAAGAAGTTCATAAATTGAGGCATATATTCATCGATATGTTTACCACCTATCATCACACCTCTTTTAATGCATTTTTCTTGTTTAAATATTTTAAACATTTTTTTGAATGTTTTGACTGGTTCATCTTCAGAAGCTTTTCTGGCAGCTTCCATAGATGGAAAAATTTTGTATTTATTTAAAACAAGATCAATCATTGGACCTACAACAAAGCCATTATTATCAACAAATATTTCTGGACACTTATTCAGGTTCTGTGCTCTAACTTTTTTTGGTTTAAAGCCAGCATGCCAATCGTGATACCACCCCTCTTTAATATCAATTTTTACTTGTCCTGGTTTTGCTTTAATTCTTTTTACATGTGCTTCGCAATCTTTTGCTAGGGTATAATTGTCTAATTCACCATGAACATAAAGTAATTTTGTATTAGATGTTAACTCTGGTTCTAAAAATAAACCTGCCAATCTACATTCGGCTGCTTCACCAAGAATTGCATCAAAACCTTTTGTTCCTTCAACAAAATTTGATGTGAATTTAACCTCTCCTAAATAAAGAGAGTTTGTTCCACCTCTTGAGTGACCATTAGTTCCAAATTTTCCATTTGATCTAGGGTGAGATTTCAATAACTCTAAAGCCATCATGGCATCAATTGCACCACTTATAGCTGGTACTCTAGATTGATCTCTGTATGTTTCTCTTGCTCCTCGTTGGCAAAAATTATCAATAAACATTACACCAATTCCTGCATCTAAAAGATTTCTATATGCATGGTAATTAAAGTCGTTCCAGACATACATTACTGGTCCACCACTACTATGAGTAATAATTACAATTGGAACCTTGGCATCACCCTTAGGTAAAGTAAGTAAGCCTGTTATTTCTATTGGGTTTTTTTTATAAGCTCCACTCATTACATTTTGTACATCAAAAGCTGTATATGAATTAAATTTAATTATTTCACCTTTGTCTCCACGATACAGCTTGTGTTTTGAAATATAATTTAATACTGAATTTTTTTTTGTGCAATTTTGCTTATAATCAAAGTTAGGAGTTACACCCTTAGTAGAATGTGCATAAACATTTGATGTGAAAAGAATGGATATTAATATTAAGATTATTTTTTTCATAGAATTATAAGTAAAGTTTATATGATTTCGTATTGATTTATTTAAAAAAATTTAATCTTAATTTAAACCAATTTTAATTTGCTGTCATGATAGCTTGAAAAGGTCCACTTCCAACCTGTAATTTATTACTACCACCATCATTAAGATGCATTCCCTCGCCTACATTAAAATTCATACTTAGAGAGGTAGTTTTTGTAGTAACAACGACTGGATTTGCGAACGTAACTAAACCTTCGAGCTTAACAACTTCTCCTGTGCTTGCAGCTCTATGCCCGTTGGTATCAACTAATAATCCAACAATACTCGCTGTAGTTCCGTTGATATTGGTTGCTTCTCCTTTTGATAAAAAGTTATCGCTCGATCCACCAAATTGTTTCATAGTTTCAACAAATTTTCCTGCTGTAAGATTGTCTGTAGAGCTACAAATAGAACTATTATTATGAGTACTACCTTGTGCGTGTGTTCCTGAGCCAGCTACAGTCGCACAAAAAACTCCAGTACCTCCAGTCATTCCTGTCATTGATGCCTCAATTTTACCTGACCAAGTTATACCAAAAGTATTGTCCATGTAAGCATATCCATGAGTATAGGTACCATTTGGAGGTCTTGTGTATGCACCATCTAGAGTAATATCCGAACCTTGGGTTACAGAAGCAGTTGCTCCACTATCATTATTAAAGATTTGTGAACATGGAGTTAAAACAACTGTCGATGATGTAGTTGCTTCTGTTGGAGCACTTGTACATAAATATAATTTATAAATTACTACTTCATAAATATCGGGCACTGTATCACATGAATTATCAATATCATCTTCTGCAACAACTCCAGAAGTAACTGTACATGCGCCGGCCTCAGCTTTATTAAAACTAATCATCTCAAATACAAAAATTGTACATAATACTAGAAATAAATATTTAATATGTTTCATTTAAAATCCTCCTGCTTTAACAGAGAAAGCTTTTGATTTAACAATTAAGTTTTCTCTTCTAACTTTTTCGTATTTTTTATCTTTCATTGAAACTCTTTCAAAGGCTTTGTCAGATACAAAGCTAGTATTAGGGTTCATTTTATTTAAACTAAAAGTTAAGTTAAAGAACCACTGGTCATCATGACCATTATTCCCATAATCTTTATAACCAACTTCAAAATTCATTCCAGAGTTTGGTATCCCAATATTTGAAGAATATTCTATTCCTTCAAAATCTAATCCACCTGGAATATCATATTCAAATATTTTAGCGTACATTTTTGCAGTTGGAATATATGGAACATGTGCTCCAAATTCTAAATCATACCCATCTGCAACTTCTTCTTTAATATTGTTTTTTCCTGTTTGCTCTCCAGATATTCCAAAATAATGATTGGTGCTTAATTCAAGTATTGAAGACTTTATTTCACCACCTATACTTGCTCTTTGATGATCATAATCTAACTCATGATCATAAAATCCATTTAAACCAAACAAAAAACTTTCATCATTGCTTAGTATTCTTTTTCCAAAACCTAAGTTTAAAGTTTCTCTGTCTCCATCATGAGTAAAAAAAGATCCTTGGAAAAAAGTTAAACCATCATCAGTATCGTTTAATGGTTTAAAAGTTAAAATTCCAATTTGTGGTTTTAGGCCCTCTGTTGACTTGATTGAGAAATCAGTGTCATCAAAGTTACCATCTAAAAAACTCTCTATTGAGCTAAAAAAATTATCTTTAATTTTTAAAATATCAGCATTTGATGCGTTAAAGATAAAGAAAGTAAGAATCAGTACAAAAATTTTTTTCATTAAAGTATCATTTTAAGTAAAAACTTTACAATATCTAGAAATTAAAAACCCAATATAGGTTAATTATCTATTTAAGATTAAATGTCTATTAAACAAAAGCCTGTTTTGGGTTTTAGAATATTGATTTAGAGTATTTTTTCCAGTTATCTTGATAGTGAATGGCATTTTCAGTAATTGATTTTGCTTCTTCAGTTGATACTTGTCTTACAATTTTACCAGGTGAACCAACAACTAAAGAATTATCAGGGATGATTTTATTTTCAGTGATCAGTGCATTAGCTCCTATGATGCAATTTTTTCCAATCTTTGCTCCATTTAAAATTACAGCCCCAATTCCAATTAAAGAATTGTCTTCAATGATGCAGCCATGAAGCATAACCAAGTGACCAATGGTTACATCTTTACCAATTTTTAATGGGTAACCAGGATCAGTATGCAATACACTACCATCTTGAACATTTGACCCTTCACCAACATAAATATTTTCAACATCACCTCTTAAGGTAACATTAAACCAAATGCTGGTATTTTTTTCTAAAGTAACGTCTCCAATAATTGATGCATTAGATGCAGACCAATTTTCACCTAAATTTTTAACTTTTTTATCTTCCAAACTATAAATCATAATATAAAGTAACATAAAATGACTTTAGAAAAAACTGCAATCTGTGAATTTGATAAAAAAGCAGAATACTTTGAGTTACTTTCGACTGAAAATAAATTAATTAATTTAAATGATTGTAAGGGAGAAAATGGATTATTAATAATGTTCATATGTAATCACTGCCCTTACGTAATTGCAACAATTAATGACATAGTTAGAATTAGTAAAGAAATAAAAAAGTATAAGATTAACTCTATCGCTATTATGTCAAATGATCCTTTGGAATATCCTGAGGACTCTTTTGAAAACATGATTTCTTTTAGTAAAAAATATAATTTTGATTTCCCTTATGTAATAGATAAAGACCAAAGTATTGGAAAAAAATATGATGCCAAATGTACACCTGATTTTTTTGGATTTAATTTAGATTTAGAACTTCAATATAGAGGTCGAATTTATGAATTAGATAATGAGACCCGTCCTAGAACTCGATTAAAGAATTCAAAAGATGATCTAATGGATGCAATGATTACTATAGCAAAAACAGGTAAAGGACCCAGAGAACAAGATCCAGGAGTAGGATGTGGCATTAAATGGTTTAAATAGATTGTGTATTTAATAGTTACTCACTCATTTCCACCTGAAATAGGTGGTATGCAAAATTTAATGTGGGGGTTAGCAAATGAACTTTCAAAACACTACATGATAAAAGTATTTGCTGATTATCATGAAAATCATAAGTTATTTGATGAGCAAGTTTCTTTTTCAATAGAGCGAGTTGGTGGAATAAAGCTTCTTAGAAAATATAGAAAAGCCCAACTTATTAATGAATTTATTAAAGAAAATAAAATTGATAGCATTATCGCCGATCATTGGAAAAGTTTAGAACATCTTAAAACTAATAAAAAAAAGATATGCTTGATCCATGGTAAAGAAATTAATCATGAAAAAGGCACCTCTCTTAATAAAAGAGTATTAGAAGTACTGGATAATGTTGAAACCATTGTTGCAAATTCTGAGTACACTAAAAATTTAGCTATTTCATTGGGGGTTCAGCAGGATAAAATTATAGTTATTAATCCTGGGGTTGATCCTGTTGAAGAATTGGATAAAAAAACTTTAGATAAAGTAGAAAATTTATTAAAACATAAATCGCCAAGATTAATTACAGTTTCAAGATTTGATAAAAGAAAAAATCATGAAAAGATAATTATGGCTCTTCGAAATTTAAAACAGATTTACCCTAGTATTGTCTACATTTGCGTGGGTTATGGTGATGAAGAAGAAAACATTAAAAAATTAGTAGCAGAATTAGGCCTTCAACCCCAAGTAATGTTCTTTAAAGATATCTCTAATGAATTAAAAAATGCACTAGTTGCTAAATCAAATATTTTTGTAATGCCATCAATAGTTCATAAAAAATCTGTTGAAGGATTTGGGATAGCTTATGTTGAGGCTGCTCAATATGGAGTGCCTTCTCTTGGGGGTAAACATGGGGGTGCAGCAGATGCAATCGAACATAAAAAAACAGGCTTAATCTGTGATGGCAATGAATTAGATGAAGTGTATTCGTCAATTAATTCAATGTTAGAAAATAATAAATTCCACGAATATGGCAAAGCTGCTAAGGAAAATTCTTCTAATTTTGAATGGAATAAAATAATTGAGGAATATAAAAAAATTTTAAATTAAATCTTTCTACTCTTTAGTGTTTTTTATATTTGTCTTCAAAAGAGTTCCCCCTCCTGGTGCAATAGCTTTTAATTCTAAGGCCTGCAAAATACTCCAAGTAGTAGCAACTGAAGCAGATAATGTAGGAATACCAGTTTGCTCTTCTATTGCTTCAATAGCAGGTAAAGACGGCATTTGAACACAAGCTGAAGCAACGATTACGTCCACACCTTTTGTATCAAGTTTTTTCCAAAGTTCAGCTGGCGCCATAGGATCTTGTGAAGCAACATCTAAATTATTTGGAATTTCTAATGCCAAGTAATCTTTTACCTCTACACCTTCACTTTCAATATAATCAACAACCATTTTTGACAATGGTTTCATGTACGGACAAATAATTGAGACTTTTTTTGCACCTAGTGCATGAAGTGCATCAACTAAAGCTCCAGCCGAGCTGACTGTTGGTGTTGGTGATCCATTAGAAGCGCTGGCCTCGAATAGTCTTTTAGCACTGACATTGTGATAACCATGACCTCTGCTCATAATTGCAACAAGGCAGGCATAAGCTTGTACTTCTACTGCAGCATCAGAGAGTTCAGCAGCACAACGAAGACTATCATCATCCATCCGTTCCAACTCTTCTTTTGTTACATTTTTCATTCTCATACGTGAGGAATGAAAAGTGAAATGGTCTGGAAAAATATCTTCTCTTGCACGTAAGAGTGCTGGTATCTCTGTTTCCATAGTAACATTTGAACTTGGTACAATAAGACCAACACGTCGGGCAGTTTTTTGAGAAATCATAATTTTTTTTATCTAAATTTACATTTACATTTTTTTTAAGTTTTAGACAGTTTTTTTTAAGACCTATCTAATTCTAATAAATTCTAAATTAAACTTTTCTATTTTTTAAAGTTTTATATACCTGCCAACTAACAATAGATATTGTCACTGCTATTATTGATGCTGTAAGAGGTCTACTCCATAAAAAATCCCACGATCCATCACTGATTAGCAATGATCTTCTTAAATTTTCTTCCATTAGACCACCGAGAACAAAGGCTAAAATTAGAGGTGGCATCGGAAAATCGTATAAGCGCATAAAAGTTGCAATAACTGCAATTCCAATCATTAAATAAATATCAAAATTATTAAAAGACATTACATAAATTCCTGTAATTGAAAAAAATAATATCAAAGGTATTAAATAATTTTTAGGTACAGCAAGTATTCTTGCTATGTAAGGAATTAAGGGCAAATTCAATATGAGTAATATGACCATTCCAATGTACATAGACATAATAACTGACCAGAAAATTTCTGGGTTAGTTATATAAAGTCTTGGACCAGGCTGAATACCAAAACCTAATAAAGCTCCAAGCATTACAGCGGTAGTTCCGCTTCCTGGAATTCCTAAAGTTAATAAAGGAACAAAAGCTCCAGAACATGCTGCATTATTTGCGGTTTCTGGTGCTGTTAATCCATGAACACTACCTTTTCCAAATTTTTCTTTTTCTTCATCACTAACAAAATTTCTTTCCATACCATATGCTAAAAATGAAGCGATAGTTGCTCCAGCACCTGGTAAAACTCCAATTAAAAAACCAATAACTGAATTCCGAGGAATAGCTTTTAACATTTGAGTCCTTTCCTCTTTATTAATCTTGATTGAACCAAGCTCTGTCAATGAAACTTGTTTTGCTACTGCAGAAGGATCATTTCTTTTTAAAATAATTGTTAATGCTTCACTCATTGCAAAAGTTGCCATTACAACCAAAACAAAGCTTATTCCATCTGTTAAGTTCATATTATTAAAAGTAAATCTTGTAATATCAGATAAAGAATCTTGACCTACTGATGCCAACATTAAACCAAGAACTACCATCATCATTGCCTTTATAAATTGACCCTTTGATGAAAAAGCGGCAATTGCAGTTAGACCCAATATCATTAAAGCAAAATAATCTGGTGATCTAAATGATAAGCTTACTTTTGATAAACTTGGTGCAAGGAATAATAAATATATTGTAGCAAGTGTTCCTCCAGCAAATGAACTCCATGCAGCTATAGCTAAAGCTTTTCCTGCTTTACCTTGTTGTGCCATAGGGTAACCATCAAATGATGTCGCAACAGTTCCGGGAACACCAGGCGCATTTAGTAAAATTGACGAAGTTGACCCACCAAATACTGCACCATAATAAACACCAGCCATTAAAATTAATCCAGTAGCTGGATCAAAACCATAAGTAATTGGTATCATTAATGCGATTGCCGTCATTGGTCCAAGACCTGGCAGCATTCCAATGATTGTTCCGAAAAAACAACCAATCATAACCATAAATATATTTTGAAATGTAAGAGCTGTTTTTAATCCAATTAAAATGCCTTCAATCATCCCATTACTCCAATCAGTTTTAAAAATGGATCTCTTAAGTAAATTTCAAGTACCCCATGTAAAAGATACATAAACAGTGCCACAAATGGAAAAGATAATAAAAATATCCATAACCACCTTCTCTCACCTAAAGCGTAGTAAGAGGATGCTAAAAATAGCGATGTAGTTAAGAAATACCCAACTCTTAATATAGTAAAACCATAAATAATTGCGATAAGAACCAATATAGCTGTTTTTTTATATTCTAAACTCTTGTGATCAACTTTAATGGTGTTCACTTCTGGTAAGATAACTTTTAATCCAGAAAAAAACATACCTGCATAACCTAGATAAATTGGAAATGTTTTGGCATTAAAGGGTGAATTTTCATCAAATGAAAAAACTTGAATATTGTAAGCAGTATATAAATATAATGCTGAGAAAATAAAAAAGAGCAGTGATATAATTTTAGTAGTATTTATATTCACTGCTCTAATTTTTAAATAATCCTAAAGGATTATATAACTCCTAATTTCTTCATAAGAGCTGTCATTTCTACAGTTTGCTTTTCTAAGAATTTAACAAAATCCTTATCTGAGTTATAAATATTAACCCAAGCGTTTCTTTTTCTTACAGCTTCCCATTCAGGAGTTTTCATAACTTTACCTAACATTTTAGATAAAGCTTGTTTATCTTTATTGCTCATATTTGGAGGTCCAAAAAATCCTCTCCAGTTTACGAACTGAACATCATATCCTTGTTCTTTTAAAGTTGGTGCATCAGGTGCGTCAGCTACTCTTGATGGTGCAGTAATACCAATAATTCTTACTTGGTCTCTTGCTCCCATAAGCTCACCTAAACCTGTAGAGATAATTTGTGTCTCACCAGATAAAAGTCCAGCTAAAGCTTTTCCACCAGCATCGTAAGGAATGTAAGCTACATCATTTGGATTTGCTCCTGCAGCTTGAAATGCTAAAGCACCAATTAAATGGTCCATACTTCCTCTTACTGATCCACCAGCCATTTTAATAGATTTTGGATCTTTTTTATACGCATCAACTACATCTTTAAAGTTCATGTAAGGTGAGTTTTTTGCTACGGCTATTGCACCGTAGTCACCAATAACACCAGCGATTGGTGTTACATCTTTATAAGATAAAACTCCAGATCCTGAAACATAACCTTTATGTCTAGTGATAGATCTTAAAACTAATGGTGTTGATTGAACCAATACTGTATTTTTAGGCTGAGTATTAATCATGAAAGCTAATGCTTTTCCTCCACCACCACCTGACATATTTTCAAATGATGCACTTTTTAACATTCCTGATTTTGTTAAAGCTTCTCCAGTACCTCTAGCAGTTCCATCCCATCCACCACCAGCACCACCACCAATTACGAAATGGATTTTATCCATTGCGATTGAATTTGTTGCTGTTGCAGAGAATAATAGAATTACCGAGAATAATACTGAAACTAATTTTTTAATATTTTTCATTATATTCCTCTATTGTTAGTTTTTAATAGTTGTAGTTAATTACACTATAGTCATGAAAGCAAGTTTTTGAATAGGATGCAACTTAACGTTGATTTTATTTTTTTAAGAAATAAGCAAGTGCTCTCTCAAACATTTTAATAATAAAAAAAATAGTTATCACTAATTAAGTGAGTTTCTTTTCTGTTATCTTTTTCAAGGTAAGTGATAAAAGAATATTTGTTAATGAAAAATCTTTCTATTCAATTTAATTCCTCTAACATTAAAGAATTATTTTCTAAAAAATTTCTATTAGTTATTTTAATTTCTATCCCAAGTGCAATTGTAGCTGATTATTTTAATATACCTTTAGCATGGATGCTTGGTCCTATGCTTGCAGTTTCAGTTGCAGCATTAAGTGGAATAAAAATTAAGATGCCAAAACTAGCCTTAAGTTCAATATTAATAGTTCTTGGGCTTCATATTGGAAATTATATAGATCAGAATTTGATAAATCAAATGACCGAATGGGTTTGGACTTCAATAATTATGTTTGTCTATATTTTAATAAGTATTTTAATTGTATCAAAATATTTACAAAGATTTTCAGGCTATAATGTCAAAACTTCAATTTTTTCAGCAGCACCAGGTGCTTTAGGACCTTTAATGATATTAGCTGAACATGAAAAATCTGACTTATCACAAGTTGCTACATCTCATTTAATTAGGTTAATTATAATAATAACTGTTATTCCCTTTTTTGTTGTTAATTACTCAACAAATGAGGCTCTAACAATTGAAAGATTTGATTACCTTGATCAAAATCATTTTCATCTTTTAATCCTCTTAATAGGTTCAATATTGTTAATTTTCTTATTTGATAAAATTGGTGTGCCTGCTGCATTATTATCAGGAACATTAGTTGCAAGTGGAATTTTACAAATAACTGAAGTTGCTTCCTACAAACTGCCCGATGAAAGTATAAATTTTTGTTTGCTTATTTTAGGTGCCTCAGTTGGTTGTCGTTTTGCAGATAAATCATTAAAAGAAGTTGCAGGTAATTCATTTCATAGTTTAGTTGCAACTATAATACTTGTTACACTTGGATTATTAGCTGCAATTATTGCAACATATTTTGTGGATACTAATTTCTTAACATTACTCTTATCTTTTTCTCCTGGTGGAATTTATGAGGTAGCAGTTATTGCAATTGCTTTTGATTTAGATCCCAACTTTGTAGCATTTCATCATATTATTAGATTGCTGATGATACTGTTTACCATTCCTATAATATTGAAAATTATTGGTAAGAAATTAAATTAATATTTTTTCTAAAACTTTAGCTGCACTTAATTTTTCTAAATCATCAACTTGTATTGCTTTAAAGTTTTCTCGCTCAATACTAACTTTGTATGCTGTTGTGTGTTTACCAAATAAAGTTAGTCCTTTTGCACCAAGGTGTGATGAGATATGAGCTGGACCCGTGTCATTTGCAATAACAAATGAGCTTTCTTCAATCAAACTTGCTAGCTGCGATATATCAAGGGCTTTACCTTTATCTAAAACAGAAACAGCCTTAATGTTTTTTGCATCATCAATTTCTGATGGTCCTGGAGCTACTACAACTTTAATTTGTTCACCGTATTTATTGTTAATTAATTCTATTAGTTCATTGTAATGGGGCCATTTTTTATGAGTTAGATGAGCTGAACAAAAAGGAAATAAAACAATATATTTATCTAGATTAAATTCTTGTTTAATATTATCAATGTTAGTTACAGCCCAACTAAAGTTTGGTTTCATGGTGTGCTCAGTTTTAATTCCAGAAGTTTTTAGTTGATGATCAAATCTATCTAGAACAGGATTTTTATCAAATTCTTCTTTTGAGATATTATTTGGTAGGGTGGTTTCTGAACTAGACCAAGTATTAAAATTTGCTTTTGGAAATAAAATATTTTTATAGAATTTTGTTCTAGATGAGTTTTGTAAATCATAAACTTTTTTTATCTTTAGTTTTTTTAAAGTTCTCATCAATAAATATAGATAAATTAGATTAAACCTTGATAGACGCTTATCTAAAATAACACTGTGAACAAGTGGGTTTTTTTTAAATAATTCAAAATAAGGTTTTGTTGTTAATATATGTATTTGATCTTCAGGGTAGTTTTCAGAAATATCTTGAATTGCTCCACAAGCTTGGGCTATATCTCCTAAAGAACCATGTTTGATAACTAAAATATTAGACATATTTCTAACAACTTAACATAGTATAAATTTTTATGAATAAAATTCTAGTTGAAGTATCAGTCGGTGAACTTTTAGATAAAATTTCTATTTTAGAGATTAAACAAGAAAAAATTAAAGATCCTGAAAAACTAAAATTTATTAATGATGAACACGGTATTTTAAAAGATCAATTAGATAATAATGTTAAATCTGATGAAAAACTTAATACTCTTTTTCAATCCCTAAAAGATATTAATGCAAAATTATGGGTGATTGAAGATGATAAAAGGTTATGTGAAAAAAATTCTGATTTTACTGAAAACTTTATAAAACTATCAAGAGATATTCATTTTTTAAATGATGATCGTGCTAAGATTAAACTAGAGATGAATAATTACACGGGCTCTAAGATTAAAGAGATTAAAGAATATACTTCTTACTGAAAACTATATTTTTTTTCTAAATATTTTATCAAGTTGTGAATGATAAAAGTCATAAATAAATAAATTCCACCCGCTAAAAGAAACACTTCTAACGGTTTATAAGTTGTTGATACAATGTGTTTTGCAACACCAGTGATATCCATTAATGTTACTGTGCTTGCAAGCGATGTGCCCTTCATCATTAATATAATTTCATTACCATAAGCTGGTAAAGATTGTCTAATCGCTACTGGAATTTGAATTTTATATAAAATAATTTTGCTTGATATCCCTAGACTTTTACCAGCTTCTATAATTCCAGGTTTAATAGTTTGAAAAGCAGATCTTAAAATTTCTGAAGTATAAGCTCCCGTATTTAAAGCAAATGCAATTATTGCACACCAATAGGGCTCTTTTAATATTACCCAAAGAAAAGTTGATCTTAACCACTCAATTTGTCCAAGACCATAATAAATTATAAATATTTGAACCAATAATGGAGTTCCTCTAAATAAATAAGAATACCCATAAGCAAATTTATTAATAAATGGGTTTTTATTTAATCGTAAAACTGCAAATAAAAATCCAATAAATAAACCGATAATTAAAGATGCTGATAATAGTTTTAAAGTTATAACTGCTGCACTTAATAATTTTGGCAAACTAGTTATCATTAAATCAAAATCCATTAAAAACCCCTACTATACTTAACTTCAAGTCTATTAATTAGCTTCATACTTAAAAATGTAAGCATCAAATATAAAACGGCAGCAAAACAATAAAAGAATAGAGGATCTCTAGTGGAACCTGCTGCAATATAAGATTGTCTCATGATCTCAACTAAACCAGTAACCGATATTAAAGATGTGTCTTTTAAGGTGATTTGCCAAACATTACTTAAGTTCGGAATAGCAAGTCTTAACATTTGAGGCAAAATTATTTTATAAAATTGTACAAATTTACTAACCCCTAAAACTTTGGCAGCTTCAAATTGACCTTTATCTATTGACTGAATGGCACCTCTAAATACTTCTGTTGAATAAGCTCCTGATATAATACCAATTGCAACCGAACCAGTAATAAATGCATTAATTTCTATATATTCAAAGTATCCAAAAATTGAAGCAACATACATTATTGCTCCACTACCCCCAAAAAAGAAAAGATAAATTACTAATAATTCTGGAACACCCCTGATTACAGTGGTGTAAGTATTTCCAATAAAATTTAGAAATTTATTATTTGATAATTTAAGTGGCGTAAAGATTAATGAAAATAAAAAACCAATTAACATTGCGGTAACTGCTACTGCAATTGTCATTAGAGTTGCATAAAACAACTCGTCTCCCCAGCCTGTTTTTCCGAATGATAAAAGGTCCATATCGAAAGGGCGACTAAATAAATAGTCGCCTTTTCAAAATATTATTTACATAGAAGCGTCAAAGCCAAAATGCTTGATCGCTAATTTGCTGATGATTCCTTGTTTTCTAGCAGTGTTAATTGCTTTGTTGAAATCTTTAAGAAGTTTTGCATCTCTTGTACCGATTGCATCATCTCCACCTTGTCTAATTCCAACGCCAACACCATTACCAAAAGCACCACCTGAAAAAGTAGGTCCAACTAGTACTACTGGTTTTCCTGATTTATCTGCATAATCAGTGAATGCAACTGCTGCAGCTAATGCAACATCACATCTACCAGAAGTTAAGTCTAGATTTACTTCATCTTGAGTTTTGTAAGTTCTAACGTTTACTTTACCTACGTCACCAGACTCTAAAAAGTTTTGGTGAATAGTTCCAGTTTGCGTACAAACAGTTTTTCCAGCAAGTGCAGCAGTTAAAGTCTTAAGAGTTTTTTTAACAGCACTTCCACCTAAAGTTAAATTAATACCTTCTGGTGTATCCATGCTCTCTAAACTTGAACCTTTTATTACTGCTAGGGCTGCAACTTCGTCAGCATAACCTTGTGAAAAAGTAATTGTTTTTTGTCTTTCAGCAGTAATTGACATTCCTGCCATGATTGCATCAAACTTTCTCATTAACAAAGCCGGAATCATTCCATCCCAATCTTGTTCAACAATAGTACATTCATGTTTCATGATTGCACAAAGTTCTTGAGCTAACTCAACCTCAAATCCAATAAGAGCACCTGAAGCATCCTTAGAGTTCCATGGTGGGTAAGCACCTTCTGTTCCAATCTTTATTTTATCAGCGTAAACGTTTCCGATTAATAATAAAGAAGCAAGAACACTTAATATTGTTTTTTTAAATATATTCATTTTTTCCTCCATATGATTATGGGGGATTTATTTCACAAATTTGATAATTTAAAAAGAAATTTTTAGTGATTAATTGATGATGAAAAGTTCCAAGAACAGTCAAAACTTGGGATGTAAACCCTATCCAAAGTTGTATTTCCAAAATTTTTATTGAAAACATCCAACCATTTCTCTACTTGCTCTGGTTTCTTATCTTGACTGCCAACTTGAGCAGTAATTACTCCATTTGGCTTTAATATTCTAATTAATGAATCCATATTTTTGGCTGCAAGATCTATACAAAACTGATCATCGTTAAGATCTACAAAAATTTTATCATACTTATCATCTTCAACAGATTTTATACTTTCAAAAGCATCTCCCCAAATACATTTAACTGAATTTTTTTCTGTTGATTTATTACCAATGCTTCCAAGGTGTTTGTTGCAAACCTCAACTACTTCTGGATCAAGTTCATACCAGTCTATAAAATCAAAACCTTGAGACATACATTCTCTTGCAACTCCACCATCACCACCACCGATGATTGCAGCAGTTCCCATGTCTTTATTTAATTTTAAAGCAGCGTTTACAAATGTTGAGCTGTATAAAACTTCATCATTTGTTGCGACTTGAATTTCGTTATCAATGAATAATGATTTACCAAATTGTTCTAAGTCTAATATTTCAATATGTTGACCCACTTTAGATTTAAAATCTTCTAAAACTTCATTTACAACATATGATTTTTGTAATCCAGGTGAGCTGTAAATGTCATGATATAAAGACTTAGTATCTCTATCAAAAGCTTTTGTGACAATTCTTTTATGTTTGAATTCTTTTTTAACAATATCAAGTGCAATTGAAGGACTTACTTTTCCACATGTAAAAAAATCAAAACTAATAATCCCTTTTTCTGGAAACGTATGAAAGCTGATGTGACTTTCAGCCAATAAGGCAAGTATAGTGAAGCCTTGAGGTTCAAATTTATACTTTGAAATTTCAAGAATTGTAACTTCTGCAGCTTTTGCAATTTTACGAATTACATTCTCGTAGACTGAAGGGTCATACTCTTGAGTAGTACCTATGATGTCTAAAGTTATATGCTCACCTACTTTAGTCATAAAAATTATCCCCTCTTATAATTTTTTATTAATATTAAGATGGAGGGTTTATATAGGTGTATTGATAATTTTCAACAATTAATCAATTTTTGATATCTTACTTAATTGAATTAAAACTGAGTATTTATTAAGCTTGCAAATGCACTAGCTCCTTTTGCTAGATTTTTATTCCAATCATTGTCAGCATTTTCATCTGCATTATCAGATATATATTTAAAACATTTAAATTCAATGTTTTCAAATTTACAAACTTTTGCAATGGCGTAGGCTTCCATATCAACCACATCAACTTCCATATCAATTTTTTTATTAACAAAACTATCTCCCGTTCCACAAGAATAGCCTTCTTTTGATGTAATAATTTCTTTAATTTTATCAAAAGGTGTCTCTCCTAATTCAAAATCTAATCCTCTAACATCCATATCTCTTTGATAAAATTTAGTGCATTCAACGATTCCTTTTAGCTTAGTATTAATTGCACCTACTGTCCCATAATTGATAATTAGTTTAGGTTTGTGAATATTAATTAACTTTAATGTATTGTAAGTTGCATTAATTTTTCCAACCCCAACGTGATTAAAATAGTCTAATCCAATTGTTTCTTCTTTAATTGCTGCTAGGAATAATTTGTCCATAGATTTTTTTTACTAAAGATATAAATATATTAATATAATGAATTTAAAAGATTATATCAGGTCTATTCCGAATTATCCAAAAAAAGGAATTTTATTTAGAGATATTACAACATTGATTAAAGATGCAGATGCATTTGAAGAATGCATTAATCAAATAATTGAAAGATCAAAAGATTATAAAATAGATAAAATTGCTGCAATTGAATCAAGAGGATTTGTGTTTGCTTCTGCTGTTTCTTATCTTCTTAGAAAACCTTTTATTATGTTTAGAAAAAAAAATAAACTTCCTGCTGAAACTCATTCTGTTGATTTTGAATTAGAGTATGGAACGGCAACTATTGAGGTTCACAAAGATTCAATTGATAAAGACGATTCAGTTTTGATTATAGATGATTTAATAGCAACAGGTGGAACGGCTGAAGCTGCAGCTAAACTTGTGAAAATGTCAGATGCCAAAATTGCTGCATTTGTTTTTGCAATTAATCTTTTTGACCTAGGTGGATCTGATAATTTAGTTAAAAAAGGTTATAAGGTTGAAAACTTAATGGATTTTCCAGGACATTAAATGGTAGCGGGAAGTGGAATCGAACCACTGACCTCAGGCTTATGAGTCCTGCGCTCTAACCGACTGAGCTACCCCGCCACTTAATTATCGTTGTTTTATAATAGATTTTATTTTCTGTCCATTCAAGTATTTGCCTGTTTTCATAGCTGACTGTGTCCTATGTGTGTCTAGAATATATGACTTTTTAAGTATTGCATTTAGACTCTGTTTGGATTTTTTTACTTAGATTTTCTAAAATATGAATAAAGGGAATTTCTTATTCTTTTATTTTAACCTTTCAAAATCTGAAACTGCACCTGATTTTGTTGGAAAAGAACTTCTGTCTCTACTGGCCATAGTCCATTTACAGACTGGACCAATACCTCCTAGTTCATGAGGAGGGGCTCCTTCTGCAAGTTTTTTATTAAACTTTTTTATAGCTTTTAAAATTTTAGGATGATTAAAATTTCCATGCTCTTTTAAACACATAACTTTATATGGATCATATGAGTTTTTGGATGTTGGTGTTAAATAGACACTATCAGCAGTTTGGGGACATCCTTTCTCTTCATGCATATATGCTGGACCAGCCTTTAATCCAGCAGCTAAATGATTAGGTCTGTCCATATTTGTATAGTGACCATTCTTTACTCCCGGGACACACTCAAAGCCCTGTCCTTGTGTATGATATAGTTCATGAATTGTTAATTGTATTAATCTTGGTTTCTGAGATGACACACCTACAAAAGAAGATCCAACTCCAGGTCCAGCTTCACCATCACCTTTATTACCAGGTATGTCAGCAAAGTTAAAATAAACCTTTTTTGGATTATTCAGTCCCTGTAACCAAAAATATGGCACTATATTATTATTTGGGGAGGCAGCTGTAAAATCTTTACTTTTTTTGGGTACACGTACGAATGTAATATCAAGTTTACCATCTTTTCTATAATCAAATTTAAATTTTTTACCAACTCCATTGGATAATCTGTGTTTAGCAGTTTCTCTCTTCATGATCTCATTCATTTCAAGCAAGATATCTTCCATTTTTCCACTAATATCCCATTCACTATCCTTACTGTCACTAGCTAGCAAATAATTAAAATGAATTTGATAATCATCAGTTATATCAGGCTGATCTTCAAAAAATCTTCCTGGTTTTTTATCTTTAGGTTGAATAAAAGGTTTTGAGTAAAGTGCAATTTTGTCAGATATTTCTTTATCATTTGTCTCAGCAGAAAAATTCCAAACAACTTGGTTGTCGGTAGCATATAAAGAGCATTCTGCTGTTTTGCTAATTTTATATTTTCTAATTTGTTTAGTACATTTTTTAAATATTTTTTCATGTAGCTTATCTGTTATTTCATCAGCAAATGTAGATTCCCATACAGAATTGTTGCTCCCACCATCTGTATAAAAATAAAGAATAAGTTTTTTGTTTTTATTTTTCTTTTTTTTTATATTTTCATCAAATTGATTTATTATTTGATTTTTAATATCAGCAGGCACCTCTCCTTGTCCTATTTCTTTTAGACCAGCAAATGCCTCTCCACTTAAAATCAAACACAGGATTAAACTTCTTAGAATTATTTTCATCATAAGGATATTCGCACTGTGTCATAAGTGTGTCAAGAAATGTTGAGAAGTGGAATAAGACTTATGAATAAAGAAAAGTTAACAGCGGACAGCGGGCTTGTGAGTCCTGCGCTCTAACCGACTGAGCTACCCCGCCGCTTAATTATCGTTGTTTTATAATAGATTTTATTTTCTGTCCAATCTAGTATTTGCCTGTTTTCATGGCTGACTGTGTCCTATGTGTGTCAAGAACTGAGTCTTTTAATATTCCTGCAGTCTTAAATAATATACTTTTAAATATGTTCAGAAATTGATGCCAAAGATTATATTCTTAAAAACCTAATGTTATTTAAATAAAGAGATTACATATTCTATATTTTTTTGACTAGGTTTTGAAAAAAAAGTTTCCATATCTTTTTTTTCAATTTTCCAATTTAGATCAATATCTTTTGGTGATGAAATAAGGCGTGCAAAGTCTAACTCTATTAATCTTTTCATATGAAATGCACGAGTAGAGTTTACAACAAAACAAGCAGTTCCAAAATATAAGCCTTCATAGAGAGTTGTTGAATAAATACCTACTTGCCATCGAGACTTCGCTAAAATTTCATATACGTCTGCATGTTTATGAGAAATAACCACTCCAGCATTTCTAAGTTCTGTAAAATAATCTGGCTCTTTTTCATTAAATTCTCTAGGGTGAGGCTTATACTCCACAATAATTTTTTTTGAGAATTCTTTATATATATCTAGTGCAAATTTTGCTAATACTCGATTCCCTTGCGAAATAACTACTAATCGATCTTCTTTAATTATATGTGAATAAGAGTTAAATTTCATATGTAAATAAGAATTTCCAAATGGAATTATTTTATCTTTATCTAATGAAAATTTACAATTTGAAGACCAAAAATCGCCAAAAGATAATAATAAGTCTGTAGAAGATTTTTTTTTAATGCCTGAAGTGTAATCATAAATAAGTTTACCTCTTGCAGGTGAACCATGCTGTAATTCAATAGTGGTGATACTAAGTGATTTTGCTGCTGCGATAATAGCTTCATGACCTTCACTAACCACAACAAATAAAAGTTTAGGTTTCTTAAGTTTAAAAAAAAAACGCATCAATGGATAATAACCTAACCAATGGTAAACTATTTTTTTTACTCTTTTATTGACATCAATTAAACAAGAAAATTCGTTATGTAGAGTTTTTTCAAGATTGGTTATAGTTAGAAGATCACTTTGCCTAAATTTTAATTTTCTAAAAATGGAAATTATATTGGAAAACTCGTATAAAGAATCTGCATAAAATAAATTTTTTGTCTTAACTGGAGAAAAGTGGCCAAAATTTTCTACAGGTCTTTCAATGACAGAGAAGTCAATAGTTTTTGGAAACAAATCAATAAAAGGATCAGTATAAGGGTCAACATATTTTCCTTTTTCAAATTTACGTTGTGGATGACCTAAAATCATAACACTTCTCTTATTTATCCATAAAGGTGATTTAGGTGAAAAGATGTTTATAAGATTTTTTAATATGCGAAAAATAGTAGAAATTTTTTTTTTTTTAAACTCATTATTTACAAAAATTCTATTTTTTATCTCTTCTTTTTCGATCAACTCAAACAATAACTCTTCAAAAATAGTCTCTCTAAGCATATCCCACCAGGGGACACCTTGAATAACAACTTCATCCAGGCATAGTTTTTTTTCAATACGTTCAAATCGTTCTAGAATTTTATTAAAAGTCCACTTAGAATTCATATTTTTTATAGATGTTAAACGTATATAGTAAAAAAATACATTAAAGAAAATTTTTACAATATCACATAAAGTAACTCATTCGATTAGAGTAGATGACTCAGAAGTTAGCTATAGAATTAAAGGTAAAATGATCTTAAAAAGGTAAAAAACTTTGTATAAATTTATAAAAAATGACAAAACTCATTGCAGAAATTGGAATTAATCATAACGGTAATTTTTTAGAAGCTATAAAACTAGTTGATATTGCATCACTAACAAATTGTTGGGGTGTTAAATTTCAATATAGAAATTTAAATAATTACTTTTTACACGAACAAAAAAGTGCTGAGCTAGGAAAAGAAATAATTGATAAAGAAATAAAAAAAAACTATTTAAGTCATCAGCAAATTTTAAGATTAGCTAATTATTCAAAGAAAAAGAACCTCAAAGTTGGTTTGAGTTTATTTTCAAAAAAAGATTATAAATCTTTTAAAAACTATAAATTTGATTTTTTTAAGATTCCATCGCCTGTTTGCCACGATTATGAATTAATCAGTTTTTTAAAAAATAAAGCAAAACTTAATATTATATCTTTTGGAGGGAAAAATTTTTTTGAAATAAAAAAAATTATTAAAGATTGTAACTTAAAAGGAAGCAATACTGTTTTGTTACATTGTATATCTAATTATCCAGTTAACGAGTTAAATTCAAACTTAGGTTTTTTAGATAATCTTTTAAAAAATTTTAAAGATTTTAAAATTGGTTACTCTAGTCATGAAAAAACAATATTAAATGCAATACTTTGCTTAACAAAAAATATTGATTATGTTGAGAGGCATATCACTCTAGATAAGAATAAAGATGGACTAGACCATTCATCAAGTTCTGATTTTAAAGAATTAAGTCTATATCAAATTTATAATGAAAATTTTTCTAAAATTTACAAACAAACCAAGAAATTAATGCCAAATCAGGGAGAGATTATTAATATTCAAAATTTAGGTACATCGTATTATGCTAAAAAAAAAATTAATAAGGGAGATTTTTTGAAAAAAAAATTTTTAGAGAAAAAACATCCTTGTGTTGGACTTACAGATTTAAATATAGAAAAATATTTAAATCAGAGATTGTGTAAAAATATTAAAAAAAATGACCCTATAACAAAATCAATATTTACCGAACAAAATATAAGCAAATCTGATTTAGGTATATTGGAAGAATATAATTTTTCTCTACCGATAAGACCAAGAGATTATAAAAATATATACAATCATATTCCAATTAAGAATTTTGAATTGCATTTATCGTTTATAGATATTAATAATTTTAAAATTAAAGACTTTGATAATATTTTTATTAAAAAAAATAATTTTACTATACATATGCCAGATTATTGTGATGAAAATAATATTATTGATTTTTTTTCACCAAATTTTATTATTAAGAGAAAAAGCATAACCTTATTAAAAAAAACTATTAAAATTGCCAAACAAATTAAAAAGATTAATGGTTCAGATGTTAGCATAATTATAAGTCTATCAAGGTTAAATAATCCAATTGATAAGCACAAATACTATGATAAGATTAAAAAATTAATTAACAATTTAAAAAAATTGTCTATTAATTTATATCCACAATGGTTACCAGTAGATGCATGGTATTTTGGTGGAAATGTTAAAACTAGAGCTTTTTCAAATCCTCAAGATTTACATTATTTAAAAAAAATAAAATTAGATATATGTTTGGACGCAAGTCATTTTATTTTATCATGCAATTTTCACAAACTAAATGTATTGAAATATTACTCAAATTATAAAGATATTTTCAAACATTACCACCTATCAGATGCCAAAAATACAGATGGGGAAGGTGTTCTAATTGGGCAAGGTGAAATTATCGAGTCTGGTCTGTTTAAAAAAATTTTAAATGATAAAAAAACTGTAAAAGTTTTAGAGACATGGCAAGGTCATTTAGATGAATTATATAATTTTAAAAAAGATATAAGAAAGATAATAAAATTATTGAAATGAGAAAAGCATTGATAACAGGTATTACAGGACAAGATGGTTATTTATTAAAAAAGATTCTTGAGAAAAAAAATTATCAAATACTAGGATTGAGTAGAAAAAAAAATAAAGATGAAAATATTTTAAAAACTAATTATTCAAAAAATTCTATAAAAAAAATTATTGACTTTTTTAAACCAGATGAAATATATCATTTGGCTGGTTTTTCAAATCCAAAAGAATCTTGGAAATATCCGGAAAAAAATATTTTTTCAAATTTGAAAATTACTCTCAACTTTTTAGAAATACTAAAAAAAACAAAAAAAATAAAATTTTTTAACGCAAGTACAAGTGAAATATTTGCTGATAGTAATGGCTTATTAGATGAAAACTCCAAAATTCATCCAATGAATCCTTACGGTATTGGAAGATCAGCATCATATTTTTTAGTAGATGCGTACAGAAAAAAATATAATCTGTTTTTAATTAATGCAATTCTATTTAATCATGATTCTTATAAAAAAAAAGAAACATTTCTATTAAAATATCTCTTAACTTCTTGCAAAAAAATAATAAGTAAAAAATTAAAAAAAATTACCATAACTGACTCTCGTCCAATAAGAGATTTTGGATGTGCTAAAGATTTTACTAACTATTTTCATAAACTTATGCAAATAAAAGAATCTGGTGATTTTATTATTGCAACAGGAAAATCTTTCTCTGTAAAACAAGTTGTTAATGTTTATAAGAAAAAATTTAATTTACCCCTTAATTGTTTTGATTTTAAAGATAATTTAAAATTTAAAAATTTGTTTAGAATTAGAAGAGCAAACAATAATAAACTAATTAAAACTCTTAAGTTAAAATCTATAAAACAATTACCAGAGGTTGTTGACACCATGATACGTGATCTAAAATAGTTTTATGAAAACAATTAATACTTTTGATAAATTAAAAAAAAGTCTTCAGGGCCCTGTACAAACAATATTTGTCCCTTTTAATAGGAAATTGAATATAGACTATCCTGCACTTAGAAAACATATATCTATTTTATGTAGTTTTGATTTTGTCAAATGTCTATATTTAATGCCTTATAATGGTAGATACTCTCAACTCTCAGAGAATGAGATTATGGAACTAAATAGATTTTGTATAAGTGAAGTAAAAAAAAAAGGAAAATTAATTATTGTTTCAGATCCAATACATGCTTCTACTGAGACTAAATTAAAATTTTGTCTTGATGCAAAAAAAAATGGAGCAGATATTTTTTCATCTATTTGTAGAGAAAAATATTTTTCAGATAAGCAAATTTTTCTACATTATAAAAAAATTTCTTCATCAAATATGCCCATCTTAGTTCATATGATGCCCTTTTTGTCTGGATATGATGGATCAAATATGAATTGGAAATTTAATACGCTAAAAAAATTATCTACTATTAAAAATATTATAGCAATTAAAGAGGATACAAAAAGTTTTGTATATGGTGCCAACATACTAAAAAAATTTAAAAAAAGATTTTCTATAATTTTCGCTGGAAGGAAAAAGTTAATATTGGATCTAAGAAAAAGTGGGCTAACTTCATATTTAAATGGGACATCAATCATTGATCCAGAAATTGATAATATTTTTTGGAAATTTTTTAAGATAAATCCAACACTTGCAAAAAAATTTGTTAAAGAAATTGATGACCCATTTTGGGATATTTTATCCTCCAAGTATGGTTGGCATCGTTTAAACAAAGCATGTCTTGAGATAAATGGAGTAATGAAAAGATTTGAAAGATTGCCGATGATATCACTTGATAAAAAAGAATTTAATGATGTAAAAAAAAAGGTTGTACAAATTAAAAAAAAATTAGGTTCTTGGAAAAAATTTAATTTAAAGATTAAAAATGATTTTTAAGAAATTAAAAAAAAATTCAGAAATTATTTGTTTTATACCAGCAAGATCAGGTTCCACTAGAATTAAGAATAAAAATATCAGATTAATAAATGGTAGACCTCTTATTTATTGGACTGTTTTAAAAGCTATCAAATCAAAACAATTTGATAAAATTATTTTTAGTTCAGATGCTGATAGATACTATAAAATTTTAATAAAATATTTAAAAAAAGATAAATTGAATTATGAAAAATTAATTTTTGATAAAAGAAATGTCTTGCATTCAAAAACAAAATCAAAAATATTTGATTATTTAAAGTATGATTTATTAAAAAAATTTAATCTAAAAAAAGATGATCTTTTAGTACAAATGCTTCCTACCTGCCCATTAAGAACAATAAGTTCTATTAAAAAAGCAATTAACTATTCAATTATTAATAATAAAAATTGTTTTTCAGCATGTGAGTATGATTTTCACTTAACATTTAGTTTTTTAATTAATAACAATAATTGGAGACCAGTTTTTAAAAAGTCACCTATTGTTACTGGTACCACTCAAAGCCAAACCCAAAAAATATATTATCACCCCAATGGAGTGATAAATTGTTTATATGTAAGAACTTTAAAAAAGACTATTAAATCTATCTATCAAAATGCTTCACCTATAATAATTGCAAAAAATGAATGTTTGGATATTGATACAGAGGAAGATCTAAAAATTTTAAAAAATTTTAATTTACTATAATTTTAGTTAAATTAATTTGTTGGTTATTCTTTTATTAAATAATCAAATCAATCATATATTTAATTTATTAATAATTCGATCAAATATAGATTGCTTAGGGTTAAAAAAAGGTCCTTCAAAATCAAATCTTAATACTTTTCTACAATAGCCATTTTTTACTGTACCTGCTTTGTGTGGAGTATTAGTGTCAAAAAAAATTACATCGCCCGCCTCACCTGTAATTGAATTTAAATTACTAGCAAGATCTTTATCATCAATAATATTTAATCCTTTTACAGCATAATCCCGAGGTAATTCTTTTCTTTTTTGCTCTATATAAATAGTATTTTTTGCTCTAGCGATGTGAATTGGTCCATGTTCTAATTTAACATCATGAAGATAGACCATTGCCTTAAGACACCTATGTTTATCTATATGAGGAATGTATGGAAGTATAGCTTTGTTACTATCATTTGATGAAGATGAAACTAGCCATAACTTGTGAAAACTTAAATCACTATATCCAGTGATTAATTCAAAATTTTTTTTTATTTTATTGGATAAAGAAAATAATAAAGGAATTTTCATGATATCCTTTTTTCTTAATTCCAAAATATTAGTATTTTTTTTTAGCTCTGTGTTCTTTTGATACATTTGATCAAACTTTTTAAGCAACTCATTAGTTAACTCTTTTTTGAGGAATAAATTTTCTTTAGCAAAAAAAAAGTTATGTTTCATTTAATTAAAAGTATGTATTAAATTTATTTTCTCTAACATATACACAACTATGTTTACTGACAACCATATAACAAACTTTATGAGTTCTACGCATTAATCAACAAGCTATCCTGCAACTTAATTCTTGATGATTTATAATAGGTTTATATTTTAGCGCGATCAAGTATTTGAAAGAGTTATTTACTTTAAGAACGTAATCAAAGTTCCTAATAAAGAAAGTCCCAATATAACAAAGCCATAAAAAATGATTTTTCGCTTTGTGTCATTTTTTTGATCTATTTTCACTCTGTTAAGTAATTTGTTGATATCAACAACTTGTCTTTCACCTATGTGCTGTGCTTCAGATAATCTTTTGGTATTTATATTTTGATCAATTGATTTTTCATTATGAAAATATACTTTTGGCATTTAATTATTTAACCACCAATCATTTAACTCAGCAACTAAAATTATAAAAATCTAGCTTGTTTATCTTTTAGAGGAGTAATCTCTACTATTGCTTGATATTTTTGTTTAGCAACTTCAATATATAGGTCCATTTTTGAAAGGTCTTCATTTGAATATGATGAGCTTACATATCCAAAAGATAGGTTTTTTTTATAATTAAAGGAATAATTTCCGGAAGTTGTTCTCCCTATAATCTTATCTCCAAGATAAATTGGCTCTTCATGTAATAATAGAGGTGTACCTGGCTTACTATCTTTAAGTGACAGCATAATAAATCTTCTATTCTGTTTTTTATCTTTTATTTTTAATAAGCTTTCTTTGCCAACAAAATCGATTTCTTTTTTATAACTTATTGCAAAATTTAATCCTGCTTCGTATTGATTTTCTTCAGGTGAAATATCGTGACCCCAATGTAAAAACCCACTTTCCATTCTCATAGTATCCATTGCATGTGAACCACAGTGTGATAAATTATGATTTTTTCCTTCATCAACAACTAATTGATAAATTTCTTTAGCATCTTTATTCTCAATATAAAGTTCAAATCCTAATTCACCAACATAAGATAATCTTTGGGCCCAAACTTTTTTCAAACTAAGTGTTACAAATTTTCCATAACCAAATTTAAATGTTTCATTGTTAAAATCATCATTTGAAATTTTTGAAATTAAATTTCTACTTTTTGGTCCAAAAATTCCTAAACAAACTAGATCATCAGTAATATCTTTAAATTCTAAACTAGATGACAAATGCTTTATAATATGAACCTTATCGTGAGTTCTTGTTGCAGCTGAACTTATTATTCTAAAATAATTTTTATCAATACAAATAACTGTTAAGTCTGTTTCAATTCCTCCTGCCTCATTCAGCATTTGTGTGTAAGTTGATCTGCCTATTTCATTTTTAATGTTAGCTGTACATATTCTTTGTAATTCACTGTGAGCTTGCTCTCCTTTTATTTCATATTTTGAAAAGGGAGAAAGTTCATACAAACCAACATTGGTAATTGTATTTTTTGTTTCAAATTCAACTGAAGGATACCAATTCTGATAATCAAAACTATATTTGTATTCTGCTTTTTCATTATTTTTTGCATACCACATAGGTCTTTCATATTCACCTGATACACCAAAACATGCACCCTCTTTTTTTAATTCTTCATGATAAGGTAATAGTCTTTGATTTCTTGAAGTGTTATGCTGTTTATAAGGCCAGTGCATTCCGTATAAATCACCAAGCGTTTCCGTTACTCTTTCCATAATAAATTTTTTAGATGAATGAAATTTTTGAAATCTTTTAATATCAAGTGAGAATAAATCTTCATTCATGTATCCATTAATCATCCATTCAGCAGTAACTCTTCCAGCGCCACCTGAGCTTGCAATACCGATACTATTAAATCCACAACATGTAAAAAGATTATTCACTTCAGCAGTTTCTCCTAAAAGATATTGCGTGTCTGGTGTAAAGGATTCAGGTCCTGAAAAAAATTTTCTAATTCCAGCAGTTTCTAACATGGGCAATCTTTGAAATGATTTTTCTAAATAAGGTTCAAAGTGATCAAAATCATCTGGAAACTCTCCAAAAGAAAAGTCTTCTGGAACAACTCCCTTATCTTTAAAAGCAGGTTTTGCATTAGGTTCGAATATTCCAACTAACATTTTCCCAGCATCTTCTTTCAAATAAAGACAGGAGTTATAGTCTCTTAAGACTGGTAAATTTTTGGGTAATTTATCTAGTGGTTCTGTGATTATATAAAAGTGTTCATTTGGATATAATGGAATGCTTACACCAATATCCTCTCCGATTTGTCTCGACCACATTCCAGTTGCAATTACAACGTATTCACAATCAATTTTGCCAAATTTAGTTTGAACACCAACAATTTTTTTGTCTTTAACCAGTATTTTTTCAACAGAAGTTTTTTCAAATATCTGAGCCCCTTCCATCTTTGCTGCTTTAGCTAATACATTAGTGACTCCTACAGGATCTGCCTGACCATCTTCTGGCATATAAACTCCACCTAAAATGTCAGCATCATTTATAACAGGATAGAGTTCTTTTATTCTTTGTTTGTTAACACTTTCAACATTCACATCAAATAATTGTGCAGCTGTTGCTTGTCGTAATAATTCTTGTAATCTTTCAGGTGTGCTAGCAACTGTGATTGCACCATTTTGTTTTAATCCAGTTGATAGTCCAGTTTTTTTTTCTAATTCTTTATAAAGATTTAAAGAATATTTTCTAAGACGTGTAATTGTAGCTGACGCTCCTAATTGACCAACAAGACCTGCTGCATGCCAAGTAGTGCCTGAAGTTAACTGATCTCGTTCTAATAATACCGTATCTTTCCAACCATACTTTGCAAGATGGTAGGCAACAGAACAACCAGCAACACCTCCTCCTATTACTACTACTTTTGCTGATTTTGGTAATATGGCTGACATTTATAATTTAACAATATTAAAATTTTCAAATACAAACAACTAAATCTTAATGTTCAGCTCTAAATTTAGAGTGACAAGACTTGCAGCTACTCCACATATATTTTCCAAGAGTTGCTTTCATATTTTCTGTTTCATCAATAACAGACGTTAGCTCAATCATATTACTTGAAGCTTTTGTCATTAATAAATTAAATTCATCTTTATTTTCCCAAATAGAAGACAAAGCCCCAGTTTTAAATCCTACTTTTGAATTTTCAGGAAAAAGATCTATTAATCTTTTATAATTATCACTCATTTCAATCATTAGCTTTTTTGCTTCATCTATGTCTCCATTAGAAGCAAGGCTGTTTACTCTTTTTGCAGTTTTGTAATTTTTACTAAAAATAGATTTTCTTTCTTTGATAATCTCTTCTACATTTTGCTCAGAAAAAGCACTGAAACTATAAAAAAGTATAAAGATAAAAAATAAAGTATTTTTAATTGTTGTCATAATATGTTTAATTTGATCATGTCTATGTTAAATAATAAATCAAAATATGGATTACTCAGCAAATTATTCCATTGGCTAACTGCCGCAGGATTACTAATTCAAATACCACTTGGCTTTTATCTGGTAGATTTAGACTTTGATCAAACTAGGGTTGATATAGAAAATTATCATATATTATTTGGATTAATCATATTTTATGTAACTCTGATAAGATTGACCTTTAAATTATTATCACCTGCACCAAATTTCAATGATAATGCTTTTCCTGGTCAAAAAATTTTAGCAAAGTTAAACCACTTTTTTTTATATTTAGCCTTATTAATAATAACAATATCAGGGATTTCTAAGAAACTATTTAATGGTGAAAGCTTGGTTATTTTTTTCAAAAAAATTAATCTGACTTATAATTATGAAATTTCTGAGCAGTTTTATTCAATTCATATATTCGCAAACTATGCGCTAATTGGATTAATAAGTCTTCATATTTTAGCAGTACTATTTCATAAATTTTTATTAAAAGAAGATATTTTAAAGAGAATTCTTTAAACTTTTGTAAATATTAAACATTTCAGTTTATCATTAAATAAAATATTTTTTTTATATCTTAAATTAATCTCATTAATCCCATTAGAAATTTGAAGTGGACTAAATTTTAATAAAGTGGATATATAACGCTGTTTTATCATTTTTAAATATATGTTTTTTTTAATATTCACTTTAAAGTTAAATTTAGTGATGCTTTTTTTTATATTTAGTTGAAGTAGCTTTTTCCAAATAAGATTATCTCTCTTGAGCGACTGGTTAAGTTTTTGTTTCATCAAAAAAAATGTGGGAATTTCGTTATTTTTTGTATCTAAGGTTAAAATTAAAATAACCCCTCCTACTTCTAAACTTGCGTTTGAATATCTTAATATCTTTTTAACATCTCTTAAATTAAAAAAATGAATAGTTTGTTTAATTAATATTAAATCAAATTTATTTTTATTATTTTTAAGATATCTAATTGCATTTATTTTTTTAAAAGTAATTCTTTTGTCAAAATCTTTGTGATTTTCTATATCAATTCCAATAGGTTTATTCATTAATTTGAGTTTAGATGATAATGAGCCCATTATCTTGCCACGACCACATCCAATATCTAAAATTTTTGAATGTTTAGTTAATTTTTTTTGTTTTAGCAAAAAATTGTTAAAGGACTGGATATATTTTGTAGATGAAATCCAAGTTTTGTTGTCCCAATTTTTAATACTTAACATTGCTTAATTTAAAACATTTTAACTTATATTTAAATAAAGTATTAATTGTTGATGTTTGATAAATTACATATATTTCTTGGCGCAACAGTAGCAGATGCAGCAGCAAGACCCTTACATTGGGTGTATGATAAAAAAAAACTCAATTCCTATATTAAAGGAAAAAAGAATATTGCTTTCTTTAGGCAAAATAGATCTCCATTCTATTCTATTAAAACAGGCGAAGTTTCTGGATACAACGATGTAGGTCAGGTTATGTTTAAAACATTAACAAAAACTACCAACCCTAAAGAAGTTATTAAACTTTTTAAAAAAAATATTGTCAAAAATTTTGGCGCAAGCTCAAGCTATTGGAAAAATTTATCTTTAAGAAAAAAATACAAAAAGATTAAATGGAAAACAGCCATGAAAGGCCCATGGATTCATCAAAATATCCTAGAAACTATTAAAAATATCAAATTAAAAAAAACTATCACGGGTGGTACTAAAGTTAACGAATCTGATGGGTATTGTGCAAGTCTACCCTTTTATTTTTCAAACAATTCTGACCAAAAAACAAAACAAATTATAAGAACTGTTGCTAATGGTAAAATTAGTGAGCAATTTGCTATGGCAAAACTTAAGATTATTGAGTTAGCTGATAAAGGAGACAAAGATCCTGTTAATAGTTTTTTAAGAAAAAATATAAAAAATAAATATTTTAAAAATGTTATTGAAAACATCAAAAAAGTTAAAAAAATAAAGTCAAAACCACACAATTTTGTTGTAAAAAAATTTGGTAAAGCATGTAGCTATCCAGGAACTTTTAATGGTGCAATACATGCAATCATAACCTCTAAAAGTTTTAAAACTGCAGTTGTTAAAACAATTAAAGCTGGTGGATGTAATTGTTCTCGTGCTAATTTTGTAGGTGCTTATTTTGCAGCTTATAAAGGTATAAAAGGTATCCCTCAAGATTGGATTAAAAAAACGAATCCTGCTAAATCTATAATGAAATTAATTGCTTAAATGCATACATAATACTTCAATTAAATATATTCTGCTAAATTGAATATGCTGATAAAGTAATAAGATGTTGTTTCATCAATTATTTGATAAAAACTCAAGTACCTACACCTACTTAATTGCTTCTGCCGAAGGTCGAGAGGCATTAATCATTGACCCTGTTTTAGAAAATATTGAGCAATATATTAAACTTCTTAATGAATTAGATTTAAAATTAGTAAAAGTTATAGACACACACATTCATGCTGATCATATAACTGCAGCTTCAAGATTAAAAAATAAAACAAATTGCACAACGATAATGGGTGAACATACTCCATCGAATGCAGTTGAAATAAAAGTTAAAGATAATGAAATAATTTATGTTGATAAATTAGAAATAAAAGTAATTTACACACCTGGACATACTAAAGATAGCTACAGTTTTCTCATGAATGATTATCTCTTTTCAGGAGACACTTTGCTAATTAATGGAACTGGTAGAACTGATTTTCAAGGTGGTAATTCGGTAGACTCCTATAATTCTATTTTTAATAGATTGTTAAAACTTCCTGAGGAAACATTATTATATCCTGCTCATGACTATAATGATCAGAAAGTAAGCACTATTGGTAAAGAAAAAAAGTTCAATCCTCGACTGCAGGTTGACAGTGTAACTGAGTATAGCGATATAATGAATAATTTAAATTTATCTAAGCCTAAATTAATGGACATAAATATTGCAAGCAATATTAAACTTGGATCTATTTAACTTTTAATATGAATGTATTTATAATTTTATCAATACTTGTAATCGTGATTGGAGTTATCTTATTGGTAGTCTCTCCATCAGTGTTATTTAAATTGAACTGGAAAGAAAAAACCGGAAAAGATAAAATACTTATGTTCTTATTTTACGGTATTTTAGTTTATATAATTAATATCATCTTTTGGATTATCAAATAAACGTTAAAAAGCCTGTTATTTGATATTAGGATTTTATTAATTCGTAGATTTTAGCTTTATTAGTTTGACCAATACTTCTGTGAACTTCTTTATTATTTTTATACACAACAATTGTAGTCCAATAATCAATGCCTAATTGTTTTGCTATATCTTTATCTTTTGTTTGTTCAAAGCTTAAAAAAAGAACATCTTTAAATTCATTTTCTGCTTCATCTAAAATTATTATCTGTGCCTTGCATGTTGTGCAAGTTTCGTTCCATGAGTTGATAATAACAGTTTTTCCTTCAAGTTGGGCTTTTTGAAAAATTTCATTATTAAAAGTTGTACTTTTATCTACCGCAAAAGCCTTCATTGTAAATAATGCAAAAATTATAACTAATATTTTTTTCATGTAATAATCATATGTCTTAAAAATTCGATTAACAAGAATTTGATTTTATTTTATAACACCAATCTTTTTTTGTCTTGAAATAATAATTAACCCACTAATAACAATTATTAAAGCTCCTATATAGCTATTAGTTGAGGGCACTTCATCAAATAGAAAGTATCCATATAATATTCCCCATAAAATAACTGAATATCTAAATGTTGATGTGACAGAAACTAGTGCAATTTTGATTGTTGCTATTGAAAAAATGTAGCCCAGTGCTAAAAAAAAAGCAGCAATAAACAAAATGAAGATATCCTTTAAACTAAAATCATAAAATTTATAAATACTTAACAAGCCAAAAAGAGCTGTAACAACAAAACAGGTCATAAATGCTATTTGTAGACTGGGATAATCTTTTTTAAAATTTTTTGTATACATGTCTCTAATCGAAAGCATAATTGCTGCAATTATAGGAAAGATAAAATAATAACTAGTCTCTAATTTTCCAGGATTAATTACCACCACCACACCAACAAAACCCAGTAACACTGCACTCCATCTTCTCCATCTAACTTTTTCTCTTAAAAATATTGCGCTAAATGCAGTTAATAAAATTGGTGCCATGCTTAGTAAAATATAAACATTTGCAAAAGGTAATAGAGCAATACCAATGAAAAAAAATAAAGCAGCTAAAGATTCTAAAATGCCTCTCATTCTCAATTCATTTGAAGTAAAGATTAATTTAAAATTAATTTCTTTCTTAATATAAAGAAATAATAAAATGAAAAGTAATGTAAAAATACCTCTTATAAAAATGATTTGGTTTAAAACAAATATTTCATCATAGTTTTGGTAAATAACTTTTACAAAAGCATCATTTGTTGCAAATGAAAATTGACATAAAAGCATATAAAATATGCCAATTAGATCATTGTTAACTTTAAATTTATGAAACATGAGGGTTAATTATATTTTTTTCTACTGGTAATATACAAAAATCAAAAACCAATAAGAAATAAGTCCTGCAAATATTGTAGCAATAATACTTCTACTGAAAAAACCAATAATTATAGCGAATACAGTAGCTAAAATTTTAGGATTACTTTCAAAGTCTAAGGAACCAGCACTATCTAGGAATATTGGTGGAAAAATTATTGCTGGAAAAATAGCAGATGGAACGTATGACAAAACTTTTTTTGCTTTATCGTTTAATATGTCTTCTTTTAATAAAAAAATCATAGAAAACCTTGTTAAATAGGTAATAATTCCACAGTAAATAATTGTAGACCAATGCATTATTTTTTCTTTAAATTTATTAAGGTTAATAATGTAGCAACTAGTAAAGCTGATAATGCTGCAACAATAATGTAGGCCTGAAATGGTATCGCATTATATCCAATAGTTGCAACCATACCTGATACCAACATTACAATAATATTTTTAAATTTTCTAAAATCATTAATTAACAAAGCCAAAAAAGTTAAAGAAATTGTAAAGCTTAATCCTAGTTCTTCTGGAACAACTGACCCTAAAAATATCCCCAAAATTGTTGAAATTTGCCAAACAGTCCAACAAGTAAAGCCAGCTCCCAATAAATGGTAATGTTTAAACTCATTTTCTTTATTTTTTTTAAAATAAGTATTTGAAACAGCAAATGCTTGATCAATTAATACGTATGATAAGATAACTTTCCATGACAATTTCAAATGAGATAAATATTCTGAAAAAACTGCACCATATAATAAATGTCTTGAATTAACTGCACCTACAGATGTTATTGCTACTAAAGATGAGGCTCCACCAGAGAATAATTGTAATAAAACTATTTGAGAAGCACCACCAAAAATTATGACCGACATTCCAAATGTCATATAAGGGCTTAGGCCTAATTCCACACCAATAACACCAAATATAATTCCAAAAGGTACCACAGGTATCATTAACGGACTTACATCTGTTATTCCCTTGGTAAGGGTTTTTAATCTTTTATTCATTATAATTTAGGTTTTATATTAGAAGCAAACTATATGATCAATATTTATAGGTAGCTTAATGCCAAATTTTTCATCTACCTGATGTTGATGAATATGATGAGAGTGTACAAATACTGGAATTAATTTATTGCTAACAGTTTTAAGCGTGTAAATAAAATTGGTACCTCTAAACTTTCTATCAACAACTTCTAATTTTAAGTTACTTTGATCATCATGTTCTAGATCTTCTGGTTGAAGTAAAAGCTGAACCTCAGATCCTTTTGGATAATGTTTTATAAAATTACCAGTAATTATTCCTAAATCAACATTCTCTAAACTATTTTCTCCAGTAACTTTTGCTGGAATTAAAATTCCCCTATTTAAAAATTTTACTACCTCTACTGAATTTGGAAAGTGATAAACATTATAAGGGTCATCAAATTGTTTTAATTGTTCGTCTAAAATTATTCCACATTTTGTACCTAAATAAAAAGCTTCATATGAGTCATGCGTTACAATTATAGTTGTTATTTTATGTTCAGTTAATATTTGTTTTAATTTAACTTGAATCTCTTCTTTAAAACTTTGATCAACATTTGAAAGTGGTTCATCTAATAATAGTAAATCTGGCTTTGTAACTAATGACCTTGCTAGAGCCGCTCTTTGAGCTTCACCTGCACTGATTTGATGTGGAAACTTATCTTTAATTTTTTCAAGATTTAAGAATCTAATTATTTCTTCAGTAGATATAGTTTGTTTCTTTCTTTTGTTCCTTTCGGCGCCAAATTCAATGTTTTTTAAGACATTATAATGTGGGAATAAACAGTTATCCTGGAATGATAACGATATATTTCTATTTTCAGGTTCTACATGTACTTTCTCTGAAGATAGAACTTTATTTTTTAATATAATTTCACCAGATTTAATATTTGTTAAACCAGCAATGGATCTTAGTATTGTAGTTTTTCCAATTCCAGATGGTCCTAATAAACATATAATGTCTCCCTCTTTTTCAATATTAAAAGATACATTATGAACTTTATTAACTTTGCTTGCCTCAAAAGTTACATCTTTAATTTCTAAAAAATTTTTACTCATAATTAATCTCTTAAAGTATATCTAGAAGTAATTAAAATAAAAGTACTTGTAATTAATATAAGAAATAAAGATGGTACTGCAGCGGCCTCTAATAGGTCTTGAGACGCATATATATAAGCTGTAGTAGCGAATGTTTCAAAATTAAATGGTCTCATAATAAGTGTAATTGGTAACTCCTTAATTATTTCAATTGCAATTATTAATCCAATTAACAGAATAGAGTTTCTTAAGTAAGGAAAGTGAATATTTTTAAATGTTTTAAATTTTGAGTAGCCAAGTAAATAAGCACTCTCATCTATTGAATAGTTAATCTTAAGATAGCCAGACTTTATGCCATTACAGGCTAAAGAGTAAAACCTTACAAAATAAACACTTATAAGTCCTAATATTGAGCCAATAAATATAGTTTTGATAGTTTTAAATCCGAAATACTGAACAACAGTATTATCAAACCAGGCCACGAAGCTTATAAACGCAACAGCTAAAATTACCCCCGGTATTGCATACCCAGAAATAGAAAATGTAGTTAGTGCTTCTAGTAATTTACTTTTTGTAACCCTATTTCCATAGTTTGAAATGAAGGCAAATGTTATCAAAACAGTACTTGCTAATAAAACTAATATTCCAGTATTAATAAATAAACTAACTATATTTAAATCATTAAAATGTTTAGGAAAAATTATTGTCCAATAAAGCATTTGTAAAACTGGAAACATAAAACTGGCAAAAAAAATAAAGCTACAAAAAATAATAGCTAGAGTTGATTTTGATCTATCTAATTTAATTAAAGTTTTAGATTTAAAGCCACTTTTTGTTGGAGAGTGATATTGAGCTTTTTTCCTAGAAAAGTTTTCAAGAACAAATAATCCTAAAATAAAAATTAAAAGAAAAAAAGATAATCGATTAGCTAAAGATAAATCATCAAAAGAAATCCATGCATTATAAATTCCTGTAGTTAGTGTTGATACATTAAAAAAATCCACTGTTCCAAAATCTGATAATGTTTCCATTGCAACTAAAGAAAGTCCAGCAACTATAGCTGGTCTGGCTGAAGGTAAAATAATTTTAAAAAATGATTTATTTTTCGAAAATCCTAAATTTTTACCTAAATCAATTAAGTTTTGAGATTGGTAATGAAATGATGCTCTTGTTAAAATATAAACATATCCAAACAATGAGAATGATAAAGAAATGATTGCACCAAACATGCCATCCATTTTAGGTATGTGTTTATTGTACTCACCCTCTCCAAATACATTGGTTAGTATTGAAAAAGCTGTACCATAATTTTCAAAGAAGGCTGTTAATGAGTATGCATATATATAGGGTGGTACTGCGAATGATAATATTAATGCCCATTTAAAAAAATTTGAACCTGGAAAATTATAGAAAGATACAAGATAGGCGGTGCCCACTCCAATGATAAAAGTTAAAAATAGAACACCCATTAATAAAATTAGTGAGTGATTAATATAATCAAATAAAAAAGTATCCTTTAGTATCGAATAATAATTACTAGTATTTTCAAAAAAACCTGCACAGATAGTAAGTATTGGGATAGCAACAGCTATAGATATTAAAAAACTACTTATGTACCAAATGTTAAAATTTTTAATTCCCATAATTTATAATACTCTAATAACTATATTTAAGAAACCTCCCCTGTTGCCAGGAGAGATTAATATTAACCTCGAAACCAATTGAGAGAGAGATTACGAGTATTAATTCTTAAATTTTTTTTATAAATTATTTATTTTTCTAAATTATTTGCTTGATAGATATTCAATGCAATTTTCTGGAGTTGTTTGTTTATACGGATCAGGATCACTTCCATCATTATTCATACCATCCTCTTGCCACCATTTTTCAACAATACCGTCATTAATTATTGCGCAATATCTCCAGCTTCTTAGACCAAAGCCTAAATGTTTTTTATCAATTAACATTCCCATTGAACGTGTAAAGTCTGCATTTCCATCCGGTAATACCTTAACTTTTGTTAATTTTTGTTGATCAGCCCAAGCATTCATCACAAAGCCATCATTAACACTAATGCAATAAACCTCGTTAATACCTAGACCTAACAATTTATCATAATTTTTTTCAAAGCCTGGTAGCTGTTTTTCAGAACATGTGGGTGTAAATGCACCTGGCAATGAAAATAGTATTACTTTTTTACCTTTAAATATATCATCAGTACTAACATCAACCCATTTACCAATTTTTCTTGTTTTTAAAACTACACTTGAACATTTTTTTCCTTCAATCATTCTATTCCTATTGTTTTTTAAATGTTTATTTAATTGTATTACTGACATTTGAATTTTTTAGTGCTCATAGTTAAATTAGGTAGGGTAAATACCTTTTGTAGAACTATGAGCACAATCATTAAAAAGAAAATTATGTATTAAATGGAGAGAGGATATGTGCAACCTCTTTGTCTTTAATATCTGATAATTTTCTATTATTTATTTTTCTATTGATTTTTTCACACTCTGCTGCACATGGACCACAAGCTTTCAGAGTTTGCGACCCATATACATCAGAAGATTTATTCTCATCAATATTAAATAAATTCTTTTTCACTTATTACTTATTTCCACTTCGCAGCTAACATTACTTCTAATGCTGCAGCTTGGTTTTTTCCGTAATTTGCTACTTTAGTTTCTAAATCTTGTTTGTAACCAAGACCCATTTGCTTAACTAATGCATGAGGCTCAACACCATCAATCATTGGATATTCAAATGTATTATTAACTATATGTGTTTGCGCTTCTTTAGTTAATAAAAACTCAAGTAGTTTAATTGCATTAGCTGCGTTTGGAGCATTTTTTAATACACCACCACCACTAATGTTCATGTGAGTTCCTCTATCTCCTTGATTAGGAAAGAATGGTAGAACTTTTTTAGCTGCTGCTTGTTGTTCTGGACCTTTTTTTCCAGATAACATCAAAGCTAAGTAGTACGTATTAGCTACAGCTATATCAGCTTCACCAGCTGCTACAGCTAAAATTTGAGCTCTATCGTTTCCTTTAGAATCTCTAGCCATGTTAGCAACTATTCCTTTAGCCCATTCTGCAGTTGCTTTTTTTCCATTATTTTTAACTAATGAAGCAACAAGAGATTGGTTATAGATATTGTTAGATTTTCTTATAACAACTCTACCTTTCCATTTTGGATCAGCAAGACCTTCGTAAGTCATACCATTAAGTTCGTTTGCATTTACTCTTTCAGGTGAGTAATACATAATTCTTGCTCTCTTAGCTATTCCAGTCCATTTAGAAGTTCTAAAGTTTGCTGGAACTGCAGCTTTAATTGCTGGAGACATAGAATTTTGGAACATTCCTTTTGCAGCGAATGCACCTAATCTTCCTGCATCAGCAGTAATATAAAGGTCAGCTTTTGAATCAGCACCTTCTTCAGTTATTCTTTTTTGAAGAGCTTTATCTTTACCAGATACAATATTTACTTTGATTCCAGTTTTAGCTGTAAATTTTTCATAAAGTTGAACATCTGAATCGTAGTGTCTTGCACTGAATACATTAACTTCAGCAGCAAACGTCATGTTTGCAAATAAAGCCATGAAAAATGCAATAATCGTAAGTTTTTTCATTATTTTCTTTCGTTTATGTTAATTTAATTAGATTAGAATGCTTACTATTTGCATTGCGAATGATTATCAATCGCATTAGTGTCGCAGTTTACGGTAATTTTTACTTTAAAATTAAAATAAGCAAATCACTTACAAAAGACATTAACACAAAAAATCCTAGGAAAAAATTGCAGTACATTATTGAAATAGTTCTATTTCTAATCCTTCTTTTTCTTACAAAAGGCTTATCGTCTAGATCGGAAATATCTCTAACTCCAACTACTTTATAATCATATGTCCAACGCCATATAGAGTTACCAAAACGTTTATCTGAATTATTATAAAAATTTATCCATGCAACAATATATCTGTGTGAAATATAAAGAATGATTAAAAAGAAACTACTTATAAGCATCAAAATATTTAATCATATTTAGATGGCGTATTAAAGAATAATTAAAATTGCTCAGACTCTGTTGAGCCTTCCATTGCAGTTGTAGAGCTTTTTCCACTACTTATAGTATTTGAAACTGCATCAAAATAAGAAGTGCCGACTTCACGTTGGTGCTTGACACTTGTGTAACCATCTTTCTCTCTAGCAAATTCAAGTTCTTGAATTTTAGAATAAGCAGTCATTCCTTCAGTTTTATATTTTTCTGCGAGTTCAAAAATTGCAATATTTTGTGTATGAAAACCTGCAAGTGTAATAAATTGAAATTTATAACCCATTTCACTAATGTTTTGTTGGAACGTTGCAATCTCTGCATCTGATAAATGTTTCTTCCAATTAAAAGATGGAGAACAATTGTATGCAAGTAATTTCCCAGGAAACTTTTCATGTATTGCGTCTGCAAACTTTTTAGCTTCTTCAAGGTTAGGTGTTGCAGTCTCACACCAAATTAAATCTGAATAAGGAGCGTAAGCTAAACCTCTTGAGATAGCTTGTTCTATACCTTGTTTAACATAATGGAAACCTTCAGGAGATCTTTCACCAGTTAAAAATGGTTTATCATTTTCGTCAAAATCATTTGTAATTAGTTTTGCAGCATTAGCGTCTGTTCTCGCTAAAATAATTAATGGAACTTCAGCAATATCAGCAGCAAGTCTTGCAGCTTTTAAATTTTTAATCATTGTTCCTGTTGGAACTAAAACTTTACCACCCATATGACCACATTTTTTTTCACTAGCTAATTGATCTTCGAAGTGAACTCCAGCAGCTCCTGCTTTAATAAACTTTTTTGTTAACTCAAAAACATTTAATGGTCCACCAAATCCAGCTTCACCATCGGCAATGATTGGCAGCATATAATCAGTTCTATCTTTTGACTGCATATCACCATCATTTAATTCCATATGTTGAATTTGATCTGCTCTAATTAGAGCGTTATTCATCGACTCAACTAACTTTGGTGCGCTATCATATGGATATAAAGATTGATCAGGGTACATCTCCCCAGCAGTATTTGCATCAGCAGCAACTTGCCATCCACTTAAATAAATTGCCTTTAAACCTGCTTTAGCATGTTGAATTGCGTGGTTTCCAGATAATGATCCCAAAGTATTAATATAATTCTCTGAATTTAAAAGATCCCACAGTTTTTTTGATTGATGTTTGCACATCGAATATTCAATTTTTATTGAACCTCTAAGTCTCTCCACTTCTTCAGGAGTATAATCTTTTTTAATACCAGCAAATCTTTTTAGATCGTATGAAACATTAGCTTCTGAGCTCATAGGTAGAGTCTTTCTAGGTTTTAGAGTTGCAAAAATTAGTCTTTTGGTGGCTTAAAGTGGCTTAATTGTTTTCACTAAACTCGTTAGTAAATTCGTTCATGCCGCTTGAACCCCAATCACAATGATCATCTCTCAAGTAAATACCAGATTGGCTAGACTGATTTTGATCTTCTTTTGTTGTGTTTCGAGACTGATTTTCTTGGTTTTTATTTTCTTTATTCATAGTTATTATATAATTTACAAAATTTACAAAAGATATCAAAAAGCTCTATTTTACTTGTAAATTCGGTTAATATTTTGTAAATTTAAATTTACAAAATTTACAAAAAAGAGATAAAAAGTGAGCATAAACTCTAAAATTGGAAGTAAAATAAAAAGCTTTAGACAAAAATTAGGTCTTCAAGCTAAAAAGTTGGCTGAACAAATAAATATCTCTCCTAGCTATTTAAACCTAATTGAAAGTGGAAAAAGAAATGTTGATGCAGACTTACTAATTAAGATTTGTAATGAGTTGAGAATAGAATTGTCTGATCTTACAAGTGAAAAAGAAATTAATTTAGAAAATTCTAAAATTGCAATAACAAAATTTTTAAAAAATAAAAATATCAATAAGTCTGATTTAAAAATTGGCCCTAAAATAAAAGCCTTTAGAAGGCAATTAGGTTTACAGGCTAATAAATTTGCAGAACAAATTAATATTTCTCCTAGTTATCTAAATTTAATTGAAGGTGGAAAAAGAAATATCGATGGTGACCTATTAATTAAAGTTAGTAAAGAATTAAGAGTGGACCTATCTGACTTAACCAGTAAGGCTGATGTTAATTTAGAAAATGATATTTACGAACTTTTAGATGATCAATTATTCGAAGATCTGGATATACTTGGCCCAGAAGTAAAAGATTTAGTAAATACTAATCCAAAAATTGCAAAAGCATTAATTAAATTAGGAGATAATTTTAGACAAAAAGACCATGCTATAGTTAATAAAGTTGAAGATATTTCTGGAAAAAAAATTGATAGTAGAAAAACAGCATTTCCTGGAGAAGTAATATCAGATTTTCTTCAAGAAAATAAAAACTATTTCCCTAAGCTTGAAGAATTTGCAGATAAAATTTTTGAAAAAGTTCAGGTTAATAATCGAACTAGATATATTGCTTTATGCGATTTTCTAAAATCTGAATACTCAATAATTGTTAAAGATATAATTCCAGAAGAAGGAAAGCCTTTTTCTAAAATTTATAATAAGGATACGAAAGAACTTTTATTAAGTGATTATAATACTCTAGAAACTAAAAAATTACATGCTGCATCTCAAATTGCTCAAGAAGGAGCATCTAAAGAAATTAATAAATATTTGTCTGATTTTAATTTCCCCTCCAATGAATCAAAAAAACTAACACAGGTTGCTCTATTGAATTATTGTGGAGCCGCAATTTTAATGCCTTACAAATTATTTCATGCAGAATGTAAAGAATTAAAATACGACCTTGAACTTCTTCAAAATACTTTTGCAACTTCTTTTGAACAGGTCGCACATAGAGTAACTTGTCTTCAAAACCCTAAACTACCTGGCATTCCTTTTCATATGTTAAGAACTGATATTGCAGGTAATATTTCAAAAAGATTTTCATTGTCTGGGATTGAAATACCAAGATATGGTGGTGCTTGTCCTAGATGGAATGTGTATTCTGCCTTTACAAGACCTGGTATTATTCAAGCAGCAGTTAGTAAAATGACAAATGGAGAGAAATATGTTTGTATTGCTAGAACTGTTGAAAAAGGTGTTGGTAGATATGGTCAGTCAAAAAGTATTCTGTCTATTGGCTTAGGATGTGAGGCTAAATATGCAAAAGAATTTGTCTATACAGAAAACCTTGATATTAGCGATAAAAAGACAGAAATTCCAATTGGTGTATCCTGTAGAACTTGCGATAGATTAGATTGTTCACAAAGAGCATTTCCCCCTCTTCATAAAAAATTTGATATTGATATTAATTCTAGGGGTGTTTCAGTTTATGTTAACGATAAGTCTAGTTAATTAAGACTTCCAGTCACCTATTTTACTAAACAAGAAATTTCTGAAGGCAGTAATGCGTGCTGTATTTTTAAGCGATTGAGGATAAACAAAATGCGCTTCTGTGATGGGTCCTTCTGAGTTTGGAAGAACTTTTATTATTTTATTTGAATTAAAAACTAAATATTCAGGAAGTGCTGCAAGTCCCACTCCTGACTCTACTGCTAAAAGTAAACCCATAACACTGTTAACTTTCATGACTGGTTTTCTTTTTTTAGTATCTTTAATTCCAAGTTTTAAGACCCAATCTGGATCATAAACTGGTGATGGTGCTCCCTTACCAAATGAAATAAGCTTATGTTTATTTAAGTCATTAATTGTTTTTGGCATACCATATTTTTCTAAATATTTATTAGACCCATAAATGTAATATTTTATATCTACTAATTTCTTTTGAATGTAATTAAGTTGCTTAGGTCTTCTCATAAAAATACCTATATCTGCTTGTCTTGTGCTCAAATCTAATTCCTTATCATCAAAAATTAATTCAATCTCAATTTCTGGGTTTAGATTCATGAACTCTTGAATTTTGGGTGTAAGCCAGTGAGTTCCAAAACTTCTAACTGTTGTGATTGTTAATTTTCCAGTTGGTTTATTTTTTTGATCACCTAAAGTAGATTCAACTTCTTTTAATTTGCTAATTACGTCATGTGCAGTTTTAAATAGGTATTCACCATTTTCAGTTAATGTGAGTCCTCTTGCGTGTCTCTCGAAGAGTTGCACTTTAAGATCTTGCTCTAGTGATTGAATTTGTCTACTAATTGCAGATTGACTAAGATTTAAGTTTATAGTTGCATTGGTGAAGCTACCAGCTTCTGCAACTGCATGAAATATTTTTAGTTTATCCCAATCCATTTATTTATTAAGATCAACTATATATCTTCCAGACGTTTCTCCTTTTAACATTTTTGGAAATATATCCATTAAATCTTCTAAGCTCACAGTTTTAATTGATTTTTCTAATTGTTCAAAATCAATAAGACCTTTAACCTCATTCCAAACAAACTCTCTTCTCTTTATAGATGCTGTAACAGAGTTTATTCCCCAAAGTTTAACACCTCTAATAATAAAAGGCATAACTGTTGTGTTTAATTTATAGTCAGAAGCGTTACCACAAGCAGCAACAATTCCATTGTCTCTAGTTTGCGCAAGTGCATTAGCAAGTATCTTTCCACCAACCGTGTCAACAACACCGTCCCATAGACCTTTATCTAATGGCCTAGCATCTTTGTCTAAATCTGCTTTATTAATTATGTTTTTTGCTCCTAATGATTTTAAATATTCTTCATTTTCAACTTTTCCTGTAACAGCTGTTACATCATAACCAAATTTACTTAATATCATTACCGCAATACTTCCAACACCACCAGAAGCTCCTGTAACTAAAACATCTTTAACTTTCTCTCCTAATAAAAGTTCTTCTCGTGCTTTAATTGCAAAAGAACATAGTAAAGCAGTTAATCCAGCAGTACCTAAAATCATAGCTTGCTTAGATGTAATGTCTTTCGGTTTTTTAACTAAAAAATCTCCATTAATTTTTGCCATTTGAGAATAACCACCAAAATAAATTTCTCCTACTCTCCACCCTGTAAGAATTACCTCGTCACCTTTTACAAATTTAGAATTATCACTTTCTAAAACAGTTCCTGAAAAATCAATACCTGGTATGTGTGGAAATTCTTTTACTAATTTTGCACCATTATTTAAAATAAGTGCATCTTTATAATTTAAGTCTGAATAATCTACTTTCACAAGTACATCACCATGTTTTAAAAATGATTTATCTATTGATTTTACTTCTCGAGTAAAATTTTCACCCTCTTGATTGACTACTAATGCTTTAAAATTATCTGACATGGCCATCTCCTCTCGAGAAAGTTACTTACTAATAAATCTTAAGTATCTATTTTGGATACTTAAATCCTCTTTGAATTGTCCTAAGAAGTAATTTGTGACCGTTGTTGCATTTTCTTTTTTAATGCCTCTCATAGTCATGCATTGGTGAGCCGCATCAATTGTAACCGCAACACCTTTTGCATCCAACGATTCCATTAAAGCCTTTGCAACCTGCATCGTTAATCTCTCTTGAGTTTGTAATCTTTTTGAAAATACCTCAACAACTCTTGCTAGTTTGCTTAAACCAACAACTCTTTCATTTGGAATATAAGCAACATGTGCCGTTCCAACTATTGGTGCCATATGATGTTCGCAGTGACTTGAAACTGAAATATTTTTTTCAACTACCATATCGTCATAACCTTCTACATCACCAAATGTTTTTTCTAAAATCTGTCCAGCATCTTGTGTATAACCACCAAAATATTCTTTAAATGCTTTAACAACTCTTTTAGGAGTTTCTAATAATCCTTCTCTACTAGGGTCTTCACCCATCCAAGTTAAGATAGTTTTAAAAGCCTCTTCAGCTTCTTTGTCAGAAACTTTTTTGGTGTCTAAAATTTTGCTATCTGTCTCTTTTACTAATTTCATAAGGCAAGTTTATACAGTAAATCCTCGTTTTTAAAATATTTAATATATTTTCTAATATGCTACATAATTACCTACTTATGTTTAAAAAGAGAGAAAATATAGTCGAAATTGAGGAGGGAAAACTCCTTTCACCAAAATTTGATAATGATGGGTTAATTCCAGTCATTACTATGTGTTCAAAAACTAAAGATGTTTTGATGCATGGATACATGAATGTTGAAGCTTTTAAAAAAACCATAGAAACTAAAGAAGCTCATTACTTTAGTAGATCTAGACAGCAAATTTGGCATAAAGGTAAAACTAGCGGCTTCACTCAAAAAGTAACAGAAATTAGAATTGATGACGATCAAGACTCTGTATGGTTAACTGTTGATATTGGAGATGGTTCTAGCTGTCATGTTGGTTATAGATCTTGTTTTTATAGATCAATTCCATTAGGTCCAATTGAAAATGGTAGAGAAGTTGAAATGAAATTTGAGGAAAAAGAAAAATCTTTTGACCCTGAAGTTGTTTACAAAGGCCAACCTAATCCCACAAAAATATAATGAGTGATAATCAAAAGAACGTTTTAGGTGAAGACCTAGAAGAATGTTCTAATGATCCTTTAACTGGGTGGCATAGAGATGGTTGTTGTAGTACAGATGAAAATGATCATGGTGTACATACAGTTTGTGCAAAGGTTACAACAGAATTTTTAGAGTGGTGTAAAGAAGCTGGTAACGATTTGATAACTCCTCATCCTGAATTTGGATTTCCAGGGTTAAAAGCTGGAGATGGCTGGTGTGTTTGTGCAAGTTGGTACGTAAGAGCTTTGGAGGCTGAAAAGGCTTGCCCAATTTACTTAAAAAGAACACATGAAAAAACTTTAGGACTTATTTCAATTGAAGCATTAAAAAAATACGCTATTGATTTGTCTTAAAGCTTATTGAGATAATAGTTTTATTTATTATAATTTATGATAATTGACCTAAAATATCGTACAGAGATAGACGGCTTACGAGCTCTTGCTATTATAAGTGTCGTTATTTACCATTTCTTTCCACATATAATGCCAAATGGTTTTCTTGGTGTTGATATTTTTTTTGTAATATCAGGATACCTAATAACAGACCATTTTATTTCACTACAAAAAAACAATACAACAAATTCATTAAGGGTATTCTATGAACGAAGAATTAAACGCTTACTTCCAGCGTTATTTGTTTTTTTTACACTAACAACGTTAGTTCTTATTAATATTTTTTTAAATTCTGATATCAATAAGTATGCTTCCTCGCTGGTAGCTGCAAAGACTTTTTGGTCAAATTTTTATTTTTGGCGGGATGGAGGATATTTTGGTACTAGCGATCAATTAAAACCATTACTTCACATTTGGTCACTTTCTGTTGAAGAGCAGTTTTACATTCTATACCCTACTTTTATATTGATAGGTATCTGGATAAGAAAAAAATTAAAAATACCCATTTCTTATCTAGTTTTTGCATTAACTATTTTAAGTTTTTTACTCTGGATTTATCTACATCACTTAGGTGGAGCAAATCCTGCTTTTTTTCTTTTACCAACACGAGCCTGGCAATTTGGATTGGGTGGATTTCTGGTATTTATGAATTTGAACTCTAATAATTCAAAGTCTTCCAATTTAAATGTTATTTTAATTATTTCAGTTTTAGCTCTTTTTTTTGGATTACTCGCCAATACAGATTTAATAATTCAAACCATTATGGTTAGTTTGGGTGCTACATTTTTTATATATTCAAGCTTTAAAAGTAAGTTGTCACTTTTATGGATCTTTAAGAATATCTTTGCAGTGTGGATTGGTAGAATTTCATATTCCATATATCTGTATCATTGGCCAATCGCAGTTATTCTTGTTTACTATTTTGTTGATAGCCCACCATTTTTCACATCAGTAATTGGTATTTTTCTTAGTTTAATATTTGGTTATTTATCTTATAAATATATCGAAACTCCATTCCGACGTCATTTTAAGTTTGTGCATACAATTTTACTAATTATAATTTGTACGCTAATTAGTCTAAGTGCAATAAAGTTTGTCAATCAAAATACATCAGAAAATTTTATAGAAAAGTGGTCAGTGACAAATGGGTCAAACTACAGATGTCCTGTATCTTCTTATTATTTATATGGAACATCCTCTAGGGCATGTGTAATTGAAGAAGGTTTAAAATTTAAACCTACAATTGCTATTTTTGGAAACTCTCATGCACAAATGTATGCACCTTTAATTGCTGAAGCAATCAAAAACAAAGGTTATAGGGGCATCTTGATTCCAATGAGTGGTTGTCTACCCACTGTTAAACTAAATAGAGCCGTTAGTTGCATAGATATTGCTAACAGTACCCTAAACAGTATATTAGACGATAAAGATATTAAGCATGTCTTTCTTTCAATGACTTGGTATCGTGACAATTATACTAATATTTCTGGTGAACTATTTGGTACTGATGAATTAGTTGGAGCTATAATTAACACAATAAATCAATTAAAAATGAGTGGAAAATCAGTGTCAGTAATGTCACCCATTGCTATTCCAAATTTCCCAATAGCAAGTGAGCTACCAAGAAAGTTCAAATTTAACCATTTATCATTAATGGATATCAAAGAAAAAACTTATATTGACCGAAAAATATTTAATTCAAAATTTAATAATATAAATAATGAACTTAAAAAGTATTTAGGGAATAATTACATAGAAGTTTTTGATGATTTATGTGATTCAAATCACTGCTACTTTGCAAAAGATGGAGTGATGTATTTTGCTGACTCTGACCATTTATCTCAATATTCCTTAAAATCTCTTTATAAGACACAAGCTCAGATAAAAAGAATCTTAAACAATTTACCTACAAAATAGATTAGATTTTTTAAAATAATTACTTTCATTATTTAATAGAAATTATCTAATTTTAATGTGAACATAAAATTAAGATGGAAATTGCAACAAAGATAGCTCCAATAGGTTTGGCTCTTATAATGTTGGGGCTTGGAATGAGTTTAACTATCCAAGACTTCATAAGAGTAGCTAAAATTCCAAAAGATTTTTTGGTTGGCTTTGTTTGTCAATTAGTTTTACTACCAATCATAGCACTATCTATTGCTTTATTACTAAACTTGCCTGCAGAACTTGCTGTTGGGTTAATGTTAATTGCATGTGCGCCTGGTGGTGTTACATCAAATGTTCTTACTAAATTTGCTAATGGTGATGTTGCCCTTTCAATAACACTAACTGCAGTTGTTAGTTTGGTTAGTATTATTTCTGTTCCATTTATAATTTTTACATCTATTGATTTTTTTGGAATTAGCGTTGTTAAAGAAATATCTATGACTAGTATTGCTTTAAAAATGTTTCTAGTTGTTACAGTTCCAGTAATAATTGGAATGTTAATTAAACATTTTGCTAAAAATTTTATTGATAAGCAAGCCTCACTAATTCAAAAAATTTCAGTAATATTATTTATGTTAGTGTTTGCTGCCATTTATATAGAGGAATGGGATAATATCATTTCTTATATTGTGAATGCAGGTTTGGTTGCTTTGCTATTAAACATATCAATGATGATAATAGGTTTTTATATTGCAAAATATTTTGCATCCGGAGTTGCACAGCAAAGATGCATTTCAATAGAATGTGGTCTTCAAAATGGAACATTGGCTCTTTTCGTTGGTACACAAATTTTTGGTGAAAATATAACAACTTTTATTGTACCAACAGCTGCTTATGCTTTAATAATGATGGTAACTTCAATAATTTTTATATTTATTCTTAAAAAAACGACTTAAAAACTTATAAGGACTTAAATTCGAATTTTGTTAAAGGTATTTGTAATTTTTATTATCTAATTTTTATTTAATACCACTAAGTTAAAAACTTTAGTTGAAAAATCTGCTAATTTAACAAAAATATTTTTTTGTAATGGTTTAAGCTTGTTTGCAAATCTGCCTGTTAATTTATAATGTTTTTTATCATTAATTGTCAGAATTTTTTGGTTAACTAGTTTTTTTAATTTTCTAATAACAGTAGCTCTTGGTATACTTGTGATATCTGAAATTGACATTGCATTAATTCCACGCATTTTATTTGCTATAAAAATGCTTTTAAGAAATTCGTCTCTATTCATATAATCTTCACTTATTTTTCTAGCATGTAGGTGTTCATTAACGACACAAGTACCGAAGATATGAAAAGTTTCTATGTCTTCAAAAATTTTTTTATAACTAATCAACATTGGGATTTGTAATTCATAGTAAATTTTCCAAATATAAGAAAAATTATCTTTTATAACTAATTCTAATTCTTCTGACGTTATATTTTTTGATAAAATTTTTTCATCTTTGCATAATTCTGAAAGTGTGGCTAAAAATCGACTGACTCTTTTTATTGAGTCTATTGGTTTACTATAATAAAATTTAGATCTATTTATTATAATTTTTTTTTTAGTTTTTTTTATAACTTCTTTATTTTCAAGTTCTAGTACCTTTCTTCTTGTTGACTCTTTTGGAATATTAAGTGCTTCAGCAATTTCTGCTATATTAAATTTCTCTATCTCAACAATGTCATTTGAATAAAATTCCTCATAAGACAATTTAACGAAGTTTCTTGAATAAAAATCTAATGTTTTTTTAACTAAAAATATAACTATCAAAAATTTATCATGATCTTTAAAAGAAGAATAAACTCCATTACACCATTCCATTTGATGACTTACCCATACCGAGCCAAGAGTAGAATACTTATCTTCCATCACACGAAGTATGTCTTCTTTATATAATTGGTCAGAAATTTCTGGAATCTCAGCACTCATAATAAGATTATAGTTCTTAAACCCAAAATGAACATTTAATATAACCAGTTAAACTTAAATAAACACTCAATATAAATAGCTAAAACTCAAAATGAGCTTTATTTTAATTGTGCGGTATACTTTTCAATGATTAGTTGCATACATGAGTGCAGAAAAAAAATTTAGTTCTAAAATAAGTGATCTTCCCTCTTTTATGATCTCTGTAAAGAATGAGAAAGCTTCATCATCAGGACGAGTTGATATAAATATTCTCTTAAATAGAGCAAGAAAAGTTAAAGAAAAAGAAACTACAACAAACCTTATTTTTGTAGGATTGACACTCTCTCTTATTTTTGTTGTTGGAATTATTTTATCTTTTTAACTACATATTTCCATATTTAGGTCCACCCCCACCTTCGGGTGTTACCCAAGTAATATTTTGAGAAGGTTCTTTAATATCACATGTTTTACAATGAATACAATTTTGAGAATTTATGACAAATTTATTAACATTGTTTTCAACTTGAACTTCATAAACTCCAGCAGGACAATATCTTTGAGCTGGTTCATCAAATTTTTCTAATGTATAGTTAATTGGTAAATTAGGATCTTTAAGTTGTAAGTGTACTGGCTGATTTTCAGTATGATTTGTGCCTGTTAAATAAACTGAACTTGTTTTATCAAATGTAATCACGTTATCCGGTTTAGGGTAATCAATTTTTGGCATTTCACTTGCTGGTTTTAAAGTTTCATGGTCAGCATGCTTATGTTTGAGAGTGAAAGGTAATTTTCCTCTAAATAAAATTTGATCTATTCCAGTAAATATTATTCCAAGTATTAAACCCCAACTAAAACTAGGTTTAACATTTCGTGCTTGATGAAGTTCCTCATAAACCCAGCTTTTTTTAAACTTATCCTCATAAATTGATAATTCTTTATCTTCTTTTAAATTTTCAAAAATAGTTTCTGCTGCAATCATTCCACTTTTCATTGCTGTGTGTGATCCTTTGATTTTAGGCATATTTAACGTTCCAGCATCACAACCAACCAATAATGCTCCCGGCATAGACATCTTTGGTAAACTTTGTATTCCACCTTCAATTAAAGCTCTTGCTCCATAAGAAATACGTTTTCCACCTTCAATTACTTTTTTAATTGCTGGGTGAGTTTTAAATCTTTGAAACTCATCAAATGGAGAAAGATATGGATTTTTATAATCTAGGCCAATTACATATCCTAAAAATATTTGTTTATTTTCAGCATGATACATAAAGCTTCCACCATAAGTATTGTTATCTAGTGGCCAACCTGCGGTATGCATTACCATTCCTTCTTCATGATTTTGTTCACTAATTTCCCAAATTTCTTTAAATCCAATTCCATATTGTTGAGGATCTTTACCTTCTGATAAATTATATTTTTCAATTAATTGTTTTCCAAGATGTCCTCTGCATCCTTCTGCAAAAACAGTAACTTTTCCTAAAAGCTCTATGCCTGGTTCAAAGCCATCTTTTTTGTTTCCATCTTTATCAACTCCCATGTCTTGAGTTGCAACTCCCTTAACTGATCCATCTTCTTTGTATAAAATTTCACTTGCAGGAAAGCCTGGAAATATTTCTACACCTAAAGCTTCAGCTTGTTCTGCAAGCCATCTACATAAATTGGCTAGACTTATTATATAATTATTATGATTTTGCTGAACTGAAGGAAGTAGCCAAGTTGGCCAACTTAGCGATTTTGTTTTACTTAAAAATAAGAATTTTTCTTTTAAAACCCTCGTTTTAACTGGTGCATTTAACTCTCTCCAGTTAGGAAATAGCTCTTCTAAAGCTCTAGTTTCAAACACGTTACCGCTTAAAATATGAGCACCAATCTCTGAAGCTTTTTCAAGTAAACAAACATTTAATTCTGGATCTAATTGTTTAAGTTTTATTGCCGTAGACAGTCCTGATGGACCACCACCAACGATTACCACATCATAATCCATTGCTTCTCTAGGCATATCTTAAATTTTTACAGTACTGATTATTTTTGTATACTATTTAATTTATTCAATTCTTCTAGGAATTGAGGTAATGCCTCAAATAAATCAGCTTCTAGACCATAGTCTGCGACACTAAATATTGGAGCTTCACCATCTTTATTTATAGCAACAATTATTTTACTTTCTTTCATTCCAGCTAAGTGCTGAATTGCTCCTGAAATTCCAACAGCAATATATAAGTCAGGTACAACTACCTTACCAGTTTGACCGACTTGGTGTTCATTACTTATATAGCCCGCATCAACTGCAGCACGTGACGCTCCAATTGCAGCATTTAATTTATCTGCAATATCAGCAATCAATTTGAAATTCTCTCCATTCTGCATTCCTCTACCACCTGAAATTACAATTCTAGCCGTTCCAAGTTCAGGTCTATCTGATTTAACCTCTTCTCTTTTAATAAATTTTGATAAAGTAAACTCTTCAGTTGCTTCAATTTTTTCTATAGGAGCAGATCCACCAGACGTTTCACAGGGTTCAAATGAAGTTGGTCTAATTGTTATGCATTTTTTTGTATCTGTACTTTTTACAGTAGCAAATGCATTTCCTGCATAAATAGGTCTTATAAATGTATCCGGTGATATAACTTTAGTAATATCGCTTACTTGAGATATATCTAAATGTGCTGCTATTCTTGGCATTAAGTTTTTACCAAATGTATTTGCAGAGCTAACAATATGAGAATAATTTTCTGAAACTTTTACAGCTAATGGAGCAAAGTTTTCAGCTAAATAGTTTTCATAATGAGCAGCTTCAGCATGTAATACTTTTTTAACAGCTGACATTTCAGATAATGCTTTAGCAACATCACCACAATTATTTCCAATTAATAAAACATGTACATCTCCATCCATTTGTGATGCTGCAGTAATTGCATTTAATGTAAAAGGTTTTACTTCTTTATTGTTATGTTCTGCTATTAATAAAACTGTCATTATATTACCTTTGCCTCATTTTTAAGTTTGCTAACTAATTCAGCAACACTTGCAACTTTAATTCCTGCTTTTCTTTTGGGGGGTTCTTCTACTTTAATTTGTTGAACTCTAGGTGTTATATCAACTCCTAGATCTGCAGCTGTAAATATCTCTATAGGTTTTTTTTTAGCTTTCATAATATTTGGTAAAGAGGCATATCTCGGTTCATTTAATCTTAAATCACATGTAACAATAGCTGGAAGATTAACTTCAATTGTTTCTAATCCTTCATCGATTTCTCTTGTTACTTCTAAAATTTTGTCTTTTATTTCAATTTTTGATACAAATGTTGCTTGAGGCCAATTTAATAAGGCGCTTAACATTTGACCTGTCTGATTACAATCATCATCAATTGCTTGTTTACCCATAAACACTAGGTCTGGTTTTTCTTTATCAACAATTTTTTGAAGTGCTTTTGCTACTGCTAATGGCTCAACAGTTCCTTCAGTTTTGATTAAAATTCCTCTATCAGCACCCACTGCTAAAGCTTTTCTAACAGTTTCTTGTGACTTTTCTTCACCAACTGTAATTGCAATAATTTCTGTTGCTTTACCCGCTTCTTTAATTTTTACAGCTTCTTCAATTGCATTGTCATCAGGTGGGTTACTAGACATTTTAACATTATCTGTAACAACTCCAGTTCCATCCTCTTTAACTCTGACTTGAACGTTGTAATCAATTACTCTTTTAACAGCGACTAATATTTTCATTATGATCTCAATAAATTATTTTCAGGATCGTAAGGGCTTTCCTCTAAAATAGTACAATCATACATTTTACCAAGAATATCAATTTTCAATTTTTGACCAGTTGTCGCAATATCAGGTTTTATCATTCCTAATGCAATCGATTTTCCTAACCTAAATCCAAAATCACCTCCAGTTGCACGTCCTACAACTTTACCATTTTCATAAATTGGATTATTACCCAAGACATCTGCATCTTCAACGTTATGAATTTCCATTGTTACTAATTTATTTGAAAAACCTTTTTCTCTCCATTGATTAAGTGCGTCCAGACCAATAAAGTTTCCTTTATTAGGATGTATAAATCTATCTAACCCAGATTCATATGGTGAATATTCAATTGATAATTCTGTTCCAACAAGTTTGTAAGATTTTTCAAGTCTCAAACTATTCATTGCTCTAATCCCATATGGCTTAATACCTAAATCTTTTCCAGCTTCCATCAATTTATCAAATATATGATTTTGATATTCAATTGGATGATGAAGCTCCCAACCCAACTCACCAACAAAGTTTACTCTCATGGCATTTACTGGAGCGTTTCCAACGATTACATTTTTAGCGCTTAACCATTTAAAGTTTTCTTTTGAGAAGTCGTCTCTTGATACTCTTGTCATTAATTCTCTAGCCTTTGGACCAGACACAACAAGTACACCCATACTATTAGTTAGATTTTCAAATTGAACTGTCCCATCTGTTGGCATCCATTTTTGAATCCAATCATGATCTAATCTTTGGTTGGCTCCTGCTGAAACTAAGTAGAAACTATCTGACGCTTCTCTCATTATTGTAAATTCAGAATGAACTCCTCCCTTAGTATTAAGGGCATGACATAAACCAATTCTTCCAATTTTTTTTGGAAGTTTGTTAGCTACTAAATAATCTAAAAACTCTTCTGCACCAGGACCTTTAATTCTACACTTTGCAAATGCAGTCATATCTAAAAGACCCACATTTTCTTTTACATTTTTACATTCTTTTTTTATTGCTTCAAACCACTTGGATCTTCTAAAAGACCAATCATCTTTTTGCTCCATTCCATCTGTTGCAAAGAAGTTTGGTCTCTCCCAACCAAATTTTTGCCCAAATACAGCACCTAAATCCTTCATTCTGTCATAACAAGGTGATGTTCTTAATTCTCTAGCAGCACCTCTTTCTTCATCAGGATAATGAACTTTAAATACATGATTGTAAGCTTCTTCATTTTTTTCTTTTAAGTATGATTTTGTTGCATAGTCACCAAATCTTCTTGGGTCAACACCAAGCATGTCAACCGTTGGTTCTCCATCAACTATCCATTCCGCAAGTTGCCACCCCGCTCCACCTGCTGCAGTAATACCAAAACTATGTCCTTCATTAATCCAAAAATTTTTAAGTCCCCATGCTGGACCAACAATAGGGTTTCCATCTGGTGTATAACAAATTGCGCCATTATAAACTTTTTTAACACCAACTTCTCCAAAGGCTGGAACTCGATGAATCGCACCTTCAATATGTGGAGCCAATCTATCTAAATCTTCTTGAAATAATTCATACTCAGAATCTTTTGATGGTCCATCAACATAACAAGCTGGAGCACCATCTTCATAGGGTCCTAAAATTAAACCACCTGCTTCCTCTCTCATGTACCATCTGCTATCACTATCTCTTAAAACTCCCATCTCTGGTAAGCCTTCTTTTTTTCTCTTTAAAATATCTGGGTGTGCTTCTGTAACAATATATTGATGCTCAACAGGTATAGCAGGAATATCTAAACCAACCATTTTTCCAGTTTGTCTTGCAAAGTTTCCTGAACAAGAAATTACATGTTCACATTCAATAGATCCTTTGTCAGTTTCAACAACCCATCCATCTTTAGTTTGTTTAATTCCAACTACAGCTGTGTTTCTATAAATTTCTGCACCCATATTTCTTGCACCCGTAGCCATTGCTTGAGTTAAATCAGCAGGCTGAATATAACCATCTTCTGGGTGTTGGATTGCTCCAAGCAAATCATCTGTACGACATAGAGGCCAAATTTCTTTTACTTGATCTGGCGTTAAAAATTTTACATCAACACCTATAGTTTGTGCAACACCTGCATACTGATGATACTCATCCATTCGATCTTTAGTGCTTGCTAAACGAATATTTGACACAACACTGAAACCAACATTCTGTCCAGTCTCTTCTTCTAATTTTTTATAAAGATCAACTGCATACTTGTGAAGTTGTCCAACTGAATAACTCATATTGAATAATGGAAGCAGACCTGCTGCATGCCAAGTTGATCCTGAAGTTAATTCTTTTCTCTCGACAAGAACAACATCTGATAAACCTTTTTTTGCTAAGTGATAAAGAGCACTTACTCCTACTACACCACCACCAACTACTACAACTTTTGCTTTAGATTTCATTAATGCGATTCCTACTAAATTTTCATAATTTACGAAACAAAATTCGTTTAGTTATTAAATTAAATTGAGGATCCAAGTGGCATTGGGGCTGAGACCATTGTGGTCAACCAACAACCTTTCAGCGGACCTTCTGCTGTATATTTTTCAACCGTCCAATTGAATTTATAATAGGCCTTATCTTTATCAAGGACCGTTACTTCAAAAAGAGCTGTTAAATCAGTTATTTTTATCTCAACAACCTTATGATCTAGGTGGTTAAGAAGCATTCCGTAAGACTTACCCTTAATCATAGTCTTAAATCGTTCTAATGGACCTGTATTTTTTTGATTATTTGGATGTGCAAATTCCCAGGTCTGTTCAATCCCATTATTTTTTTTAGGGTTGTCATTCTGTTTTAGGCTTCTTAATTGAATTTGGACAACCAGAAAGGGCTCAATCCCATTGTTAGGCTTTACTAACTCTGCATAAGATATTGATGAGGTAAATAAAGTAATTAAAATTACCCTATATATTAAGTGCTGTATTTTTGACGTCTTCCAAAAATTGTTTTCTTTTTTCATCACTTACAAACGGTACAGCAAAGTATCTTCTGTAGACAATATTATAAATGCCACACATATGAAACACACCTCTTTTTAACCTTCTAATTGGTAAATTTAAAAAAAATGTCGTGATTGCTAGCCTTGGAGATCCATATGTACAAAATATAATTGCTTTTTTTTTATGTAAATTACCAATCGGATATCCGTAGTTTCCCCATAATTGCTTAAACGTAAACGCCCAAGGTGGTGCTAGAACTTTATCTATCCATCCCTCGACTATTGCTGGCATTCTAAAATTCCAAATCGGTGCAATTAGAACAATTATATCACATTCTTCTATTCTTTTACGATGACTTAAAACATCCTCACCTGGTTCCTCACCAGCAAAAACTGGATCAAATTTTTCTTTATAAAGATCAACAGCATCAACTTTATTACCATTATCTTCTGCTGTTTTGATAAAAGTATCTCTTATTGCTGCATTAAAAGATTTGTCATTATAATGGCCATATATAAGAAATATTTTTTTCATTTGTGTATTTTTAAACTAGTTCTATAAGAAAGCCATGAAAAATTTTTACGTACTTGAAGGTGAGCATACAGATCCCAATGAAATTAAAACAATATTAAAAAATACCGAAAAGAAACATGGTCCTTTTGAAGAGCAAGAAGCCACTCAAATTGCTAAGGGATTAATTCAAAAAAATATAGATGATTTTTATCATCGAGCTTGGGTAGTCAAAAACTAACTCTGTAAAACTAAAAAACTAGGTTTATCTTCAAAATATTAATTATTAATTATTAATTATTAATTTAACAAAATATTTTCTAAATTATTCCAAATAATTTTTGAAATTCAATTTTAGTGCACTTGTTAGCAATGTAATAAATCTTATTTTTTATAGCTATTTCTTTAGCCTTATCATTTTCAATATTAAGTTGTAGCCACAAAACATGTGCTCCAATCTCTTTAGCTTGATTGGCTATATCTACAGCCTCTTCACTTGGCCTAAAAACGTCTACTATATCGACTTTTTCTTTTATATCTAATAGAGTTCCATAAACTCTTTCCCCATGTATTGTGTCATTTACACGTGTTGGGTTTACAGGAATAACTTTATAACCAGATTTTTGTAAGAATTTCATTACTATATTTGAATCTTTTTCTTTTTTTTTACTTGCGCCGACTAAAGCTATTACTCTTGAGCTAATAAATAGTTCTTTAATCTTATCGTCAATTACTTGTTTTTCCATATGGGTTTTCTTTTTTCTAGGAATGCAGATATGCCTTCTTTAGCATCCATTGCCATCATATTTTGTGTCATCATTTTACTGGTATACGCATATGCTTTTCTTAGTGGCATCTCTAACTGTTTATAAAAAGTTTGCTTACCAATTTTAATTGTTAGATTAGATTTTGAAGCGATTTTTTTAGATAATTTTAGAACCTCTTTGTCTAATTTTGATTTAGAAACATGGTCATTAATTAAACCAATTTCTTTGGCATAATTTGCTTTAATAGGCTCACCAGTTAAGAGCATCTTCATTAATCTTTTTCTATTCACTTTTCGGCTAACTGCTACCATCGGAGTGCTACAGAATAATCCTATATTTACTCCTGGTGTTGCAAATATTGCATCATTAGTACTGTAAGCTAAATCACAACTTGCAACTAATTGACATCCAGCAGCAAAAGCTGCTCCATGAACTTTAGCAATAACAGGCTTCTTGCCTTCAACTATTTGAAGCATTAGTTTTGAGCACAGATTAAATAATTTTTGATATTTGGCTCTATGTTTTAAACCATTTACTTCTTTTAAATTGTGTCCAGCACTAAAACCTTTTCCTGATCCTTCTATAATTATTACTTTTATGTTCTTGTCGTTATCAAGTTTTTTAAAGGCTTTAATTAAATCTCCTAAATTTTTAAAAGAAAGTGCGTTATATGTTTTTGGCTCATTAATAATGATTGAAGCAATATCTTTATTTAAAAGTTTAACTTTAATATTACTTAAGTTTGCCATCTTCTCTCATTTTAGCTCTAATTTTTGTTGCAGAGATTTGTTGAATTTCCTCAGATAAAACGACTTCTTCAATTTTGTAGCCAACCCCTCTTCCATAACAAATATTAGTGATATTTGGCACCATCATTACTTTGAATTGTCCTTCAAATTCTGGGTTTAACTTTTCTTCAATATTTTTTTTAACAGTCTCAAAATCAAATGGATTATCATCAACACCTTGCACATCTCTTATTTGAATACAAACTTGACCTGTTTTTTTAACTATTTCTTGAAATAAAGCATAATGACCATCATGAAATGGTTGCCATCTTCCTAACATTTGTGCTGTTGGTTTTTTATTATCCCATTCGTGAGCCATATTTATATTTCCTTTGCTATTTTAGGAGCCCAATTTTCAGCATCCTGTGTTATTACATGATAATCATATTTTTCTGGTTTTACAAACATAGCGTTGGTATCTGCAAATCTACCTTCTTTTGGCTTGTCTTTTTCTTCCTTCTTCTGAAAAATCCCAATCATCTGCAGTTTTTCTTACTTCATCTGCATCAAGCCATTTCGCATTTATCAATGGGACTAATTTTGATACTAGAGTTGTTTTTCCTGAACCAGGCAAACCCATGATTAATATTTTTTCATAGTGTTATTTCTTTCTGCACATATGGGTTAAAAAATATCTATATAATAAAAAAAGATAAATATTAAGCTATTTTTTAACCTCAAATAGACCAAGCCAAGCATTAACATTTTTGCTTGCTATATAATTGGATTTAAAAAATTCTACTTCTTTCCATTTATTCTTATTTTTTAATTCTACTATTTTTTTATCAAATCCATATTCTTCATAAATTCCCTCATTAATTGTAAAACAAATTAAACCTTTATTTTTTGTAATCCTTACAAATTCATCTAAAGCGCTGGGTTTAACATGTGCATATGTAAAGGTTCCAACACACATAACTGCATCATAAAAATTATCTTCCATTTTAATTGGTTGATTTAGATCTACCTTATGTAGCTTTTTATATAAATCTTTAGGTATAGTATCTAATAAAGTTTTAGATAAATCCGCTCCATGAAAATTTTTATATCCAAATTTTCTTAATTCTTTTCCAACTAAACCTGTCCCACAACCTGCATCAAAAATTAATATGTCTTTGTTTTGAGCGTATTTTTTAAAAGTGTTTACTGTTTCTTTTGGACCTGAATAATCCCAATCAACCATGTCTTTATTGTATTTATTGTTGTCGCCCCACTCGTCATAAAAATTCATTACTTCTTTGGTAGTTTTCAATTTGTAAATAGGGATTTTATTCCCTACATCTTTTTTTGACATCTATTGTTTTATCCAGTTAAATTATTTGCAACCCACTTATGAAATTCATGGGTAGGATTATCCATTATCGGTGAAAAATTTCCACCATTATATGCTGGTGAATTTCTACCTTCCTGCATACCTTCAATAGCTTTTATATCTTCTGACATAACTTCTTTCCAAAATTCTGCATTTTTTTTTCTCATCTCAGCAAACTCAACTCCATTCGCACTATCATCACCAACGTAATACATCATTAAATGCTCTTTAGTCTGACTAATTGATTTGGGTTCTAACCAAAAAACATAAAAATGATCTATATGAAGACCAATCATTACGTTTGGAAATAAAGCAATATATTCAGCTTTTTTGGATAGGTCCTTAGGCCAATTTGGAAAATTATTAAAACTTTGATTTCCTTTAACAGGTTGGTCGTATTTATTTGTACCTTGGCCAGCAAATCTATTTGGTAAACCTTGGATATGATAATGGTTACTAATATTTGAAACTTTATTTAATTCTGGATGAATCCAGGGCAAATGATAGCTTTCACAATAATTTTCTATTGCAAATTTCCAATTACATTTAACATCAAGACTGAAATAACCATGCTCATTTGAGTGTTTAAGTAATTTTTGATCTTCCCTAGATATTAATTTTGACCATCTTTCTTCAAGAGGCTTGATATACTCATCAAACTCTAATTCATTACCATTTATATTGATAAATATTATGTCCATCCAAACTTTGGTTCTAACTTCTTTTAGGTTACTTTTTGACTTATCAAATTTATCTGTTTCATGAACATTCAGGCCACCAATATGAGGTGTTGCAACTAATTTTCCATCAAAATCGTAGGACCATGAATGATATGGACATCTTAAGACATTTTTCAAAGAACAAGGCTCATCTAAAAGCTTGAAGCCTCTATGGCTGCAAACATTATGAAATACTCTTATTTTTCTCTCTTTGTCTCTGAGAATAATAAGAGGGATGCCTAATAAGTTATAAGGTTGAGCGTCTCCTACATTTGGCACAGAACTTCCAACACCAATTACTGTCCATTTATCCTTGAAAATCCTCTCTCTTTCGATCGTTAGATATTCAGGACTTGTGTAGCACTCGTTTGGTAGGCCATGAGCTTCCTCGATGGGATTACCAACCACTTTAATTTTTTCCAAATCCAAGATCTTTGAAAGTTCAAGATTTTTAGGATTTTGAGACATTAAAAAAAATTATCACCAGCACAATTTTTGGCAACAAATATTTTTATCCACAAGATGAATTTCTTTGACAGCTTTTACAAAAAAGATAATGATCGGAAAAAATGAATTTTTCACTTGAGGTAGGACCTCACACAGACCTAGATACTTTACCTCCCGTCAAGGATGTTTATATAACTATGCTTCCAGGTGGAGACTATAAAGAGACGGCTGAAAAAGCTGATGCTTTAGTAAAAAAAGGATTTAATCCTGTTCCACATTTTCCAGCTAGATCAATTAATGATGAGGCTCAACTTAAAGATTATATTTCAAGATGTAAAGATGTGGGTACAAAACAAGCTTTAGTAATTGGTGGTAGTAGAGATCCAATTGGAAAATTTGATAGTTCAATTCAAATTTTAGAGACAGGATTTTTTGACGGAATTAAAATAGGAATAGCAGGACATCCAGAAGGAAGTCAGGATATGTCCGATACAAAATTAGAAAAAGCCATGATAGATAAAAAACCTTACGCCGACTATATAGTGACCCAGTGGTTACTAGAGAGTCAACCTATCATAGATTTCATTTCTAAGCAGTCAGTGCCAGTGCATGTAGGAATTACTGGGCCAATGAAAATAACTAGCTTAATAAAATTTGCTAATATTGTCGGGGCGAAAAATTCTATTAATTTTCTTAAGTCTAATTTTAGTAAGGCATTAGATTTATTGAAACCTAAAGACCCTAATGAATTGATTGGGAAAGTGAAAGAGTTTACTGGCAACTTCCACATTTATACATTCGGCGGCTTGAAGGAAACTAACAAGTGGTTGAAGGAGAACGGTTATGTCTAATGAATTTGACTATACTAAACTAAATCATGTGACTTCAGTTGATCAATCAGATCGTGAAGTACCATATAACTTAAGACAGAGTGGGCCCACAAAAGTTGAAATGTTAATTTCAACAAGAGTAAGAAAATCTCCATATTGGCATCTATCAATGGAAGCTGGGTGTTGGAGAGCAACTGTTTACAATCGTATTTATCATCCAAGAGGTTATGTAAAACCTGAAGATGGTGGAGCGATGGTAGAGTATGAAGCAATTAAAAATCACGTTACTATGTGGAACGTTGCTGTTGAAAGACAGATTAGAGTTAAAGGTCCCGATGCAGAAAAGTTTACAGACTACGTAATAACTAGAGATGCTACTAAAATCTCACCTATGAGAGCAAGATATGTAATTCTTTGTAATGCATATGGTGGAGTTTTAAATGATCCTATTCTTCTTAGAATTTCTAAAGATGAATTTTGGTTCTCATTATCAGACTCTGATATTGGTATGTATCTTCAAGGTGTTAATGCTGATGGAAGATTTGATTGTACCATTGAAGAGATTGATGTTTGTCCAGTACAAATTCAAGGACCTAAATCAAAAGCTTTGATGAAAGATCTTTGTGGAGATCAAGTTGATTTCGACAATATGCCTTTCTATGGATTAGCTGAAGTTAAAGTTGGTGGAAGAAGTTGTGTAATTTCACAATCTGGTTTCTCGGGTGAAGCTGGTTATGAAATTTACTTAAGAGAAGCAACTAAATATGCTGATGATATGTGGAATGCTGTTCTTGAAGCTGGTAAAAAACATAGCTTAATGGTTATAGCTCCTGCTCACCATAGAAGAATTCAAGCTGGTATTCTTTCTTGGGGTCAGGATATGGATCATCAACACAATCCTTTTCAGTGTAACCTTGGTTACCAAGTTTCATTAGCTGGTAAAGGTGAGTGGAATAAAAAAGCTGATTATGTTGGAAAAGCTGCATTAGAGAAAATGGGTGCTGAAATTAAGGATGGGAAAAAACCTTATAAACTTCAACTAGTTGGACTTGAAATGGGTGGAAAACCAATTGAAGAATATGCTCCAGACTTCTGGTTAGTATCACCTGAGAATGGTGGTGATCCAGTTGGGTTTATTACTTCACCTTGGTATCATCCTGAAAAAGGTCAAAATATTGCAATGGGATATGTACCATTTGATGGAACATTAAATGCAAACGGATTCCCTAAAGGAAAAGCTGGAACTAAATACAAAGTTCACTTACCTGCAGAATATTCTGACACTCCAGGAACACCTGTTGATGCAATTGTAGTAGATATGCCATTTACAGAATCTTATAACGCAAACACAAGAGAAGTCGTTAAAGGTTAAATTAATTACTTGGGGGAGATTAAATTCTCCCCCATTAATAATGACAAAAACATTCCTAATCGTAGTTTGCATAATAATAGTAATTGCTTTAATACTCTTTCCACTATTTGTTTCTTACAAAGCTCAGAAAAATAAAAAAAATAAATAATGTTTGGTCAGTTTTTAAATATAATTGTTCGGTCTATAAAATTAGATAAATCTCTCTACAAAGATAATAAAAATTTTGGTGAAGCTGCAATATATTTTGCAGGACTTATAATGATACTAGACGGCTTAGCTGGAGCTGTTGCTGCAAATACTGTTATTAAAACTGCTGTTGCAATGTCTGGTTTAACTGCCATTCTTACTTGGTTTGTGTGGGGGCTATTTATTTATGTGATCGGTGTAAAATTATTTCCAGATAAAGAAACTAAAGTTCCATTTAAAAAAGTTTTAACTGCTGTAGGGTTTGCTCATGCACCAGGGCTTTTGAGATTTTTTGCTGTAACAACAGATTTAATGATCCCAATAATATTTCTAACTCAGTTCTGGATATTTGCTAGTTTAATCATTTCAACAAAACAAGTTTTAAATCTAAAATCAAATTTTAAATCATTTGGAATAGTCTTTTTAGCTTTTTTAATAATTGCTTTTCTTTCAATATCTTTTGTGATGAGCAAAATGAATACTCTACCCATTAGCAATATTAGTTAAATCGGAAATATAGTTTTTGAAAGTTTACAAGAATTGCAGGTTTTAAATCCTGTTAAAATTAAATTTTGAGAAACACTCGGGTCTTCTTTTTTACACTCTTCACAAAAATCATCTAATTGTAGAACTTCTTCATCATTAGTTTGATCGTCAAAGTCTTTAGTCATTGTCAGTAAGGCCAGCCCCTGCTCCACCTTGTTTTAGACTTTCATTTTCTTCAACAAAAGTTTCTTCTGAAAGTTTATAGAGTTCATTCCATTCTTTTTCTTCAAACGAGTCTCGATTTTCTAAAACTTTTAAGTAAATATTTTCAGCAGACTCGATAATTTCATTTTTAGTGTAATTAGAATAAATATTGTTATTAAAGTTTAATAAAAACTCCCTGTCATCCATTTTTAAGAATATTCTCTTACCAATTACCTCAGCTGCCCTACTTACAAATGGTAGGAAAAGTAATGGATATGAGACTTTTTTAAACGTTATCTCGTTTAAAGTTTCTAAAGTTTTAATCTGATCTAAAAAATTTACCCCTGCAATTATTGGACAATATTCATTTTTATTGGCCTCATTGTCTTGTTTTATGATGCTGATATTCTCTAACCTTAATTCTTTTTTTTTCTTAAAAAAACTATTTAAGTTTCTAATTCCGGGTAGGCTAAAAATCTCAAGCAGTCTTATATTTTTTCCAATCTCTTCTGCAATCCCCCATGAATATCCAGCAGCTTTGCTTGATCTTTTAGAAACTGTATCAATTTCACTTAATGATCTCATATTGATTAATTATAAACCCAATGTTCATCATGGTTTTTTAATTGCTCAGGTAAAGGTGCTCCTTGAAACATACATATTCTTAACCATTTATCAGAACGTGGATCAAATTTTAATGCTCCAAAAAATGATAACTTTAATCTCAGCATATCAATAGGCATTATTTTTTGGCCAATGGTATTATCTTGTATTTCAGAATAAGGAAATTTCTCTACTATAAATGCTCTTCTAACAACGTGTCTTAATTCATTATTAGTTGATAAAAATTTAGCAATGGTCCAGCTATTTTTAGTAACTGATAACAATTCATAAAGTTTTTTAATATCTCTTGCAATTGCTAGAGGTTGCTCTAACTCAGCTCCCACTTCATCAAATCTATTTGCTAGTCTTGGCTCTTCTTTATTTTTTGAAATAAACCAAAAATTTAAATTATTTTCATTTTTAGTAAAATCTATAGTTAAGATATCTGGATATTTTTTTTCTAAAATTAGCTTTAAGTCTTCTACCGTTCGCTCAGTCGGAATATTAAAATATTTTTCTTCTTCAGAACTCATTTCTTTAATTAACGGAGACGTTATATTGTCATAAGGCTCCATCATCATTGAGACGACATATTCAATACATTCTTCACAATATTCTTTTTCTAAATAAAGATACAATTCATTAAAAGCATAATCTTGCTCAAAATTAAAATCATTATCTAGGTAGACAATAAATTCATTAAGATCTTTTAATAAAGATTTAATTTTATTTATTTGATATTCGCTTTCTGTATTCCAAGAAGTGATATTCTTTATTGATTTTTTTAAACATTCTAAAAATAAGTTTTTATCTTTCTCTGAAACTGCTTTTATCTCTCTTATTTTTTTTAAAGAAATCTCTCTTGCTGAAATCCAATTATTTAAAAGAGTTGGATGGTTAACAATAAATGGAGCCATTCCTAGACCTGTAGAATTTCCTATTCCTAAACTTTTACAAATATTAATATCAAGACTTACAGCTTTTTTTGGGTTCTTACTTTTTGCAACGTGATTAACCTGATCAAAAGTAAATTGCCTAACTAAATAAACCAACATCATTTCCAATCTAAAAGGACCATATATTTCCTCTCTATCTTTAATTCTAAATCTATCTGCTAAGCCAAATTTACCTGACCCGTAAACTGCTGTGGTTCTATATAAATAACCAACGCTAGTTATTAAATCATTATCAGGCTGCTTACCTTCACTTAAACATTCAACTACATGATTGAAAACTCTAACTGATTTATTGGCTCTTGAAAGCGTTAACTCTTTATAAGAAAGTCTGCCAAACTCTTGTTTTGGTACTTCGTTTTTTAATCTTTCGATATCTTGTTTTAATGGAACACCATCGAAAAGCGTAAAGGCTGCATCCCATTTAGTAGCTATAACCCTGTCTGATCTTTCATTTTCATTCAATTCATTTGCAAAACAGATTAATGAATAAACTCTATTTTTTTTCTTAAATGAATAAACCGCAGTACCGTAACCATGCTCATTTAATTCAAATAAATCTCTTTTATAATCCCAATCTTTAAACTCTTTTAAAAAACTTCTTAAAAATGAAAGCTTAGATTGATGAAAAGACCCTAGTCTTGATAATTTCATTACTACATTGGGGTCTCTTAAAGAGATATTCATTGGTTCATTTCTTTGTAAAAATTGTACCAGTTGTTTCCAAGAATTCCATTAACTTCACTTTCTGTAAAACCAACTTTTTTAAATCCTACTTCTAAATTTTCAAACCCCCTTGCATCTAAAAACCAATCAGGTTGTTTTGGAAAACCAGGTTTATTTTTTGATCCTTCTCCATAATTTTTGCTTTTAGTCCAAGTACCATTTCTCATCCACTCAACAATAGTATCAGGTTGGTTTAGACAAAGATCTGAACCAATTCCTATTTTTTCAACCCCCATAATCTCAGCTGTCTTAGCTGTCATTTCACAAAAACTTTCTAAAGAACAATCTGTTCCATCTTTTAAATGATGGGGATATAAAGATAGACCTAACATTCCTTTGTTTTCAGATAAAATTTTTAATAGTTCGTTTGATTTGTTTCTCTTAGCTGAATGCCAAAATAAAGGGTTCGCATGAGTTATTGCAATTGGTTTTTCACTTATCTCAATTGCATCAATTGTACTTTTTTCTGCTGAATGAGACATATCTATTACAAGACCTAGTCTATTCATTACTTTAATCACCTCTTTACCAAAATTAGTAACTCCACTATCTATTGCCTCATAACATCCTGTCGCTAGTAAGGACTGATTGTTATAAGTAAGCTGCATAAATCTACATCCTAAATCATAAACTTTTTCAACTAATTCAATATCATCTTCTATAGGTGAGCAATTTTGAAAACCAAAAAAAACTGCAGTTTTATTTTCAGTTTTAGCTTTCTCAATATCCTTGAAACTTTTACCATGAAAAATTAAGTCAGAATTTTCTGAAAAGTATTTTTCCCAATTTTTTAATACTGTTTTTAGCTCATCAAAATCTTCGTGATAAACAATGGTTACGTGGATTGCATCCAGTCCCGCTTGTTTATTGATCTGAAAGATTTCTCTAGACCAGTTACAATATTGTAAATTATCAATTTTAAAATTCATTGTGATCTTATTTGTTTTAAAGAATACCAATAAGATAGATAAATTCTATTAATTTTATTGAAATTTTAGACTTAATTTGAAATAACAATTTTGTTAGAATAAAAGTACAACAAATGACTAAAAATAAATTAAAGAAAGTATCAATTGTTATGGGTAGTCAATCTGACTACAAAACCATGATATTTTGTCAAAATATTCTTAAAAAATTAAATATAAAATTTGAAACAAAAATTATATCAGCTCATAGAACCCCTAATAGGATGTATGAATTTGCTGTTAATGCTGAAAAAAATGGTATCACAGTAATTATTGCTGGTGCAGGAGGGTCTGCGCATTTACCAGGAATGATTTCAGCCCTTACATCTCTACCTGTGCTAGGAGTTCCGATTGAGAGTAAAAAGCTAAAAGGTCTTGATAGCCTTTTGTCTATTGCACAAATGCCAAAAGGAATACCTGTTGGAACATTGGCAATTGGAGAAGATGGTGCAATTAATGCTGCCTTATTAGCTGCATCTATTATTGGTCTTAGCGATTTAACTGTCAAAAAAAAATTAAACCAGTTTCGTTTAAATCAAAGCAAATCTGTTAAAAAAAAACCAAAATAGTTTTAAAATATGTTCAAACCAATTCTTGGAATTATAGGTGGAGGTCAGTTAGGTAGTATGCTGGCTATTGCTGCAAATAAACTAGAAATTAAGACAGTTATTTTTTGTGACGATATTGATGCACCAGCACAAAATTTTTCTAATGATTTTATACACGGTGAATATAATGATCAAAATAAGATTAACGAATTTTTGAATAAAGTTGATGTTGTCACTTATGAATTTGAAAATATTCCATATGAAACATTAAATGAAATTAATAAAATAAAACCTGTTTTACCAAAACCTTCTGTAAATAGAATAATTCAACATAGATTAGCCGAAAAAGACTTTATCAATAATTTAAATATAAGAACTACCCGATATGTATCTATTGAAAAAAAATCTGACATGGACTCAGTTGAAGATTTACTTCCTGGTATACTTAAAACTACAACACTAGGATATGATGGCAAGGGGCAACACCCAATTAGTGGTTTGGAAAATTTAGATTCAATAAATGTTGATTATTCAAAAGGTTATATTTTAGAAAAATTAGTAAAATTAAAAAAAGAAGTCTCAATAATTATTACAAGATTTGGTGATCAAAAATACGAAATTTATGAACCCATTGAAAATGTACATGAAGACCAAATTTTGAAGAATTCTAAAATTCCAGCTGAGATTAGTGATAAAATATTAGAACAATCAAAATTATGGGCAAAACTAATTTCTGAAGAATTAAAATATGTTGGAACTTTATGTGTTGAGTTTTTCATTGATAGAAATGATAACCTTTATGTAAATGAAATTGCACCAAGAGTTCATAACTCAGGGCACCTAACAATTAACGCATATAATATAAGTCAATTTGAAAACCATGTAAGAGCTGTTTGCAAATTAGAGCAAATACCTCTTAAAAAAATATCGAATGCAATGATGACAAATATAATTGGTGACCAAATTACTAATTACAGAAATAAAGAACATAATAAAAATGAATTTTTCTTTGATTATCTTAAGAAAGAAATTAAACAAAAAAGAAAAATGGGACACCTAACAACCCTTCTTAACTAGATATTATTCAAATGTTAAAATCAATTGAAGGAAATTTTGATAATCCAGAAGTTCATGAGTTTCTTATCAAGCATTTCATTGAGTTAAGATCTGTATCACCTGAGGGGAGTGCTCACGTACTTGATATAGCTGGATTAAAAGACCCATCTATTAAATTTTGGAGCCTGTGGGAAGAAAGTAACTTAATGGGTAGCGGTGCATTAAAATTCCTAGATAAAGAGCATGGTGAATTCAAATCTGTAAGGGTTAGTGACAACTTTAGAGGCAATGGAAATGGCACAAAAGTCATAAATCACCTAATTAATGAGGCAAAAAAACTTAATATTAAAAGATTAAGTTTGGAAACTGGTGCTGGTGACTTCTTTTTAACTGCTAGAAAATTATTTAATAAGTGTGGTTTTGAGCCCTGTGATCCCTTCTCGCACTATAAAAAAGATATCAACTCTATTTATATGACCATGCTAATTAGCAACAAATAAGTCTTTAATTATTTAATCTTTCAAATTTAGTTGACAAAACCTCAATTAATCTAAACAAAGCGTGGATTACTTAATTATAAGTAATAAAAGTAACATAATAAAAAGTAAGAAGATAAATATGAGTCTACAAGGAAAAGTAAAATGGTTCAATCCAACTAAAGGTTTTGGTTTTATTGAAAGAGAAGATAAAGAAAAAGATGTATTCGTTCACGTTTCAGCTGTAAGAGATGCTGGTATGAACGGTTTAGATGAAGGTCAAGCTTTGACTTTTGAAGTTGAAGATGGTCCAAAAGGTCCTTCAGCGGTAAATTTAAAAACTGCATAATATTCACACTTTCTATTGGCTGCGATTTTTTAATTAAATTAATTTTTTAATTATTTAGCTAAATATTTCAGCCAATACCAATCAGTTTTTTTTAAGAAATTCACTCACTATTATATTAAATTCATCTGGCTTCTCTAAATGAACATTGTGAGAGCATCCTTTAACTATTTTTAAATTACTACTAGGAATATTATTATTCAGAGTTTCTACTTGATTAAAATTATAAGCCTTATCTTGATCTCCCCAAACTATTAATGTTTCATTTTTAATATTTTGTAAATTTTTAACTCCATCCCAATTTTTCATAGCAACTAATCCATTGTCAGCAGCCTCTATAGAAGTTTGTTTTCCAGCTTCTTCACATAAGTAAAAATATTTAGCTTTGTCCTCTTCAATGAACCATGTTTTTGCAATTCTATAAGCTGTATTTTCCAGTCCATTAGTTTTTAGTTTTTCTCTAGAAACATCTATAGTTTCAAATCTACCAGGTATATTTCCTCTAGGTCCTGTACCATAACAAATTAACTTTAATATTTTTTCACCTGCTAACTTAACTATTTCTTGCACTATCATGCCACCCATTGAGTGACCTAATAAATAAAAATGTTCTATTTTCTTTTTATCCAAAGATGTCAATATGGATTTAGCCATACATTCAATTGACTTACATGAGTTAACTTTATTGCTTTTTCCAAAACCTGGAAGTGCTGGCACAATAACTCTATAATTCTCTTTAAAGAAATTTATTTGTGGCCTCCACATTTCAGAAGAACCTAAAAAACCATGGACTAAAACTAAAGGAATTCCACTACCAACATCTTCAGCAAATATATCTTGCATATTCATTAATTATTAATAATGATTGAATATATCAATTATGATTAAAAGAAAAATAACAAATCTAAACGATATTGAATTTATACCATTTGATAACTATGGAGCGGTTGTGCCTGGCATGAGCTGGCATAAAATTAGCTATAATAGGGAGAATGGTGGTCAAGGAACATATGTTTTGAAGATGGAACCTGGTGCAAAAAGTCTACCTCATGAACATGCAGGTTTTGAGGAATTTTTAATGCTAGATGGAGAGTTAATAGATCCAGATGGGAAAATTTTTAAAAAAGGGGATTTTATATCTTTTAAACCGGGATCAAAACATTCATCCCGCACAATAAATGGTTGCTTAGTTTTAGTCTTCATGAGAGGTATCAATCAACCTTTGTAAAAAAAACAAAACAAATTTTTAACAATATTAAAATGTATTAATAATTATGATTGGTATTTTAGGAGGAATGGGAACACAGGCTGGGCTTGATTTTTGTAACAAGCTAGCAATGCTTAATAGAGGTAAAATCGATCAAGAGTATCCCCTTTTCTTACTTTATAATAAATCCAATATACCTGGAAGACCAGAGTCGATTGGTGTTCAGACTAGAAGATTTTCAGATCTTCCACGAAATTCTCAAAGCAATATAAAATATAATAAAGTTCTAAAAAGCTTGCTAGAAGGATGTAGATCACTAGAAAAAAGTGGTTGTAAATTTATTGTCATACCTTGCAACACAGCTCATTATTGGTACGAAGATTTGATAAAAAAAATAAAAATTCCAATCATAAATATGCCTAAAGAAGTCTTTTTAAAAACAAGAAAAGTTTGTAAAATAAATTCAAAAATCGGACTTCTTGCAACAGAGGGTACTTTAAAAACAAAAATTTATGAAAAATTATTTAAGAATAAATATAAATTAATTACACCTCTTCAAGATCTACAAATTAAATCAGTTAATAAAACTATCAAACATGTCAAAATGGGGAATGTAAAACTAGCTGAAAAATCTATTAAACCAGCGATAAATTATTTAATTAAAAATAATTGTAAAAAAATTATATTAGGTTGTACAGAATTACCTATAGCAATTTTTGCATTTAAATCATTGGAAAATGTAAAAATGTCAGAACTATATTTAGATCCAAATTTAATATTAGCCAATGCATCTATGGCAAAATATAGAAAATAAGAAATGCTTTCTAAAATCAAAAAACCTTATGTTATTTATTTAGCTGAAGTTATTTATAAAAATATAGCTGATATTAAAAAAAATAATTTAGATATTTCTAATATAGATGCCATTGAGAGTTTTATAGGCACAAAAAAATATGAAGAAATAAGTAGTGGTAGGTTTCATGATGATTGGTTTGAATATTTAAAAAATAATAAATTTATCGATAAAGATAGTGGAGAGAAAATACCAGACGAAACTATTAAACTTTTGAATGTACAAAAAGATGCTACTGTAAAACAATTAATAAAGTACCCAGACTTATATTACGCTAAAAGCTCTTTCCCACTTGAAATTTCTCAGCGTGCTTTTGATTTTTTGTGGAGAATGTGTGAAAGTTATGAGCTGTGGTGTAAAGAAACTGGGCAATCAGAACAGCTTTTATTAAATATTACTGATTAGCTAATTTAATAATTTTACTTGTTTTTTCTATTCTGCTTTTTACCAAAGCAAAGAACTCGTCGTAGTTTTCTTCTTCCTCAACTTTTATTTTTTTATTATCTACAAGACTCTTAATATTTTCAGTAGTTGATTTTCCAGTAATTTTTTTGACTACTTGATTAGATCCATAAGAGAGACCAGCTTGATAGATATTGCCAGTACTGGTTAATGTGTACGCGGGTCCTAATAAAGCTGCGCTTTGCACACAACCATTAAGAAAAAATAGCAAAAATAATCCAGCAATTATTTTTTTTAAAATCATTATACCTCATCTTAATCCCAAGTATTTATAAGTGCAACTCAAGAGAGAAAGTGTTCATTTTGATATTAATCTCTAATATTGACATAAAATATGACCTATAAACTCGGTATGGTTAAAATTTTCCCATTCATTTTTATTATTTTGTGGTCCTCAGCTTTTGTGACAACAAAGCCAATAATAGACAATAGTGATCCTTTTGCTGCATTAGCTTTTAGATTTTTTGTTGTAGCTTTTGGTTTCTTTATTTTTTCAATTTATGCAAAACAAAAAATTTTAACCAATACTAGAAACCTTCTGCAATCACTTTTTAGTGGTGTGCTTTTTCATGGTGTTTATTTGGGAGGTGTTTTTTATTCAGTTTCAATTGGGATGCCAACAGGTATTGCCGCATTAATTGTTACCTTACAACCAATCTTAACTAATGCTTTAGCGGGAAAATTTTTAGATGAAAAAGTTACTTTCAAGCAATGGATTGGAGTAATCCTTGGATTTATAGGTGCCGCTTTAGTTTTGGGTTTTGATGTTGGGTCAAGCCTTCCTGTTTTTGGAGTGATAGCTTCTTTTATAGCTCTGTTAGCTATTACAACTTCTACCTTGTGGCAAAAAAAGATAAGTAATAATTTGCCTTTATCAGTTAGCAATATGTATCAAGCAATGGGTGGTTGTTTTTTTCATATACTAGTTATTTTTATTTTTAGTGAGCCTTATATTAATTTTTCAACTACATTTCTAATAGCAATGAGTCATCAGATATTTCTTGTATCATTTGGAGCGTTCACAATCTTAATGTTTTTAATTAAAAATAACTCTGCAAGTAAAACTGTTTCTATATTTTTTTTAATACCACCGACTACAGCTATAATGGCTTGGTTATTTTTAAGTGAAAAATTAAACAATCTAGATCTAGTAGGTTTTGCTGTAGCAACTCTTGGTGTTTATATTGCAACTAGAAAGCAATAATTTTTAAATACCTTTGTAGCCAAACTCTAAGCAAGCATCAGTAATGGAATGATAAAAAGATTCTCCAAAACTTCTTAGAGTAAATATCCTAACTTTTTCTGGATTATCATCTATCATATCAATTGTGACTGACATTCCGTTATAAGTTGAATTTAAACAGGTATCTTTTTTTAATTCATTAAAATTAAAAGGACATCCTTTTTTTAATATCTCTTTTGTATTTTTTCCCTCTATTTGAATTATCGCTCTACTGTGAGATACATTTGTTATAGCAAAATCTGCTTCTAGTAATTTTTCGTTAATTTCTTTTAGAGTTTCTTTTTTTGAAGAAATTAAAAGCCAGTTATTTGGGCCATTCCATAAAATTCTTGTATTAGCGTTACAGCTTATGTTTAGAGCTTCATTTTTTAAGCTCAGATTATCTATCTTGATATTTTCAATGGCTGTTAAGGAGCTCTTATATTTAACTATTTGAATGATTAAAAAGTCTTTTAATTCACTTACTTTTAGCAGCTCATCATCATTTTTTCCCTCATGATCACCAAATAGTCCTTTGCTATGGGTGGCATTTAAAGCAGAAATTGAACTCATGATCTTACCCTTTCACCCTTTGGATCTACGTAGTGTGATGAAACTATCTCAACAGGTATTGTTTTATTTTTTAATGGTGACATTGCAAATAGTTTTTGGCCTATCATATTTTTTCCATCCTTAAGAATTGCTAATGAAAATGGATTATCATATTCAACACTCCAACAAGATGCAGAAATATAACCTAATTTAGGATTTGGTATTGGTGCCATTGCATCTTTAACTAAATGAGATCCTTCAGGGATGCTTGTCTTTTTATCAATTGGAACAACGCCTACTACTTTTTGCCTATCATCAGCTATAAATGCCTCTCTATCTAAAGAACGTTTTCCTATAAAGTCTTTCTTTTTACTAACAAGACCTTCTAAAGAGTTATCATAAGGAATGGTTCTGCCATCAAGTTCTGATCCTGCAATGTGGCCCATTTCAATTCTTAGAGTTGATAATGCTTCAGTTCCATAAGGTTGAATTTTAAATTCTTGTCCCACTTCCATTATTTTCTCCCACATGAAGTTTCCATTGTCAGATTCGACATTAACCTCATAAGCAAGCTCTCCTGAAAATGAAATTCTAAAAATTCGTGCATGCACTCCAAATAAATCTGCTTCTATATATCCCATAAAAGGTAAACCTTCAGTTGAAGCATCAATATTTGGGAATAGTTTTTGTAATAAATTTCTAGATTTTGGTCCTGCGATTGCAGCTCCTGCCCATTGTTCTGTAGTTGAAACTACATTGACATTTAATTCTGGCCATACAAGTTGTAAATAATATTCAAGATGAGACAAAACATTTGCAGCTTGCGCAGTTGTTGTTGTCATATGATAATGGTTTTCAGAGATTCTCGTCGTTGTTCCATCATCCATAACAATTCCATCTTCTCTTAACATCACACCGTATCTTGCTTTACCAACAGGCAACTTTAACCATGCGTTAGTATAAACTCGATTTAGCAGCTCTGCTGCATCAGGTCCCTTAATATCAATTTTACCTAAAGTAGTTACATCACAAACACCCACATTGGCTCTAACATTTTTTGCTTCTCTTTTTGAACCCTCAAATAAAGTTTCTTCTCCAATTTTGTAATATCTTGGTCTCAACCAAACACCTGCATCTACAAACACTGCATTATTTTTTTCATGCCAAGAGTGCATAGGTGATTTTCTTGTTGGTCTCGAATGCTTTCCTACTTCTCTTCCAACAATTGCACCAATGGTAACTGGTGTGTATGGAGGTCTAAAAGTAGTATGGCCTACCTCTGGTACAATTTTATTTTCTATATTTGAAACTAATTGTAAACCATTGAGATTACTTGTTTTACCTTGATCTGTTGCCATTCCAAGTGTTGTGTATCTTTTTACGTGTTCAATAGATCGATAACCTTCCTTTAGTGCAATTTCTATATCAGAAACAGCCACATCATTTTGAAAATCTAAAAATCTTTTATAATTTTTTCCTTTTGGTAATGGAACACACCAAAATTTATCATGAGTTGTTTTATTTTTTTCAACAACAGTAGGGTGTGAAATTTTGTTATCATTTTTAGTTATTTTTTTAGATAGCTCATAACCAGCATTAAATGAATCTTTTAAAGTTTCTGCAAGCGTAAATGTTCCATTTGCTGCTCCTAAAGTAGTTTCACTTTGTTTTGACACACCAGGCACAAAAGCATCTATATCTTTATCAAATTTAGTTTTATTTCCAGATTGAGATGCTAAATGTATTGTTGGTGTCCAAAAACCAGATACACAAATACAGTCACAAGTAATATTTTCTAAAGTGCCTAAGTCATTTTTATTATCTGAAATTTTAGCAATTTCTGCAGCATTCACTTTTTTATATCCTTTCGCTGCAACAACTACATATGAGAATTTAATTTGTATACCTAGATTTTTAGCTTCTTCTATTATTTCTGAGTTAGGTTCTTTTCTTGTATCTAATATAACTGGTTCAATTCCATTTTTCTTAAACTCAATTGCAGTTTCATAACCACTGTCGTTATTTGTAAATATTAAAGGTTTTTTTCCAACTAAAACTCCATACACTTTTAAATATTCTTTTGCTGCAGAGGACAGCATCACACCTGGCGTATCGTTATTTCCAAATACTAAAGGTCTTTCAATTGATCCTGATGAGATTAAAACTTCTTTTGCTCTAATATACCAAAGTCTTTGTTTTGGATTGTATTTTTTAGTTTTAGGTAGGTGATCACTTAATTTTTCAGACATAACTAACATGTTATGATCATAATAACCAAAAACTTGAGATCTATTTTTAACAATAACATTAGGCATTTCTTTAAGCTCAGAAATAATATTTTCTGCCCATTCTTTTCCTGTTTGGTTTCCAATATTAACCTCACTGGTTAACAATGTTCCACCAAATCTAGGTTTATCTTCTGCTAAAATTACTCTTGCTCCATTTTTAGCTGCAGCATATGCACTTGCTAAACCAGAAGGTCCTGAACCAGCAATTAATAAATCACAGTACTCATATTTGTGTTCGTATCTTTCTTTATCATGTTTGGTTGATGCAACACCAAGACCAGCTGCTTTTCTTATAATTGGTTCATAAACTTTATACCAAAAACTTTTTGGCCACATAAATGTCTTGTAATAAAATCCAGCTGGAAGAAATACCTTTAAAAAATTATTAATTGCCCCAATATCAAAATTTACACTGGGCCAACAATTAACACTCGTTGCTTCTAATCCCTCGAAAAGCTCTTGTTCAGTAGTTTTTACATTGGGTTCTGTCTCATTATTTCTATATAATTGAACAATTGCATAAGGTTCATCAACACCAGCACCGAAAAAGCCTCTGGGCCTGTGATATTTAAAGCTTCTTCCAATTAAATGAACTCCATTAGCAAGCAGTGCGGATGCTAAAGTATCACCTTCATAACCAAAGTAATTTTTTCCATTAAACTTAAACGATAACTTTTTATCTCTATTTATTAATCCAATTTTATCTAGTCTATAATTTTGAGTCATATTAGATATCTTCGTGAGCTTTAACTGTTTTAAATATTTCGTGAGTTGCTGTGTCTCTTTCTACTTTAATCCACTGCCTACATCCTGATATATGCTGCCATAACTCTTTGTGTTTTCCTCTTAAGCTTTTTCTATAATAAACAAAGTTATCCCAGTCTTGGTCAGAAATTTCTTTATTTAACTCTGGTCTTTTAACAGTTGCATCACCACCATAGGAAAATTCATTTTGTGATCTCATTCCACAGTGAGGACATTTAATATGTAACATTTATGAAATCCAGGTCTTTGTTCCAAGTCCTTTTTCATCAAGTAAGTGACCTGTATTAAATCTACTTAGACTATAACCTTCATTTAATTTATGAACTCTATCTTGTGCAATTGTATGAGCAAATGTCCATCCTGAAGCTGGTGTTGCTTTAAATCCACCATAACACCATCCACAGTTTAAATATAATCCTTCAATATGAGTTTTATCTATTATGGGCGAACCATCCATAGACATATCCATTATCCCACCCCAAGTTCTAAGCATTTTTAATTTACTTAGAAATGGCATCATTGCAATTCCTTCTGTTAGTACATGCTGGAGTGTTGGTAAATTTCCTCTTTGAGCATAACTATTGTATCCATCTAGATCACCTCCCATTACCATTTCACCTTTATCAGATTGACTAATATAAAAATGTCCTGCCCCAAAAGTAACCACACTATCTAACACGGGCTTTACAGGTTCTGTAACGCACGCCTGAAGAAGATGAGTTTCTACCGGTATTGTCATATTTAGTTTTTCAGCTAAAATATTTGTGCTACCTGCAACACATAAACCAATTTTCTTAACTTTAATATCTCCTCGTGAAGTTCTCACTCCTTGAATTTTTCCACCCACAACATCAAAACCTGTTACCTCACAATTTTGAATTATATCTACACCCATTGAATCTGCTTGACGAGCATAACCCCATGCAACAGCATCATGTCTAGCCGTTCCTGCACTTGGTTGCATTAATCCACCAAATATAGGAAATCTTACATTGTCTGAAAAATCTGCCATTGGAATAATTTCTTTAACTTCTTCTCTATTTAAAAGAACTGCATCAATACCATTTAAGCGCATTGAGTTTCCTCTTCTTGCAAAAATATTCATTTGAGCATCTGAGTGCGCAAGGTTAATTATTCCTCTTGGAGAAAACATTACATTGTAATTTAAATCCTGGCTCATCTTTCTCCAAAGATCCATTCCAAACTCACTAAATAATGCATTATCATCGTGCATATAGTTTGATCTAATAATCGTGGTATTTCTTCCCATATTTCCACCACCAAGCCATCCTTTTTCAATGATAGCTACATTGGTAATGTTATGTTCTTTTGCAAGATAATATGCGGTAGCTAGCCCATGGCCTCCACCACCAATAATAACAACATCATATTCCTTTTTTGGAGTAGCATCTTTCCAGGCTAAATCCCACTTTTGATGACCAGAGAAAGCATTTTTTATTAGGTTAAATATTGAATATTTTTGCATTAATTAATTTTATCTAAAAGAATATAAATAGTTATTATTATTTTTATATATAATTTTTATAAGTTTCAAAAATTCATAAAAGAAGATACTAATTCCTCAAAGAAATTTTAATTTATAGGAGTTTTAGATGAGCGAAGTTAAATCAGACATTCAGATAGCTAGAGAAGCTAAAATGCAACCTATAAATGACATCTTAGCAAAAATAAATGTACCAGATGAAAGCAAAGCTTTTAGTCCAATGGGCAGACATATTGCAAAAATTAACTTGGAATATTTAGACACTTTAAAGGATAAACCTGACGGAAAACTTATTTTAGTAACTGCAATCACTCCTACTCCAGCAGGTGAAGGAAAAACAACAACTTCTGTTGGATTAAATGATGGTTTAAATAAAATAGGAAAAAAATCTATTGTTTGTTTGAGAGAACCTAGCCTTGGTCCTTCTTTTGGAATGAAGGGTGGTGCTGCTGGTGGAGGATATGCCCAAGTTGTTCCAATGGAACAAATTAATTTACATTTCACAGGAGACTTTCACGCAATAACTTCTGCTCATAATTTACTATCTGCATTAATTGATAACCACATCTATTGGGGAAATAAATTAGATATTGATGTTAGAAGAATTGCCTGGAAAAGAGTGATGGATATGAATGATCGTTCTTTAAGATCAATAAATATTAATTTAGGAGGAGTAGCTAATGGTTTTCCTAGAGAAGATGGTTTTGATATAACTGTAGCATCAGAAATCATGGCAATCTTTTGTCTATCAAATGATTTAGAGGATTTAGAAAAAAGAATTGGAAATATTACGATTGCCTATACTAGAAATAAAAAACCTGTTTATGCTAAAGATTTAAAAGCACATGGCCCAATGACTGTATTATTAAAAGATGCAATTAGACCTAATGTTACTCAAACTTTAGAAAACAATCCTGCAATTATTCATGGTGGTCCATTTGCAAACATTGCACATGGGTGTAATTCTGTAATTGCAACAAAGACTGGACTAAAGCTTGCTGACTATGTTGTTACAGAAGCAGGATTTGGTGCAGATCTTGGTGCGGAAAAATTTCTTGATATTAAATGTAGAAAATCAGATTTAAAACCTAGCTGTGTTGTAATTGTTGCAACTATTAGGGCTTTAAAAATGCATGGTGGTGTAGCAAAAGATGATCTTAAAACAGAAAATGTAGAAGCCTTAAAAAAAGGTTTAGTTAACCTTCAAAGACACGTGGAAAATGTAAAGAAATTTGGTTTACCAGTTGCAGTGGCTGTTAATCATTTTATTAAAGATACAGATAACGAAGTAAAAGCTTTGATAGAATTTTGCGACACTATTGGAGTTAAAGCAAGTCTATGTACTCATTGGGCAAATGGTGGTGAAGGTACAAAAGAACTTGCAAGTCATGTTGCTGAATTATGTGAGAAAAATGAAGACAAATTTAAATTCTTATATGAGAGTAAAACTCCTCTATTTAAAAAAATAGAAACAATTGCAAAAGAAATTTATAGAGCAGATGAGGTTATTGCTGATACTAAAATTAGAGATCAATTAAAAAGCTTTGAAGATGCTGGTTACGGAGATTTCCCAATTTGTATTGCTAAAACACAATACAGTTTCTCAACAGACCCAAGCTTAAAAGGTGCACCAACAGGACATTCTTTACCAATTAGAGAAATTAAACTCTCTTCAGGAGCAGAGTTTATTGTTGTTATATGCGGTGCTGTTATGACTATGCCTGGACTACCAAGGGTTCCAGCAGCGGACTCGATTAAGCTAAATAAAGATGGTGAAATTGAAGGTCTGTTTTAAAAATTAGTTACGTATATAATTGAGCCAATTTCTAACTTCACATGTTCTATTATTAAAATCTAATAGTTCATTTTGAGATTTTATGAATGAGATATGACCTTCATACTCTTCTTCATTTAAAAAATTTTTATTTACAAATAGTCGCTGTTTACGACCATCAATAAGTTTAAGCATCTGAAAATATTCATAATCAGGATGATATTGTAAGCCAATAATTTCAGAGTTTCCTGCATTAAAGCTAACACCCATTACATTGTTAACTGTGTCACTTGATAAAAGAATAGTATTTTTTGGTAGTTCGCTTACCTCATCAAAATTAAATGCTGGTGAGGTAAAAACTTTTTTTTTATCTTTGTATATAAAGTGTTTTTCACCTTCATTGTTAATAACTACATCTGATGCAATTCCAATATGAGCACCATTTTTTCCAGGATTTACTTTACCCCCAGCTGCTGTTGAGCAGACTTGTAATCCCCAACAAATTGCTAAAATCTTATTTTTATGATTAAAGCAATTAGATGCAAAATTGATATGTTTCTTAATAACATCTGTCATATCATTTATTCTCATTGCACCACCAGTAAACACAATGCCATTATATTTACTCATATTTTTTAGAGCACTCGTCGTCTCTTCATCATGACCAGGATTTATGATTTCTGTATTTGTTAATGGTTCTATCTTTAAAATTAAATTTTTTAGATTATCTGCTGCAGAACTTCCAGCTGCTTTAATAAAAAACTCACTATCTTCCCTAATATTTCCTTCAACAATTAAAATATTTAAATTACTCATTTAAACAATTCTCCACGCATACTATGCTGATACATTTTTCTCATATCATTTTCAGTTAATTTTTTTGGATTTCCTCCAGTAGATGGATCAGCTAAAGCCATTTTTGATAATCTATCAATATCAAAATCTTTTTCATCAATCACCTCTGATAATTTATGTGGGATATCTAGTTTTTTTCTTAAATCTAAAACCCAGTTAACAAATCCATCAAAAGATCTATCTTTAAGTTCTAAATAATCACAAATCTTTATTATTTTTTTTTCAATTGCATCTTTATTAAATGTTAATACATAAGGCATGAATATTGCATTGGATAAACCGTGATGAATATTATTTAAAGCATTTACTGGATGGCTTAATGAATGAATTGCCCCCAAGCCTTTTTGAAATGCTGTTGATCCCATGCTTGCTGCTGTTAACATGTTTTGTCGTGCCTCAATATTTGATCCATTGTTAACTGCTACCAATAACCATTCATTAATTAATCTCATACCCTCCAAAGCAATTCCATCAGCCATTGGGTGATATCCCGGGGCACAATATGCTTCTAAATTGTGGGCTAGCGCATCCATACCAGTTGCAGCTGTAATCTTTGCAGGCAAACTAAGTGTTAATACTGGATCTAAGATAACTATTGAAGGTAAAAATTTAGGATGAAAGATTATATTTTTTACACCCGTTTCTTCATTTAATATTACAGATGCTCGTCCTGTTTCTGATCCTGTTCCAGCAGTTGTTGGTACAGCAATAATTGGTGCAATTTTTTCAGAGTTTGCTTTAGTCCAATTATCACCAACATCTTCAAAATCCCAAATAGGCAAGGTTTGACCTGACATAAATGCAATTGCTTTACCAACATCTAAGCCGCTACCCCCTCCAAAAGCTATTACTCCATCACAATTATTTTTATTATAATAATCAGCACCCTCAGTTACATTGGCGCCAGTTGGATTACCCACAACATCTGAATATAATTTAACTGAAATACCACCTTCTTTTAAATTCTCTAGAACATTGATTACAATTTTTGATTTAGCAAGACCGCTATCAGTTACTAACAATGGTTTATTAATGTTTAAAGTTTTGCAAGCAATACTTAGATCCTTAATTCTATCTTTTCCAACCCACATGGTTGTTGGATAATTCCAATTTGACTTCATTTAAGGGTCTCTTTTTAATTTTTATTTTTTTTTATTTCTTCTTCACAAAATTTTTTAGCTTCATCAAGATCTGTAATTTTTGATTTAGATAATTTTTGACTTCCAGCTAGGCAGGCATCGACAGCTCTTTTTAAATTATAATCACTAAAATTTAGAATAACCACCATTCCAAGGACTATAAAAACAAATATTAATATATTTTTTACCATTGAATTTCTAATTTCTTATTTTCACATATAGTGTTTAGCATACTAAACATTAATGGAAAATGTTTAGAATTAAGGTCTTGTAAAATTTTAGGTCCAATTTCTAATGCAAGTTGCGCACCCTCAACTGTAATATTTTTCATAAATTTTTCTTTAGCTTCTTTATATAAATATCCTTCACCTAAATATTTTCCCATCAAACTATTTCTTCCTCCTATTGCACTTACATATAAATCACCTAAACCAGCTAAACCATAAACTGTATCTGCTCTACCCCCATAAAAAGAAACAAATTCAACCATTTCAGAAATTGATCTATGAATTAATGAGGCCGATGTGTTTAAATAATATTTAGATTGAATTTCTTTAGGTGCTTTTGAATTACTTAATCCTTCAGAAGCTCCAATTAACATTGAATAAATATTTTTAATTGCACCTGATAACTCGATACCAGTTAAATCATCTGATACTTCTGTTGAATAATAATTTGTTGATATAATTTTTTTTAATTTTTCTGTTTCTTTAATATCTGGGTTTGCGATAACTGTTCCAGTTCTCATTTTATATGCAAGACCTGCTGCTAAACAAGGTCCTTTGATTGCTGAAATATTTACTTCTCCATGACCTTTTTCCTTGAGAAGTTTTTTAATTTTATCTGAAAGTGTTATTAGTTCATTGCCCTCTATAGCTAAACCTTTTGTTAATAAAATAATGGGAGTATTTTTTTTATAATTTTCTGATATTTGATTAACAAACCATTCAATTCCTACAGAGCTAACTCCAGCAACAATTATATCTACCTCACCTTCAAGTATTGATTGTAATTTTTCAAATTTTTCTACCTTCAATTTTCCCGGTAATTCAATATTTAAGGCAGGGTGAAGATTATTATTTGATTTAATATTGTTTATTAAATCATCTTCTAAATGCGTACCAACAAGTGTTACCTCATTCTGGTTTTCAAGGCATGGCACAGCGAATGCTGACCCCATTGCTCCAGCTCCAATAATAATAATTTTTTTCATAATGCTATATTTTTTTATATTAATTTTTAGCATTTTGTTGGTAAAGTACAGTTATAAATTTATTAGAGAGAGGTGATTTTATGACAAAAGTAGCAATTATTGGTGCTGGGCCTTGTGGTTTATCAGCTTTAAGATCCTTTGAACAAGCTGAAAAAAAAGGTGAAAAAATACCTGAAATAGTTTGTTTTGATAAACAAGAAGATTGGGGAGGATTATGGAACTACAGTTGGAGAACAGGTTCCGATCAATACGGTGACCCTGTACCTAATAGTATGTATAGGTATCTTTGGTCAAATGGCCCTAAAGAATGTCTTGAATTTGCTGACTATTCTTTTGATGAACATTTTGGAAAACCTATTCCATCTTTTCCACCTAGAGAAGTTTTGTACGATTATATTTTGGGTAGAATAAAAAAAGGTAATTCAAAAAATAAAGTAAAATTTAGCACAACAGTTACTAATGTTGTTTATAATGGTAATAATTTTGAAGTTACTTATCGTGATAAAAAAAAGGCTACCTCTTCAACAGATATTTTTGATTATGTTATTATAGCTAATGGACATTTTTCTGTTCCGTTCATTCCAGAATATCCAGGTATGAAAGCTTTTCCTGGTAGAATAATGCACTCTCATGATTTTAGAGATGCAGAAGAATTTAGAGATAAAAATGTAGTTGTTTTAGGAAGTAGTTACTCTGCAGAAGATGTGGCTCTTCAGTGTCATAAGTATGGAGCAAAAAGTGTGACAATAGCTTACAGGCATAATCCAATGGGATTTAATTGGCCAAAAGGAATGAAAGAAGTTTATCACCTAGATAGACTTGAAGGCAATAAAGCAATTTTTAAAGATGGGTATGTACAAGAAGCAGATGCTGTAATTTTATGTACAGGTTACCTTCATCATTTTCCTTTTATATCTGAAGATTTAAAATTAAATACAGGAAATAGATTGTATCCACCAAAGTTATATAAAGGTGTGGTTTGGCAGAATAATCACAAATTAATTTACCTGGGCATGCAAGATCAATTTCATACTTTTAATATGTTTGATTGTCAGGCTTGGTTTGCAAGAGATGTTATAATGGGAAAAATTAAAGTTCCAAGTGATTCAGAGATTGAAAAAGATATCAATAAATGGGTATCTCTTGAAGAAAAGTTAGAAAATGCAGATCAAATGATAGATTTTCAAACTGAGTATACAAAAGAACTTCATACTTTATCTGATTATCCAAAAATTGATTTTGAATTGATTAGAAAAACTTTTAAAGAATGGGAACACCATAAAGTAGAAAATATTATGACTTATAGAAATAAGTCTTTTTCTTCACCAGTAACTGGATCAGTTGGTCCAAAACATCATACTGATTGGGAAGTTGCAATGGACGATTCTTTAAAAACGTTTTTAGATCAACCAAAATAATGATTTTTTAAACTTGTTAGAGTTTTTCAATAGATCGTTTTCTAAAGTTGAATATTTTAACTAATCTATACCAAGGTATTTTTTTCTTTTTTCTACCCAAGTTCGTATTAAATGGTCAAATATCAGGCCTATAAAGGCAACACAAAGACCCAGTGTTAATCCAATACCTGCACCTTTTTTATCAGATAAAGCTTTAAGAATGTACTGTCCCAAATCTTCTGTTCCAATAAATGCTCCAATAATTACCATGAACAAAGCAAATACAATTGTTTGATTTAAACCAAGCATCATGTGAGGAAATGCTAAAGGAAATTCTATTTTTGATAATCTTTGTAATTTTGTAACACCTGACATTGTAGCTGCATCATGTAAGGCAGCTGGAACACTTCTTAATCCTTCAATGGTATATCTTGTGGCAGGTATAGTTGCGTAAACTACTACCGCAATTAATACCGATGTATCTGTAACTCCAAAAAGCATCATTACTGGAATTAAGTATACAAATGAAGGAAATGTTTGAAAGATATCACAAACTCCCAACATAAAATTTGTAGTATATTTATTTTGAAAACATAATGCTCCAACAGTAAATCCAATTACAGTCGATATAAAAACTCCAAAAGTTGCCATGTATAATGTGACTAAAGCCCTATCCCACCATGGGCTTAATGCAATAAATAATGTTAATGAACCCACTACAAGAGCAGAACGTAATCCTCCAATTATATATCCGGCACCCATGACTAGAACGAATGTTGCAACAATAGGCATCCGTAAATAGGCAGCACGCATGGGCTGTAGTACATCTACTATTAACCATGTGTTAAAAATTTTAAAAGTATAAAAGAAGGTATCCCAAATCCAATCAACTCCTCTATTCCAAAAATCTGCTGTTGATATTCCTTTATTGTGTGGAACTTCAAATAAATAATTGAAGCCTTCTTTAAAATAAAATGATCCAGTATAGGCAAGTATAATTCCAATTAATACTGCACCAGCAAAAAACAATCCACTTTTATGACGCTCAAAAAAAGTCAAGTTACCAAAATAATCTATTTGTTTGTTTGCCCAAGCTAAGGACATTTTATCTAATAATATTGCAATCAAGCTAATACACAAACCTGCTTCTAATGCCAATCCAATATTCAACTGATTTAATGCTAGTAATAAATTAAACCCCAATCCTTTAGCACCTATAAAAGCTGAAATAACTGCCATAGAAAAACAAACCATAATAACTTGGTTTACTCCAATTAATATATCTCTTCTTGCAGTTGGAATTAAAACTTTAAACATTAGTTGCCAATTATTACATCCACTCATTCTGCCAGCTTCAATTATCTCAGGGGGTATTCCTCTAAGACCTAATAGAGTTAACAATATCATTGGCGGAACAGCTACGACCATAGTTATAATGACTGCAGCATGGTCACCAACACCAAAAAGAACTATTGCAGGAACTAATACAGCGTACTGAGGCATTGTCTGCATAACCAATAGTATTGGATACAAAAATTTTTCTACACGTTTACTTTTAAATGCCGCAATACCTAAGCCCAAACCAAAAAGAAAAGAAAGTGGCGCCGCAACCAATATAAAAGAAAGAGTTTGCATGGAAGGTTTCCATTGGCCAAAAATAGAAATATAAACCATAACTATACCGGCAAATAAAGCTAGACCTTTACCACTTAAATTATATCCAAGTATCACAGCACCTGCTGCAATAATTGTCCAAGGTAACCCTGGTAACTTTGCCCATGGATTTGCACCTATCCAATCCCAACTGGTAAATGCTACAACCGTTTGAACTCCCCCTAACATAATCTCTCGAATTAGCTCAATAAGAAATGTCATAAACGCAGTCATGTTTCTTGTTAATTGCAAAACTAAGGGTCGAGTTTTGTATGATTGAGTGTTTTCATTCCAAAACTCCATTGGCATCCACTCATTCATTAAAAAAAATAAGGAATCGTTTATCCAAATAGGTAGCCATCCAAGTAGAGGAGGTAGCCTCCAAAAAACATCAAATGCATAATATCTTACTTCTGCACCAAATAGTGTATAAGTACTTTGATTTGGGTCTTTAATAAATTCAGCCTGGCCTCTTATAAATTTATAGGTTTCAGGAACATCTATTGCAAAGCATAAAAAGAAAAAAACAATTAATAAAAATAACCATTGAAATAATTTTGGATACTTTTTTAATAATTCCATATTTTAATCACTATTTTTTTTTCCACCAAAAACAGTGTTAATTATTTTTGAAGGGTGAACAGTTCCAACAATTTGATTGTTTTCATCAAATACTCCTACAGATTTTTCTTGAGTTAAAATCTTTTCAGCTACATTTTCAATTATTTCACTTTTTAGTACTTTTAAATCACTTAAGTTTTCATTATGTGGTTTGTCCATAATATCTTCTATTTTTAGTACTTTTTCTCTAGGAACTTCTTCAGTAAATTTTCTGACATACTCTGTTGCTGGATTTAAAACAATGTTGGCTGGTGTATCTAGCTGTTCAATTATTCCATCTTTCATAATTGCAATACGATCAGCAAGCTTTAAGGCTTCATCAAAATCATGTGTAATAAACATAATTGTTTTTTGTAATTTTCCTTGAAGTCTCAAAAATTCATCCTGCATTTCTTTTCTAATTAATGGGTCTAATGCAGAAAAAGGTTCATCTAAAAACCAAATATCAGGTTCGACAGCTAATGAACGGGCAATACCTACTCTTTGTTGTTGTCCACCAGAAAGTTCTCTTGGAAAATAGTTTTCTCTTCCATCAAGACCAACAAGTTTGACCATATCCATAGCTTTATTAATGCTTTCTTGATCTTCGACCCCTTTAATTTGAAGTGGAAAAGCAATATTTTCTAAAACTGTTTTGTGTGGCAGTAGAGCAAAACTCTGGAATACCATTCCCATTTTATTTCTTCTAAGATCAATTAGTTCTTTATTGTTTAATGAAAGCAAGTCTTGACCTTCTATGAAAATTTTTCCACCCGTTGCATCTGTTAATCTAGAAATACACCTTAATAGTGTTGATTTTCCTGAGCCAGATAATCCCATCACAACTAACATTTCTCCTTTTGTAACTTCAAAAGAAGCATTGTTCACACCTACTATGCATCCATTTTCTTGAAATGTTTTTGCATCTACATTTCCATTGGCTTCTTGGAGCATCTTTTTGGCGTTTGCTCCAAAAATTTTATAAACAGAATCACATTTAATTACAGTGTTGGTCATAACGCTTTACAAGTTACACGAAATAAAAATAAAAATACACTTTTTATATTATTTATACTTATTGTTTTCCTCCTTAAAAATTTTTAATAAAATAAACTCTTGTATCAATTCCAGTACTTAAAAAATTTAAAACTTCCCCACTAACAGTAATTTTTTCTTTTTCAGCACCATCAATACTTCCACTTAAAATAAAACCAGCAATACACTTTTTTTTTTCTTTATCCCAATTAACAAATGTTTCAGCAATTTGATTTCCATTAGTAGTGTATATTTGTGTAGCTTTAAAATTTATTAGATTTGCACCCATAACCGCACGTTGAGGAATAATTTTTGTTATTTTGCAGACTGTTTCGTATTGTTTTTTAGATAGCTTGTAATGATTGCTTGCTTCATAAAAAGTTAAAATACCCGACGGAAGTATAGAGATTATTTTACTTAATTTGTTAGCTTGTGCAATTCTTGCTTCTTCTTTTTTCATTTTTTCCACCAGCTCATCTCCCTGACCAAAAAAACCATTTAAAATAGCAAAAGATAAAATTACAATAAATGTTAAGGAAACAAGACCACCGAATTGCCTAACTGGTTCAGGTAATAATTCTCTTAATTTATTAAAATATCTTACGTTCATAATTATTCTTGTAATTTGCCATTTTTCCAAATTCCTATTTTTTCTTTTCCATCAGACCAACTAAACTTTCCTTTTCCATTCATAAAACCATTGGCCCATTCACCCTCATATCTAGATCCATCCGGGAAGGTTAAAATTCCCTGCCCACTCCAGTTACTTTTTTTAAATTCTCCTTTGTAAATGTATCCATTTGGCCAAGTTTCGATTCCTTGTCCATGTTTTTGTGTACCTACCCAATTCCCTTCGTAGGTAGTTTTGTCCGTATAAGTCCATTTACCAAAGCCATTTTCACAATTCCCCTCACAACCTGTTTTTCTAGCAGATACAGACGTCGCAATTAAGAAGCTTAAAATTATGTAGAATATATATTTTTTCATTTTTTTATTTTAAGTGCAGATATAAAAAGAAATGTCTTTTTCAAAATTATCACTTTTTAAGTCTTTTGTAACTTCATGAACTAATTCACCTGATTTTCTATTAATTATACCTGATTCTGAATAGTTTTTTTCTTCATCAAAAGCTTTAAACAAAACTATGTCTTTGTTTACAACTTTTACATCTAATTTTGTATTTTTTGAAAGGAACACTGATAATCCATTAATTAAAAGTTTTTCCGGTTGTTTTGCATCAATTTCAAATTTATCTAAATTTTTTTCATTTAAATCTTTGGCTAAAAAAGTTTGATAATTATATTCTGAATTCTTTAGTATTTTTTTTTCTAACTCACATACAAAACTAATTTTAATATCTTCTTGTATATCTGTATTTTGTGCAAAAGATAAATTGAATATTAATAAGCTAAGCGAAATATATAGAAAATACTTAATCATTTAAATAATAAATCCTAGTTTGATTATTTGATTGGGTAGTATGTTCAAAAAAATCCCCCCCAACTTTGTTGGGAGAGATCTCAATTTATTTATTTTACCCTTACTTAGTAAAAGGTTGCCAAACACTCTTGTTGTCAGCTAACCACTTCTTGGCAGCGTCTTCATGAGTCATCTTATCTTCGTCTACTAAAGCAGCCATTGCTCCAATGTGACTTGTTGAGAATGACATCTTTTTGAACACTGCTGCTGCAGCTGGGTGAGTTGTTGGAAAGTCTGCATTAACAGCTTTTTTCAAATAACCATCTGGAGATCCACATTTTCCATCACCACCATCTTCTGGTCTACAACCAGCAGAGTATGGAGGGAAGTCTATAAATGTGAAACCTTTTCCATCCGTAAAGTTTGGAGTCCAGTTGAATATTATAGTTCCTCTTCCTTCTTTCTCAGCAGCTTTAAGTTCTGCCCAAAGTGCGTCTGCACTTCCAGCAAATTTGACTGTCCAAAGATCTCCCAACCCAAGAGCATCAATTCTCTGAGGTATTAAATCTCCGTGCCAACTTTGTGGACCTTCTAACATTCTTCCTTTTCCATCTGAATCAGGTGTTGTAAAGTTTGCAGCACATTCAGGATTTTTTAATGCAGTCCAATCTGGAAGGCCTGGACATAATCCTTTATCAGCAACCCAGTTTGGATATCCCATATCCTCAAGAGTTCTTGCTTCGTGATCACCCCAGTCAGTTATACCACCTTTTTCAAGCGCTGTAGTGAATGATTTACCAAAAGCAGATTCCCAAACTTCGTGAGCTAGGGTTACATCTCCAATACGAATAGATTCATACACAGCTTGTGAGTCAGTGTTTACATAGCTTACATTGTTTCCCATGCTTTCAAAAATTCCACCAATAACGTGAGCCATTACAATTTGGCTTGACCAGTTATGAGTAGCAATAGTTATAGGCTGAGCGCTATCACCAGCTTTTTTGGCAGTTTTATCTCCTTCTTGCATAAAGAAAATCGCGGCAACAACAATTACCACAGCACCGATAATTAACGGTAATTTATTTTTCATATTTTTCTCTCCCAATATTAAGTTAAGTGCTTATGTTCTCATTTATTAAATTTATAGTCAATGCCCTTTGATTATATTATGCTAAAGACAATTTATTTAAATTTAGACTGGCAATGCTACGTACTAGTAAAGATATTAAAAATCCTGGTTTAAGAACTTTACCATCTGGAGTTGAAAGATATTATATTAAGGGTGGTGGCCTGTCAGTTATAGAAGTTTTACCAGATGATAAAATAGAAATCATAAATGAAGAAGGAAAACAAATTTGTGAAATAATTGTTTTTAATTCAAAAGGCAAATCTGATTTATCAATTTTAAATTTAAAAGATAATGCAAATGCTGACTTTTCCAAAAGAGCTATTGCTAATGATGAAAAAATTTCAAAACTATTTAAGAAAAAAAAATTAGATCTTAATAAAGTAAAATCATCCATTATTTTTAATGAAGATTGTTTAATGGGAGAAAAGATTACCTTAAACTCTAAAGACAAATGTATAGTGATGATTGCTGCACCAGGGAATGCAATGAATGTTCATGAGCAAAATCCACCAACAGATTTAACAGTATTTTTAAGTAAAGCTAAATTTATAGAAACTGATGAGCAGTTTATTTTACCAGAACCTCTTAATGATCCAATAATTGAGCAACTTATAAAAAGAAGAACTGCAGAAACATATGAGGTAAAAGCTGGAGAATATATTCAGATAATTGATCCAGGTGGAAGACAATGTTCTGATTTTTTAGCTTTTGATACTCATAAATTAAATGATGGAATTCAAAGTATGTTAAATGATAAATCAACTCGAACATTTATGGGTGGTGCCTACCCTGGCCCAGGTTTATTTTCAAAGTTTTATGATGATGATCATCAGGCTATGATTGAAGTAGTTAGAGATACAGTTGGCAGACATGATACTTTTAACCTTGCTTGCACACCTAAGTATTATGAGGATATGGGTTATATGGGTCATATAAATTGTACAGACAATTTTAATAAAGGATTAGAAAAATACGATATTAACTCCCGTAAAAGTTGGTCAGCTATCAATCTCTTTTTTAACACTGCAATTGATGCTAACAATGTTGCTTCGTTTGATGAACCTTACTCAAGAGCTGGTGATTATGTATTATTTAGAGCATTAAGGGATTTAACCTGTGTTTCTTCAGCTTGCCCATGTGATGTAGATCCTGCAAATGGTTGGAATCCAACTGATATTTTTGTTAGGACTTATCCTAAGGAAAAAAAATATTCAAAAGCAATAGCATTTAGAATGAAAACAGACTCAGAACCAAAATTAACTCAAGAAACTGGATTCCATAAAAGAACTTCTGCCTTAACTAGAAACTTTGTTGAGTATAAAGGTTTTTGGTTAGCTAATAATTTTACAAGTTCTGGAACTATAAATGAATACACGGCTTGTAGAGAGAGTGCAATTGCAACTGACCTTTCACCTTTAAGGAAGTTTGAAATTCTAGGTCCCGATGCAGAAAATTTAATGCAATACACATTAACTAGAAATGTTAAAAAATTATCTGTTGGTCAAGTTGTGTATTCAGCAATGTGTTATGAAAATGGATGCATGCTAGATGACGGAACATTATTTAAATTAGGACAAGATAATTTTAGATGGATAGGTGGAGATGAATACAGTGGTGAATGGTTAAAGGAACAGGCAAAAAAGAAAAATTATAAAGTTTGGATAAAATCTGCAACAGATCATATTCATAACATTGCAGTGCAAGGTCCTAATAGTAGAAAAATCTTAGAAAAATTTGTTTGGACACCTCCAATACAACCTAGCATTACTGAGCTTCAATGGTTCAGATTTACAATTGCAAGAATAGATCATGAAACAGGAACTCCTATTATAATTTCAAGAACGGGTTACACTGGAGAACTTGGTTATGAAATATGGTGTCATCCAAAAGATGCCAATGAAGTTTGGGATAAGGTTTGGGAGGCTGGAAAAGAATTTAACATTACCCCTTTAGGGTTAGAGGCGCTTGATATGGTTCGTATTGAGGCTGGCCTTATTTTCTATGGTTATGAATTTGATGATCAAACAGACCCCTTTGAAGCAGGAATTGGATTTACAGTTCCACTTAAAACTAAAGAAGATGATTTTGTAGGCAAAGAAGAATTAATTAAAAGAAAAGCAAACCCACAAAAGAAACTAGTTGGCTTAGAATTAGATGGACACGAACCTGCAGCTCATGGTGATAATGTTTATATAGGTCGAGGTCAAGTTGGTGTAGTAACTAGTGGAATGTTGTCTCCTAAACTAGGAAAAAATATTGCGCTATGTAGAATTAATGTTAAGTATTCTGAAATAGGAACTAAAGTAGAAATAGGAAAAATTGATGGTCATCAAAAAAGAATTATTGCTGTAGTGGTGCCTTTTCCTTTCTATGATCCAACTAAATCTAAAGTCAGAGCTTAAATAATATGACAGATGAAAAAAAAAGTCTTTTAGACTTCTGGGAAGATCAAGTTAAACAATCCCACACTTCAAGTAATTATTATTTTAGAAAGTCACCTTCTCATTACCATTTGATGTTGCTAGTGATGCATGCATATAAGATTAATGAAAAGCTTTCGGTAGAAGAATTAAAAACAAGACTTTTTAAAACTTCCAGACCAAAAGCGGCTTTAATAATTAATGAAGCGTGTATAAAAGGATTCTTCTTTTTAGAAAAAACTTCAACTGATCAGCGAATAAAAAATATTAGGCCAAGTGAATCTTTTATTAATGAATTTAATGAATACTTACTCAGACTAAAAAACATAAGCTATTAAAGGTTTATTTAAGAGCGTCACACTTAATTACTATTTTATATATATATATTTTTGTTATAAAAATAATCCTATTAATTGTTTTTAAGAAGAATAACCTTTTCTTATGTCAATTCTACCAACTAAAGCTAAAGTAGTAATTATCGGTGGTGGAATTCATGGGTTAAGTACAGCATGGAAACTTTCTGAAACGTACAAAAATCCAGGTGATATTGTAATTTTGGAAAAAAAAGATACGGCAGCAGGTGCAAGCGGAATAGCTTGTGGTGTTATAAGAAATAATTATTTTCAACCAGCTATGAGAGAATTAATGGCTCACTCTGTTTCAGTGTGGGAAAGTGATCCTAAAGCTTGGAATTACAATGCAGTAGGATACTTACAAATTTCTCCAGAAGTTATGCATGACGATGTTGCTACAATTTATGAGCAGCAAAAAGCTATTGGATATGAATCAGAATTTATAGAAGGTGAAAAAGAATGTACCAAATATATGAAAGGTATGTTTGATGATTGGCAAGCACAAGGCATAACATCGGTACTTCATGAAAAAAAAGGTGGGTATGCATTTAATAAAGATTCAGTAAAAGCTCTTGAAAGTAAATCTGTTATAAATGGAGTTAATATAGTTAAGGGTGTAACAGTTACAGGATTTAAAAAAGGAAGTACTGGTAAAGCAGTTACAGGAGTTGAAACAGATAAGGGACTTATTGAGTGTGAACAAGTTGTTGTTGGTGCTGGTCCTTGGGTTAGAGATTTTTGGAACATGTTAGAGCTTCCAAAATTTGCCAACATTAAAGGACAGGACGGAAAATTTCATAAAGAAGACATGTGGAAATACTGGATGCTACAAGAAGGTGTTATCGGTGTTGATAAAGATTTTTTAAAAATGAATGATGGTGGTCAACCTCCAGTAATGCATGTTGATTCAACTGCTCCATTATACTCAGACACAACTAAAAAATTACTTACAGAAGAGCTTTGGGGAATTTATTACAAACCAGATATTGAAGGTCTTGGAGTGCAGGGTGGAACATCTCCTTACATAGTTGATAAACATTTTGATGAAATAAATATTGACCCTTACGGGCTTGACTCTCCTGAATTTCAAACAACAGAAGCTTTTAATGATATGTGGTGTTCAGCTTTAGCACATTGTCAAAAAAGATTTGAAGGTAAATCAAATTTATATAGAAAAGGACCATCGGGTGGTCTTGGATGTATGACGCCAGATAATTTTCCAATCTTTGACCGATTTTTAGAAAATGTTTATATGATAGCTGATGCTAACCACGGATATAAAATGATTGGTGTTGGTGAACTTGTTGCAAAAGAAATTCTTGGAACTGAAAGTGAGTTATTAAAACCTTTCAGATTTGACCGTTACGAAAAAGGTGAACTTCATCCTACTTCTAATAGTCCCTTCCCTTGGAGTTAAGCCTCAAACCCAGTTAATAAATTTTAATAAAAGTACTAACTCAAATTAAAAATATTTTTCTTATAAATTTTTATTCATTAGTAATTAATTTATTCAAAAATTCTTAAATAATTTTTTTAAAATTAAAAATAAAGCTTACTTATCATTGAAAGAAATGATCACACAACTTACACACGTAATTGCCTTATAGTAGTTATAAAAATTATATATATATATTATAATCAAGATGCCTAGACACCAATATATTTTTCAGTTACGGTTCGATAAATAAAAATTTCATTAGAGGGAGAGATAATGACTGATCTAGACAAGCACGTTGCACAACCAGGAAGAGATAAGTTAGTAAAGCAAGTTAGAGCTAAGATTAATGAGCTAGGCATTGAATATATTTATTTTCAATTTATTTCTGTAACCGGAAGAGTTGTTGGAAAAGGTATTCCTACTGATCACTGGGAAAGAACTTGTGAAAAAGGCTTTCAATTAGTTTATGGAGCAACAGCAAACTTATTTGTGGACCGTCATGGTGATTATATTGGTTATGGACCAGAGGCTAAAGAGTTAGTTGGTATACCTGATCCTGAAACTTTTTGTCAGCTTCCTTGGGATAAAAAAGTTGCAAGAGTATTTGTTACTTGTTTTAGAAATAGAGAAGAAAGAGATAATCCAGGCGCGCATTTAACTTCAGATTGTCGTGGAAATTTAAGAATACATGCTCAAGAATTTAAAAAGAAACATGGCTACCAATTAAGAGTTGGAACTGAGCCGGAAATGATGTGGTTAACTAAAAATGAAGATGGTTCTCCTACTGGTAAAGGTTTTTCTAAGCCTTATTGCTATCATATAGATCAATTTGAATCTCTGAGACCAGTTTTCATGCAAGTATTTAAATACGCTAGAGCTATGGGTTTTGATATGATTCAAGGTGATCATGAGGATGCACCAGGACAATTAGAATTAAACTGGATGTACGATGATGTTTTGAGAAACGCAGATAGACTTTCTACTTACAGACAAATTTGTGCCCAAGTAGCTAGGGAGTTTAATTTGATAGCTTGTTTTATGACAAAACCTTTTATGGGTGTGTCAGCAAGTGGTTGTCATACGAACATGTCTTTATGGACAGGTGGAAAAGATAAAGTTAATAAACTATCTCATAAATCTCTACCAGGAATGGATGAGGTATTTACTTACGTTGAAGGTGGAACAAATACTTTTATGCCTGACACTAAAGATATTCAATTACCAGGTAAAATTGGTTTGAAAGCTATTGGTGGTGTAATGAAACATTTGGGAGCATTAACTGCAATTGGTTCATCTACTGTAAACTCATACAGAAGATTGTGGGACACAGGATTTTGGGCACCTGTTTATGCTGACTGGGGATTTCAAAATAGAACTTGTGGATTAAGAGTATCTGCACCAGGAAGATTTGAATATCGTTCAGTTGATTCAATGCACAATCCATACTTAATGGGCTCAGGATTGTTAAAATGTTTTGATGATGGAATAACAAATAACATTGATCCAGGAAAGCCCGAGTCTAGAAGCATGTATGAAGCTCAAGCTGCTGGAAAAATAGTTAAGAAATTACCAATGAGTCTCGGTGAGGCTTTAAATCGTTTGGCAGAAGATGAGGTTATAAAATCAGCTATGCCAGATGAAATGTATACAGTTTTCCATTGGTATAAAAACGATGAATGGGAAAAATTTTTAGGTGCAACAACTCAATGGGATCTAGATACTTATCTGGATTGTCTACCGTAATCTTAATTATCAATAAAGGGAGAGAAATATGTGTGGTATCGCAGGTTTAATTCATAGAGGAAAATCCTCCAATGTAGGAAGTGAACTACAGGGGATGTTACAAGCATTAAAGCATAGAGGGGAAGATTCTACTGGTTATGCTTTGTATGGTGATACAGATGGTAAAAATTTTATTATGCGTTTTAAAGTAGGTGAAAATGTAGGTGAAGGAAGTTCTTCAATAATGGAAGATGTTTCAGTTTACGATGCAAGAAAAAAAATAGTTGATCAATACCTCTCAGAATTAGGTGCTAAAATAGTTAAAGAAGAAAGAGTTCTACCCTATTCCTTAAGATATGAACTTGCTTACGATACAAAAGATTTATTAGAGTTTTCACAAAAAATTGAAAGCATTCCAGGTGTTGAAATTCTTTCAATGGGAAAGTCTTTAGAGGTAATTAAAGATCTAGGTAATGCTCAAATGGTTTGTGACAGATACAGTTTAGATAAAGTAGTTGGAACTCATGCAATTGGTCATGCTAGGATGGCTACTGAATCTGGCGTTGATATTAAGTCTGCTCACCCTTTTTGGGGTTATCCTTTTAGTGATGTTTCTGTGGTTCATAACGGCCAATTAACTAATTATTGGAATAACAGAAGATTACTTGAGAATAAAGGGATGAGATTTATGTCTGAATGTGATTCAGAGTTAATCGCCGTTTATATTGCTCAAAAAATGAGAGAAGGAGCATCTCTTGAAGAGGGTATGAAGGCTTCTTTAACAGGTCTTGATGGTGTGTTTACATATTTTGTAGCAACCAAAGATTCTTTGGGAATGGCAAAAGATACTATGGCTGCAAAACCTTTGGTTCTTTATGAATCAGACGATCTAGTAGCAATGGGTTCAGAAGAAATAGCAATCAGATCAGTTCTACCACAAGAGATAGATACATATGATCCATATGATGGAGAGGTAAAAGTATGGCAAATTTAAAGACTACAGAAAATAAAACAAAGTCACAATCAATGGGTATGCACTCAGAAGTTTTGACTGGAAGAACTCAACAAAAGTTTTTTAATCCTGATGAAGGTGAAAACCTTTATTATTTTGGCACTTACGATGTTGATTTTAATAAAAGAACAGAGCTAGATGTTAAAGAAATGACAGCTGCTGATGCTAATAAAGAAATTGATAATTTAATGAGCCAAGGTTTTGGAACAATCGTAATCAAAAACCCTCAAGGAAAACACAGTTTAGGTGTTGGTATTTTAAATAAACTAAATTTAATTTTTGAAGGAAGTTTAGGTTATTTTGGTATGGGATCTTGTGACGGACCTACTGTAAGAATTAATGGTAGAGTTGGTTGGTCTTGTGCAGAAAACTTAATGGCTGGAAAAGTTGTTATAGAAAAAAATGCTGGATCTTGTTTTGGTGCAGCTATTAGAGGTGGAGATTTAATTTGTAAAGGTAGTGTTGGTGCTAGAACTGGTATCGATATGAAGGGTGGAACTATTATTGTTGGTGGTGATGCTGGGGCTTTTACAGGTTTCATGATGCAAAGAGGAAGAATAATTATTTTAGGTGATGTTGGAATAAATTTAGGAGATTCTATGTATGATGGAACAATTTTCATTGGTGGTAAAATTGGTTCTTTTGGAAGTGATGCAATTCCTGCTGACCTAACTGATACTGACCAAGACTGGTTAAAAAGAAAATTGAAAGTTGCAGAGATTGGTGAAAAATTTGACGTCAGTAAAATGACAAAAATAGTCGCAGGGAAAAAACTTTGGAACTATGATAATCTAGAACCTCATGAAAAGAAAGGAGCTATATAATGGCTAAAAAGAAAACTAAAAAAAATGAAAAAAAATTAAAAAAAGCAAGTGGTAATGTTGGTGGAAAAGCTGATGTTCATGTACATGAAGAAGGAAAAAGAAATAAAAGTTTATTAGGTCATAATGCTATTTTTACTCCTGAAGTTATAGACGATATTCATATTAAAGCTCAGCTTGGAAGATACAGAATGCGTGGAATGGCATTAATGAAAAAAATTCCAACGTTTGATGATTTAGTTTTCTTACCAGGTACTCTTACAAGATTTGTAATCGAAGGTTACAGGGAGAAATGTGAAACAAAAACTATAATTGGACCAAACTGTGAAAACCCAATTGAGCTAGATATACCAGTATATGTTACAGGTATGAGTTTTGGAGCCCTTTCTTATGAAGCAAAAACTGCTTTAGCAAGAGGAGCAACAATGGCTGGGAGTGCTACATGTTCTGGTGAAGGTGGAATGATTCCAGATGAAAGAAGATATTCTGAAAAATGGTATTACCAATGTATTCAATCAAGATATGGTTTTAATCCTCATCACGCTCAACTTGCTGACGCAATTGAAGTATTTATTGGACAAGGGCAAAAAGTTGGAATGGGTGGACATTTAATGGGTCAAAAAGTTACTGACCAAGTTGCAGAAATGAGATCCCTACCCTCTGGTATTGATCAAAGATCTCCAGCAAGACATCCAGACTGGTTAGGTCCAGATGATTTAGCTTTAAAAGTTGAAGAGTTAAGACAGTTAACAAAAAATAAAGTGCCCATTCAATTAAAGCTAGGTGCATCAAAAGTTTATGATGATGTTCGTATGGCTGCAAAATGCAACCCTGACTCAATCTTTTTAGACGGGATGGAAGGTTCGACTGGAGCAGGCCCTCACATAGCTGCTGCAAATACTGGTATTCCTGGCATTGCTGCAATCAGAGAAGCTAGAAGAGCTATTGATGATGTTGGTAAAACTGGTCAAGTAACTTTAATTTATGCTGGTGGTGTCAGAGATGGTGCTGATATGGCGAAGGCTTTAGCCCTAGGTGCTGATGCAATAGCAATTGGAACTGGTGCTTTAATAGCGTTGAACTGTAATAAAGATATTCCAGAAGCAAACTTTGAAAAAGAGATGGGTGTTAAAGCTGGTGATTGTTATCACTGCCATACTGGACGTTGTCCAGTAGGTGTTGCAACACAAGACCCTAAATTAAGAGCTAGATTAAATCCTGATGATGCTGCATTAAGAGTTTACAATTACCTTCATGCAATGACATTAGAAGCTCAGCTTTTAGCAAGAGCTTGTGGTAAAACTAATATTCACTCTTTAGAGCCTGAAGATTTAGCTGCATTAACAATGGAAGCATCTGCATTAGCAAAAGTTCCTATGACTGGAACTAACTATACTGTTGGTGTTGATAATTATCATAAAATATAAGGATCAAAAATGGTTAAAAAAAAAGTAAAAGCAAAAGTTAAAAAAGAAAAAAAACTTAAACTAGGTACTTTTAAAGAGACTGCTAGAGAAAAGTTAATTGGTCAACATATTGGATATAGATATGATGTTAACTTATTGCCTGATTATAAAAAGATTACTCCATTCTTAAAAAAATATGTAGAAGCTATGGGGTGGGATGATCTTAACTGGTTAGAAGATGTTCATATGGGTTATGAAGAAGACAGACCAGCAGTGTTTTGTAGAAATGCAAATGGTTGGGTAACCATTCCAAAATCAATCAAACTACCAAACAACCAACAAGATAGAGATATGATTGCAAGAGAGCTTTTGGTTAAGTTTCAAATGTCTCCTAAGCACCCTCTTGTTGATTTAAAAAAAGCTTACCTTAAATTCTAATTCATCAATCAAAGGTTGATTCTTTTTTATAATCTAGCGTCATTGCTAGTTTATTTGAGCGCTGTTTAGTTTGTCACACCCCTAAAAATTTCATAAGCTTTCCTAAACTAATAAGGAGAGAGAGATTATGACTGATCAATTAGGCGCTCTTACAGTCATATTTACAGAGTTTTACTACTGGGTAACTGTAGTACTGATGTTCTTAATTCACGTCGGTTTCTGTATGTATGAGGTTGGAGCTTCACGTTATAAACATCACCAACATACTTTAATGAAAAATACCATGGTAATACCGCTAGTAACGGTAACCTGGTTTTTCTTTGGTTGGTGGATTTATTGGGCATTCCCAACAGGACCGGGAATAGCACCATCAATAATGACTGAGAGTACAGCGTTGATTACTGACGACAGTACTTTTAGTGCAAAATGGTATTTAGCCAACTCTGAATTTATGGCAGTTAACTTAGGTGATCATATAAGTGGAGTATTCTGGGCTGCATTCTTACTATTTTCATGGACAGCTGCTTCAATTGTTTCTGGAGCAATCATTGAAAGAATTACAACTTTTGCATTTGGAATTTTAGCCATTGCAATAGGTTCATTTTTCTGGGTAATTGATGCTGCTTGGGGATGGCACTTTGATGGATGGATGCTCAAAATTTTAGGATATCATGACGCTTATGCATCAGGAGTAATTCACGCAATTGCAGGTGGATTTGCCTTAGGTGTTCTAATTGTTTTAGGACCTAGAATTGGAAAGTTCTCATCAAGTGGTGAACCAAGAAATATAGGACCAAGAAACCCATGGCTAGTTACAGTTGGATTATTTTTAATCTACACTGGGTTCTGGGGTTTTTATGCGGCATGTAATATACCGATATTTGATCTTGGACCTGAGTATGGCATGGAAGGTGTAACGTACTGGACGGCAACCAACATATATGTAACCCCCACCACACTGAGTGGGATAACCTATAACTTCTTGATGTCACTATCAGGTGGATTATTGGCAGGATACGTGGTCGCCAAAGGTGATCCTTTCTGGACTTACTCAAGTGGACTGGCTGGTATCATCTGTGCATCTGCAGGTAATGATTTGTATCACCCGATACAAGCAATGCTTATTGGTGCGATCGGTGTAGTTATTGCATACAAAATGCATTACTGGGTTGAACGTAAGTTCAAAATTGATGATGCAGTTGGTGCAGTAGCGGTGCATGGTTATGCTGGAGTCGCTGGACTTATAATTTGTGGATTTGTTTTAAATGGCTATCCTTCATCTGGATACAGTGTTGGAGCTATGTGGGACGGATCAACTTATGCATCAATCAATCCACTGGGGCAATTCCTTGGGGCAATTATAATGTTCGGAGTTCTTGGGATGCTACCAGGTTATGTCATTGCTAGAATACTTAACGCATTTGGTAAATTAAGAATACCACATGATGTTGAAATAGCTGGACTAGACTATGAAATAATGGAGGACGATAGAGAAGCTGAAAAAGCCGTCGCCTCTTCAACTAGGTAAAGGAGGAAAATATGGCTACAGTTACAAACTGGATAGATCATTTAAGTGCAAAAGAGGTTGTCGGGGCAGTTTATCCGGGAGCTGGATCCACTGAAACTTTACTAGTTATTCTTGGTGTAGTTTTTTGGATTGGCTGGCATGTTTTGACTGCTAGATCTGAGAGTGAAAAACTCTCACGATTAGCTAGGAAAAGACATGGTGCAAATGATCATAAAAGCAATATTACTGACTGGTAATATAAAATAAACTTTGGGCACTACTTAAATTGTGGTGCCCTTTTTTATAGAAAAATTTAATATGACTGAAAATAATAACGAAGATCAGAGACCAAGCAAGATGATAGGTGTATTATTTCCAAAAGCTAAATATGGTGTTATT
>CAJQSQ010000005.1 GCA_905616395.1 uncultured Candidatus Pelagibacter sp. | reverse complement strand
TTAAGTTTTGAAGGATGATTGCCTTGAATAGCAACGATCTTATTTGTCATATAGTTCATCTAAATTTTCATTTTTAGAAAATTTATCAATCATATGATTTGCGTTAGTTGTTTTGTTATCAATTAATTTTTCTAGGTGGTTTAAAAATTTTTTCTCATTTTCACCAGATTTATTTAAAATATCCCTGTTCTCTAAACCCTTTTTAGATAAATTGAGTAATAACGATGACCAGTATAATAAATCTTTACCCATTAACTCTGTATTAAAACCTTTTTTAGGAGCCTCAAAGTAAGCATTAATGATTTTGTTTTTATCCCATTTAGAAATTAACTCATAAGCTTCATCTAAGTTGCCATACAAAATCCCCGTATTAAATGCTGGTCCAGCACATAAGCAGTCCCAACCACATGTGTCCATGGATCTTAATTCTATATATTTTTTTAATCTATTTTCTGTAAATATAGTACTTAGATGGGTAGCTAAATCATCTTCTGTTGGAAGTCTGTTGCCTATTTCTTTAATTTTTCCATTCATAAAATCTAGAAAAGTATAATTTTTTCCTGATAGGTACTCCTTATTATTTTGTATAAATAAAAGTGGAAAGTTTATTGCAAAATCAGCATATTTTTCAAAATTCATGTTATCAAAAAAAACTTCAGGAAGTCCTCCACGTGAAGTGTCTTGCCAAACTTTTGACCTATAAGACATATAGCCACTATTTTTTTTCTCAACTATTGAAGAATTTGCAAATAGTGCAATTGATATTGGAACAAGTGAGTTAATTATTTTAAATTTTTTTATAAAATCTCGTTCTGAATTATAATCAAGATTTAATTGTGTACCACAAGTTCTATACATCATATCAAGACTAAGTGAGCCACCATTGGGCATATCTTTTGTCATCACTTCATATCTTTGTTTAGGATTATTTGGAACTTCACTAAGAGTTGAAATCGGATCAAAACCAGCACTAACAATTTTTAAGCCTATTTTTTTAGTCACTTGCTGTAATTCAAATAAATAATCATGAGATTCTGAACAAGCTTCATGAATATTATTTAGTTTATCACCTGATAGCTCAATTTGGTTACCTGGCTCTAGCGTAATATTTTTTCCTTCTTTTTGTAATCCAATAATATTTTGTTTTTCTGTTATTGGTTTCCAGCCAAACTCACTTAATTCATCAAACATTCTTAGAACAGTTTTGTAATCAGCTCTTTTGTTTTCATTTTGATCAAATAAAAATTTTTCATGCTCAATACCAATTTTAAAATCTTTGGTATCTCTAATTCCTGAATTAAAATAATTAATTACATACTCTTTATTGATAATCATTGATTTATATATAGTGATATAAGGATTAATTTAAAGTCATTTCAGTAAATTTTACTGTGCTTTTTTTAATTTCCTGAGGCTGTACTTAATAAAGATAGTTGGGTTATTTTATCATCACCCAATATATCAATTGGTTTTACAGGGTAATCTCCAGTAAAATAATGATCTGTTAATTGAGGATAGGTGTCATCCCTTTTTTCAAATCCAATTGCTCTATACAAACCTTCAAGCGATAAAAAATCTAAAGATTTAGCACCAATGTATTCACAAATTTCCAGATTTGTTTTATTGGCAGCTAATAATTCTTTTTTTGTTGGTGTATCCACCCCATAAAAGTCAGGATATCTAATTTCTGGACAAGCAATTTTAACATGAACTTCTTTTGCACCAGCGTCATAAAGCATTTTAACAATTTTATGAGAAGTTGTTCCTCTAACCAATGAGTCGTCTATCAAAATAATACTTTTATTTTCAATTGTTGACTTGTTAGCATTTAATTTTAATTTTACACCTAAACTTCTAATCTTTTGACTGGGTTCTATGAAAGTTCTTCCAACATAATGGTTTCTAATTAAGCCTAATTCAAAATTAATTCCAAGATGTTGAGCAAATCCAAGTGCTGCAGCATTTCCTGAATCTGGTACAGGGACTACTATATCTGCATTAATTTTATTTTCTTTAGCGAGTTCAACTCCTAAGTTTTTTCTGTGCTCATAAGCTGACTTTCCATCTAATAAACTATCTGGTCTTGCAAAATAAATATATTCAAAAACACAAGGCCTAACTTTTCTTGCAGGGAATGGTTTAAAACTTTTTAATTCATTATTTTCAATCAGAACAATCTCACCATTCTCTACATCTCTTACGTACTTAGCTCCTATGATATCTAACGCACATGTTTCAGACGCCAAAACGTAACTGTCTTTTATTTTACCAATAATCAAGGGTCGTATCCCATGAGGATCTCTAACACCTATTAAGGTGCTTTGTGTAAGCATAACTAATGCGTAACCTCCTTGAATTTGAAATATAGCATCAATAACTTTATCGACAGTTTTGTTTCTTTTTGATTTTGCAATTAATTGAACAATTGTTTCTGTGTCTGATGTTGTGTAAAAAATTGCACCATCCTCAACTAGCTTATTTCTAAGTGTAACTGAGTTGGTTAAATTTCCATTATGTGCAACTCCAATACCACCTGCATTAGTATCTGCAAAAAAGGGTTGGATATTTCTTAAAGTATTTTCACCTGTAGTGCTGTATCTGTTATGTCCAATAGCATGCTTGCCAAGTAAATTTTTTAAAACCTTCTCTTTGTTAAAGTTATCGCCAACTAAACCAAATCTTTTTTCTGAATGATATTTTTTTCCATCAAATGATACAATACCACATCCTTCTTGACCTCTGTGTTGCAATGCATGAAGACCTAAAGCAGTTAAGGCAGCAGCATCATCACTATTGCTTATGCCAAATATGCCACATTCTTCTTTAAGTTTTGGATTATAGTTCTTCAATTTTTTCTTTAGAATCTTGATAGTTTTTTTCATTTGGAAACTCTTTTAACAAATAATTACTACCTTTTTCTATGTATGGAAAGGCGTATGATTTATCAGTATTAATTGGCCATTTACTATAATTATACACAATATCTATAGCTGAAAATAAACAAATACAGATTACATAACTTCGTATAAATCCAAAAAATAACCCAAATAAGGAATCGAGTCTTCCTAGTCCGACAAATTTTACTGTCTTACTAATAGCTTTGTTTGTTATTAGAATAATAAAGACCACTAAAATAAAAATAGTTATACCGAGTGTAATATCTAATACATACTCACTATCAATTATATTTTTAAAATAAGGCTTAGCTTTTGGAAAAAGAAGTAAAGTTATAACATAAGCCAACAACCACTTTGAAGCTGACAATAAACTTAAAATAAAACCTTTGCTGTAACACTTGATAACTGAGAAAATTGTAATTATTAGAAATATTAGGTCTATTAAAGATACCACTTGATAAAAATCTTTTAAAGCATCAAGCATAATGACTTTATTTTCCGAATGGTTTACTTATTAAAATAAGAGAGGGCAGTAAAGTTAATACTGAAATCATTGCTAGTAGCATTGCTAAACCAGTAAACACACCAAAGTAAATAGTGGGTATAAATTTTGAAAAAACAAGAATTGAAAAACCAAAGACAATAGTTATTGAAGTATTTAGTATTGCAACACCCACTGTTGAGTGACAAACTTTTAGTGTTTTATTATAGTCTTTATTTTTTAAAAACTCTTCTTTAAATCTATAAATATAGTGAATGCTATTATCTACCGCTATCCCGATAGTAATCGCTGCAATAGTGATAGTCATCATATCAAGTGGTATTCCAAGCAGACCTATAATTCCCAAAATAAAGAAAGCTGCAATAAAATTTGGAACAACACCGATAAGAGATAGTTTAAAATTTCTAAATAAAATCATAAACATGAAAAAAATTCCAACAATGACCAAACCCAATGTGAGTATTTGAGATTTAAAAAGACTTTGAAGTAAATTGTTAAATAAGATTAAAACACCTGCTAGTTTAAATTCTTCCTTGTTAAGTTTTAATTTATTTTCAAGGTCAAAATTTATTTGATTTATTAAATCATTTCTTCTTAAACCATCCTGCGAGTCAATAATTCTAAGACTTATTCTAGCTTCATTATCCTTTATAGATATATAAGGATCTATAATATCTTTTTTTATACTTTCTGGAATTTTTGAATAAAGGACACCCATTTCTAAAGTTCCAAGAGGCTTGTTATTATTTAACTGTGTGGCAACTTCAATAATTGAACTAAATGATAAAACTTTTCCAACCGCAGGGAGGCTATCTAAATAACTGTGAACCTTTTGAATTTTTTCAACTTTATCTTTTGTAAACCAGTATTTTTCATCATCTTTACTGCCTTCATCATCCCAACTTTCAAATTCATCATCTTCACTAGATTCTGTGGCAACCTTATCTGGAAATTTTAATATAACCTCTAAAGGTGTAGTACCACCTAACTTTTCATCAATAAGCTTCATGCCTTTATAAATCTCGGTATTTTTATTAAAATAATTTATAAAACTATTTTCAACTTCAAGCTTACTTATTCCAATAACACTTAAAGTAACAACCAAACCTGTTACTAAAAAAATTATACTTTTATTGTTAATAGAAATTTTAGCAAAAAAAGAAGTAATTTTAGAGTCAGCATCTTCTTTAACTTTCATTTTATTGCTGGACATAAAGCTCAGTAGAGTAGGGAGTAAAGTAAATGTAATTATAAAAGAAGTTATTAATCCTAAAGTCATCATCCATCCAAAATCAATAATAGGTTTAATACCACTAAATACCAAAGATAGAAAAGCACATATAGTTGTAAGAACTGTGTAAATAATCGGCCAAAACATTTTACTAGTTGTCATTGTAATAATTTTAAAATTATCTAAATTTGGAAAATCTTCTCTTAATTGTAGAAACCGGGTACTCATATGAATATTCATTGCCATAGTTAGAATTAACATTAGAGCAATAAAGTTTGAAGATATAACGGTAACCTTCCAACCTAAAAGACCAAGTAGACCTGTCATAATTAAAACTGAAAAAAAGCAACTACTAATTGGAACAATAATCCAAATTAGCTTTCTAAATATAAACCATAGAGTAGCGATAATAAATAAAAGAACTCCTAGACCAAAAACAATAATATCACTTTTAATAAATGACATCATATCATCTGTGATCATTGGAATACCCCCAAGGTATATTTTTCCAACATCTCCATAGGTTTTAATGATCTCTCTTATCTGGGTGATATTTTTGTGATTTTTATTTTTTAAAGTATCTTTATAATCTTCAATCTCTTGAACTGACTTATTTTGAATATCTTTTAGTTCGTCTTTTTTTATATAAACAATTATGCCACTTGTTTTAGCATCTTCGCTTATTACAAAATTTCTAAAAACTGGACTATTTAATATTTCTTTAAATCCTCTTTCAATATCTACACCCTCATCTTTTAAAGTTTTAAAGCTTTCCAATCTTTCTTGAAGAGGTGCTTCTGAATTACTTAATAAGGGGATATCGAGTAGTGTAATAACACTATGAACCCAATCTAGACTTTGGATTTTATACTTTAAACTTAAAAGATTATTAATAGAAGATTCAGTTACCATCCTTTCATTAGGAGAATAGGTTAAGATTAAAAACTCTTTAGAACCATATCTTTCAGTGACTTTTTTTAAATATTCAAGATCAGGATCACCTTCAATTAATAGAGTATCAGATGAGGCATCTAGCCTAAAATCTTTAGAAAAATACCCAAAACTTAAAAGAGTAATCAATAGTAGTAAAAAAATTGACTTAGGGTTTTTTAAAATAGTATTTTGATACAATTGCGATAGCATTTAACGCTATTTATATTGGATATTAGTTAATTTGAGTATCTTTAAATTTAGTAAATGCTGCCTCAAATTCTACCATAATATTACCAGTTGGGCCGTGTCTCTGTTTTCCAATAATAAGTTCAGCTAAATGTGAAACTTCACTCATCTTTGCTTGCCATTCAGCATGTTCAACAGTTGCTGGTCTTGGTTCTTTTCTTTCTAGGTAGTAAGCTTCTCTATAAACAAACATCACAACATCTGCATCTTGTTCAATTGATCCAGATTCTCTTAAATCAGATAGAAGTGGTTTATGATCATCTCTTTGCTCAACTGCTCTTGATAACTGTGAAAGAGCAATCACAGGAAGTTTAAGTTCCTTAGCCATGGCTTTAAGACCTTGGGTGATTTCAGAAATTTCTTGAACTCTGCCATCTCTATTATTTCCCGATCCTCTCATTAATTGAATATAATCAACAACAATTAAATCTAAACCATGCAACCTTTTAATTCTTCTTGCTCTGTTGCTCATTGCGGCAACACTGATTGCTGGAGTTTCATCAATAAACAAAGGTAGCTCAGAAATATTTTTTGAAGTTTCAATAAATTTATCAAACTGCTCATCAGAAATTTTTCCTCTTCTAATGTCATTTGATTTAATTCTGGATTGTTCTGCTAAAATTCTAGTTGATAGTTGTTCAGAAGACATCTCAAGTGAAAAGAAGGCAACTGCAGACTTTTTTCCACTTTCCAGAAGTTTTTGAGCAGCATGAAAAGCTATGTTTGTAGCTAAAGCCGTTTTTCCCATAGAAGGTCTCCCAGCAATAATAATTAAATCAGAATTATGAAGACCTCCCAATCTATCATCTAGATCTCTTAAACCCGTGGGTACCCCCACAATTCCCTCATCATTTTTAAATGCCATTGAAGCCATTTCTATAGTTTGCTTCACTGCCTCATCAAACTTAACAAGAGATGAATTGAAAGATCCTTTTTCAGCAAGATCAAACAATAGTCTTTCTGAATTTTCAATTATATTTTGTCCATTAACATCAAGTGCATTTAATTTTGCTGCATCAATAGTATTTTCAGATATCTTGATTAATTCTCTTCTTACAAACATATCATAAATAATTCTTGAATATTCTATTGCTTGTCTTGGAGGGGTAGAAAATTTTGTAACCTTAACCAGATATTCAGGAACATTTAATTCATCCTTTTCATTTTCAAAATAATTTTTTAAAGTTATCGGGTTTGCAAGCATCCCTTTGTAAATAAGACTTTCAATTGCTGAAAAAATACTTTGATGCATGGGGTCATAAAAGTTAATGCTAGAAACGATCGTATTTATTTCGTCAAATATTTCGTTTTGAACTAATATTGATCCAATTACAGCCTGCTCAGCTTCAATATTATTTGGAAGTTCTTTAAACGTGTCTTTAACTATGCTCAAGTTATTTTCCATGAACAAGGTTTATCTCAATTAAGATTTAAAAAAATAACAAATATATGCTGGGGAAAAAATTGTATAATTATTGGATAGTATCAGCTGTAACTACATTAATAGTAATTTCAGAATCTACTTCAGAGTGAAGAATAATTTTTACCTTAAATTTACCAATTGATTTTATTTCAGTTATTGGTTGTATCATTGAAGGTTTAATATCTAGCTTGTCATTTTCTAATATTAGTTTTGAAATTTCTGTAGGTTTAACTGATCCATAAAGTTCTTTATTTTCAGTACTTAATTTTTGAATTTCGTATTCTTTATTGTTAATTTGTTCAGAAATTTTTTGAGCTTCTTTTTTCTTTTCAGTATCTTTTTTATTTAGATCAGATTTAATTTTTTCAACTTCTGCAATATTTTCTTTAGAAGCATAAAGAGCTTTTTTATTTGATATTAAGAAGTTTCTAGCAAAACCTCTTTTTACATCTATGATTTCTCCAATAGATCCAATTCTTCTTAAATTTTCTAAAAGTATAACTTTCATTTAAATTAACGCTAAATTTCTAGCTCTCTTAATAGATAGAGAAAGCTCTCTTTGTTTTTTTTGTGAAACATTTGTAATTCTCGATGGTAAAATTTTACCATTTTCTGACATATATTTTTTCAATAATCTGATATTTTTATAATCAACTTCTGGAGCACCTTTAGCAGATAAAGGGCAAGTTTTTTTAAATTTATATTTATTAGGTTGAAAAATACTTAGTTTCGCAAAGTTACTTTGAGTACCTTTTTTTTTATTTCCTGCTCTTTTTTTTGATGGCATAATTAATCTCTATTATATTCTCTTTTATATTCTTTTTTTTCATACTCATCTTTTTTTGAAAAATATTTAGCTTCTAAATTAAATTTTTTAACCTTAACCGTCATATATCTTAGAAGATTTTTATCAATTGCTTCATTCTTTTCTAATTCATCAATAATTTTTCCAGATCCTTTAATTTTAAAATGCATGTAGATGCCTTTTTTATTTTTTTTAATAATATAGGCTAAATTTATCAAACCCCAATCTTCGGTTTGTATTATTTCTCCTTCATTTTTTTCTACTATTTTAGAATATTTCTCAGTTAACTGCTTAACTTGAGCTGGGCTAGTATCTTGTCTAGCAACTATTGTGTGTTCGTATAAATTCATAATTGTTCTTTAATAAAAAGTGAGGATATACTATTATAATTATTGAATTACAACACTTAAAACCATAATAAATTTTAGATAATTAAATGTTTTCTGTTATTTTTCCAGGTCAAGGCTCACAATTAGTAGGAATGGGTAAAGACCTTCACGCTAAATATAGCTTAGTCCAAGATTTATTCAAGGAAGCAGATGATACACTTGGTTTCTCGCTATCAAACCTTATCTTAAATGGCCCTAAAGAAGAATTAGATTTAACTGAAAATACTCAGCCAGCTATATTTTTGCTCAGTTATTCAATATTCAAATTAATCAAAGAACAGTTTAAAATTGATTTAGATAAAGCAAAATTTTATGCAGGACATTCTTTAGGAGAATATTCTGCATTAACTGCTGCTGGCACATTATCATTTTCAGATACTTTAAAAATATTAAAAATTAGAGGTAATGCGATGCAAAACTCCGTTCCAAAAGGAGTAGGTGGAATGGTTGCGGTTTTAGGTTCGGAAATTGAAGTAATAAAAAAGATTATAAATGAGAATAAAGACAGGTACGAATGCTTTATTGCAAATGATAATTCTGTAGGCCAAATTGTATTAAGTGGAAAAATTGAAGACCTAGATAAAATTATGATTGATTTGAAGTCTTCAAATATTAAAAATATTAAATTACCAGTTAGCGCTCCTTTTCATTGCAAATTAATGAATAACGCAACACTTGTGATGAAGGAAGAAATAGCAAAATTAAATTTTAATGAACCTAAAAATATTCTTATTTCAAATGTAACAGGAAAAGAAATATCTAATTCAAATGAGCTAAAAGAATTACTAGTTAAGCAAATTGAAAGTAGTGTTCGTTGGCGTGAAAGTGTTTTATTAATGATTGAGAAGGGTGTTACAGAGTTTATAGAAATTGGACCTGGTAAAGTTTTATCAGGATTAATAAAGAGAATTGACAGAAATGTTAAAGTTAGTGCAATAAATTCAGAAGAGGATATAAAGTTAATTAATATCAATGAGTAGTTTAAAAAATAAAAATATTATAGTTACAGGTGCTTCGGGTGGAATTGGTAATTCAATAGTTGAGAAGTTAAACCAAAATGGTGCAAATATTTTAGCTACTGGTACAAGAATTGAAAAACTAGAAGAGCTAAAAAAAAAATTTAATAATATAAAAATTCTTAAATTTGATATTTCTCAACATGATAAAATTGAAGAGTTTATAGAAAATGCAACAAAGGAATTGGGTGGGTCATTAGATTGCATTGTTAATAATGCAGGTATTACAAAAGATAACTTAACTATTAGAATGAGTTTAGAAGAGTGGTCAAAAGTGATAAATATTAATTTAACATCCACTTTTTTAATGTGCAAATATTCTATTAAAAAAATGCTTAAAAATAAATCTGGAAAAATTATAAATATAACTTCAGTTGTAGGGCATACAGGTAATGCTGGGCAAGCAAACTATACAGCATCTAAGGCAGGCATAGTTGCAATGTCAAAAAGCTTAGCAATTGAATATGCAAAAAAAAATATCAATGTTAATTGTATATCCCCAGGTTTTATAAGTACTGCTATGACAGACCAAATAAATGAAAAATTTAAAGAAACAATAATTGCTAAAATTCCATCTAATAGACTAGGTAAACCTGAGGATATAGCTAATGCAGTTAATTTCTTAAGCTCAGATCAATCAGATTATGTCAATGGAGAAACATTACATGTTAATGGGGGCATGTATTTGGGTTGACAAAACTACTTTTTGAACTATTAACGAAATATAACAAAAAGGAACATTATGTCAGAAGATATTTCAAACAAAGTTAAAAAAATTGTAGCAGACCATTTAGGTATTGACGAAGCCAAAGTATTGGACGATTCAAGCTTTATAGACGATCTAGGAGCGGATAGTTTAGATACAGTTGAACTGGTAATGGCTTTTGAAGAAGAATTTGGTTCAGAAATTTCAGATAGTGAAGCTGAAAAAATTCTTACTGTAGGTGATGCTGTTAACTTTATAGCAGGCAAAGCAAACTAGAAATTAAATGTCCATAAAAAAAGATGGGATAATGGTAATTTTATCATCCCCATCTGGGGCAGGTAAGACTACGCTAGTAAAACTTCTCTCTAAAAAAAAATTTTTTCATATTTCAGTATCTCACACTACCAGAAAACCTAGACCTAATGAAATTGAAGACAAAGACTACTACTTTGTTACTCATGATAAATTTGAAAATTTGGTAAAAAATGAAGAGTTCTTAGAATACGCAAAAGTATTTAACCACCTTTATGGAACAACTAGAACACCTGTTATTGAAAAATTAGAAAAAAGTGAAAATGTAATATTTGATATTGATTGGCAGGGAGCTGATCAAATTAAAAATAAAAAGTTAAATTATAAATTAATTACTTTTTTTATTTTACCTCCTAGCAAAGAAATATTATTTGAAAGACTGTCAAATAGAGACATGAAAGATAAATTAATAGTAGAAGAGCGCATGAAAGAATTTAGTAGAGATGTTTTACATTGGATTAACTACGATTACGTAATTATTAACGATAATCTAGAAGAATGTTATTCGAAAATTAGCAGTTTAATTGATGCTGAAATCAACAATGGTTCAAAAGACTATGATAAAGATTTCGTCAGAAAACATGTTGAAAAACTAACCTCTTAAGTCTTCATATTCTTTTACGAGTTTGAAATATGTTTCAGGTTCAAGGTTTTGAGGTCTGAGATTAAGATCAATACCAAATTTTTTTGCAACCTGTTTTCCATTAGTAAAAACTTGATTGAAGGGTTTTTTTAACATCTTTCTTCTTTGACTGAAAAATATTCTAGTAATCTTTTCAAGATTTTTAGGATTCTTTAATTCAAAAAAATTTTCTTTTGGAGTGAATAAAAGTAAAGAACTATCTATTTTAGGTCTTGGTGAAAAGCTTTGTGGCTTAATATCTATTATTTTTTTTACATTAAGTTTCCAATTAGATAAAATTGACAGTCTGCCATATTTTGAGTTATTAAATTCAGATATAATTCTATCAGCAACTTCTTTTTGAAACATCAAAACCAGACTTTCAAACCAAAAATATGAACCAATATTAAGAATCCACTTGGATAAGATTTGAGTTGATATGTTATAGGGTAAATTACCAAAGACAGATAGTTTTTGGTCTGAGATATTATCTTCAGAAACTTTTAAAATATCATCATTGATAATTTCTATTTCAGTATCAAACTTTTCTTTTAGTAATATGGCTAAATCATCATCCTTTTCCACTACATAGAGTTTTTTTGGTTTTTGTTTTAAAATATATGTGGTTAGGTTCCCACTCCCTGGTCCAATTTCCAAAACATCTTTATTAGTAATATCGGTTATGGATACAATTTTTTCAAGCACCTCTCTATCTATCAGGAAGTTTTGTCCAAGACTTTTTTTTGCTTTTATATACACTTATTTGTCCAAAAAATTTAAGGCTTGAATCAAGCTTTTTGGATCAGATAAATTTTTACCCAACATAGAATAATTTGGACCATGATCGGGGGAAATACGAGTAAAAGGTAAGCCTAAAGTAATATTAATTGCATCAAAATTAAATAAAGCCTTCATGGGAGAAAGTACTTGATCATGATACATACCAATAACTACATCATAATTCTTTAATAATGATTTGGTAAAAATTGTATCAGCAGGGAATGGACCGTTTATTTTAGTATTTTTTAATCTTAATTTCTTAATAGCTGGAATTATTATTCTTTCTTCTTCAGAGTTTTGAAAGTTACTTTCACAGTGAGGATTTAAGCCAGTTATTGCAATTCTTGGTACTTTATTAAATTTTTTTTTATAAAAATTATTGATGAGTTGAACTTGGGTATATATTTTTTGTTTCGATATTTCTTTATGAACATTCTTTAATGGGAGATGAGTTGTTATTGGACTAACTGATAAATTTTTATTAAATATTAGCATTCCAACTTTACCTTTTTGTTTTGTTTTTTCAGCTAGGTACTCAGTAATGCCTAAAGTTTTTCCTTTTAGAAAATATTTTTTTGAAATGGGCCCGTTAATAAATTTAGTAAAGTTATTTTTATTAATAATCTTTAAAGCAATTTCGAAAGATTTTTTAATATATTTATTAGATTTATTGGAGATCTTCTCAAAACAATTATTGAACTTATAATCAATATTAATCAAATTAATTTGTTTGTTATTTAATCTATTAAAATCAGTAAAAGTTTTATTAATAACATTAATTTTAAAATTAAATTCTAATCTCTTCATTTGTTCTTGTAGCAATTTTTTAGAACAAATAATTATTAATGGACTTTTATATTTTTTTGATTTTAAACTTTTAAAAAAAATTTCTAGAAAAACACTATTTGGCTCACCGGCTACAATAATTATCGGTTTATTATCCATCAAATCCTAGGTTTTTTTTAATTTTATTATAATAAATTTTAGAATATTGATTTAACTGTCTATTACGTTCGTAGTTGATTGCTCTTTTGAATTCAGAATCTCGATCGATATTAATTTTAGAATTTTTAATATTATCTACTCTTAGTAATAATACACCCAAAGATAAGATTATTGGTTCTGAAGTTTCACCTATTTTTAAATCAATAATATTTTTCTTAATTTTTTTATTAAGTGAATTTTCACCAATCCAACCAATTCTTCCACCTGTTTTAGCAGATTCAGAGACACTATAAATTGAAGCACTACTTTTAAATCCTATTTTATTAATACTTTTTTTAATCTCTTCATATTTTTTTTGGAGTTCGTCTTTATTTTCTATCTCAAAGATAATTTCTGATAATTCGTATTCTCTTTTTTGAATATTACTATTGTTTAAAATTTCATCTCTTATTTGCTGCTTATTGATTGTTATTTGAGATGAATATTTTTTAATAATTAATTCATTCCATAAAGCATCAATAGTTATTTTTTTTTTAATCTTATCAAGTGTTAAATCATAATCTTTTAAGTAAATTTCAAATTCATATAAAGATTTTAGATTCAAATTTGAATACATGTTTTTTAATAAAAGATTTTCATATTCATCGTTTATCTTTATTTCTTTAAAATTTTTGGATATTTCAATTTTTTTAATTTTCTCTCTAATCACTGATTGATTTGAAATAATGATTATTTGTTCTTTATCAAGCTCCTTTAGACTATTATTAAGAGCCACAAGGTATTTAAACTCATTTTTAATGTCTACATTTGTTATAATTTCATTTTGAATAATATGAACAATCTTAGTTTCTGTTGATTGTGCTTCATTAAAAATTACACATATACAAAATATTAGTAAATAATTTTTCATCAGTCTATTCTATCTTTATTTAAGAACATTTTATTTGGAGAAAAAGTTGTAAGCGGAATAATTGTTATGGAAAATAATAATTCTTCGACAGGTACTATGTCTCCTTTATCATAATAGGTTTTATTATATTTTACACTAGCAACCAAACAATCATTTTTATACTCATAGATTAAATCATAATATTCAGTTAAATTAAGATGTCGGTTTCTTCTAGTGGAAAATAATAAAGAATTACTTTCATCGAAATTATATGCAGTAGTATTATCAATTATATTTTTTTGACCAATGATACCTCTTTCTTCTTCATAGTAAAATTGAGTGGAGAAATCTTTATAAACAAATTTGGCATTTAAAGCATTGTACTCAAAAGTATTCATGTCATTTGAAAGTGAAAAATCATATCCTAGTGATATATTATTATTTGGATTAAAATTTATTTCCCCAAATATATTTGAAGTTTTTTTATTTAATGTGCTGTTGATAGGAATATTTTTTTCTTCATTAGCTCTAAAAACTGTGGCAAGTTTAAAATCAAAATATTCTTCTATTTCAGTAATTTCATTTTCAGTAATTTCATTTTCAGTAATTTCATTTTCTTTAATTTTTTTTCGTTTAACAAAATCTACTCCTATTGTAATTGATTCTCCTGTTTCAAATGAATCATCTAATGCCAATCTATTAGAGCTAAATACACTATCTGCATTGATTCTTCTACCTGTGGCAGAATTATTTTTCATGTCATGTGGACTAAATCTAAATGATAATTTTGGTATCAATGTGTTGGTGTTATTTTCATTTTCTTTTAAGAGGGGCATCGAAATATTATAGCTATAAGAACTCATTAATTCTAACTGAGGGCTATTTTTATATTTGATACTGTTTTTTCCCATCGAATTAACGTTTTTTAATAGAACCTCAAAGTTAGATTTAATTCCATTATCAAGAAATGAACTAAAAGATTTATAATTTAGATTATTAAAAAGTGTAGATGTGGTAATATTAGTTTCACTTAAAGTATTGTTCCCATTAGAATTGAAATTGAAACTTCCATCGAGGTCTCCTAGAAAAAAATTTTTTGTAAAATTGTATGATGGAAGTACATATTGATACCTATCTGAATTAAGGCCGCTGAGTGTCTCATACATACTAATTGAAGTTGTTAAATCATACCCTTCATCTGCAAGGTCTAATTTAATCTCAGATGTAAGAGAGCTAGTATTTCCTTTTTCCAACAGTGGCGATTTTATAAAGTTAAATAATTTTAAGTAATTGTCATTAGAAGCTTTTTCATAGTTTATTTCTAAATTACTCAAGATAAAATTATTCAAATCCAGGTTAATTTTTGAATTAGCAAAAAAATGTGATCTTGTGTCTTTATCAGGTTTATCAGCTTTATCTGAATAATGACCCGTTGTAATACTTGAGTCTATTATAGTTAAAGAGTTTTTCGTTATTTGCCTATATTCATTTTGTAGTACGAATTTCCTGCTTTCACCTGCGTTATTAAATATTCGAGGTTTTATTGTAACGTCTTTATCATCTGAGATTACAAAAAAATAAGGTAGATATATTGAATCTCCTAATGTGTCATGATCTCCTATCTCTGGCCTTAACAATCCCGATTGTCTTTTAACAGTTGGGTCAGGATGAAAAAATTTAGGAAAATAAGCAACAGGAAAATCATATATTTCTAACCAGGCATTTCTATAAATAATTTGTTTTTTAATTTTATCATGATGAATTTTTGGAGCTGACATTTTCCATGGAGGACATTTGTCTGTTTTTTTACAAGATGTAAAAACAGCTTTTTCATAGTAAGTGTTAAACTCATCACCTTTTGCAAAAACTGAATTAATTCTTGGGTCATTTTCATCATCTCCAAATAAACTTTTATGTAACTTTACAAAAACGTCTTTTGTTAAAAATTTGTTTTCTTTTAAATTAAAAAAACCTGTTTCAAAAAAAAATTCATCACTTTTATCTTTGTTGAAATTGGTTGTGACTTTCATATTTTTACCCTTAAGAATTTCTTTATTTATTGAATACACAAACCCATTAAGTTCGTAGACAGTTGATTTATCGTCTTTAATAATAGCTTTTTTATTAGATGATAAAATCATTTCATTTCTAAGTAGAGTTAAATCACGACCTTTAAGGTTATATTTACTTTCAACATCTATGTTTGTTTCACCTAGTGTGGAAATTTTTTCTTCATTTTTTAAATAGAATATTTCATCAGTATAGATAGTAATATTTTTAATCCTGTCATCTAGTACAACATTTCCTTTAGCTTCCAGAAGTGAGGTTAATTTATTGTATCTAAAATATTCATCGGCATCTATTTCAAAATTAACACCATTGATGGCTTTACTTTTCCCAAGTGTATAAATTTCTTCTTTATTTTTTAAATAAAAAATTTTATTTGATTCAATTATGATATCTTCAATTTTATCGACTAGTTTTACATTTCCTTCAGCCTCTAAAAGTGTAGTAAATTTATTGTATATAAAAGTATCTGCAGTAATTACTATTTCATTATTTTTAGTAGTAATTATGCCACCATTAATGCCTTTAACTAAATTACCATTTTCGGTAACCTGCAATTCTGTAGTATCAAAATTAAATTCTTCTGCTGTGGAAAATTTACAAAAGTGCAAACTAAATATTAAGACAAAAAAAATAGTTATAAATTTATTTTTCATTAAGCTTTATTATAGAAGTGAAATTAATTATTGATAATATAATCAAAGGTAGAAAAATTGAAAGAATTAAAGGAATTTTTTCATTAGTCCCCAACACAATTAAAAAATAATTTACATAATAGATGATAACGGACAAGAATATGCCAAGTGTTATTTTAAAAAAAGAGTTTTTTTGATAACCAATATTGAACATTATAATTCCAGCAAATATAGTTATTAAAGTTAAGTATATAGGGTATGAGCCCAAACTATATAGATGAGAGTCGATATCAATTATAGAGTAATTCAAAGAAATATAACTTTTTCTCAAATTCAATAACTCCAACATAGTAAGTGAAGAAAGGTTTGAAAATAAACTATTTATTTTTTTTAAATTAAAATTAGATTGTAGTTCCATCTCATTTAATACTTCTTTTTGATTACCTTTTAAAATTGTAGGATTAGATAACTTCCATTTGTTTGATGAGATATCAACTTTATTACTTTGTATGATCCCTAAAATTTCAAATTTATTATTAAATTGAGTAATGGAGACATCTAATAAAAATTGATCATCAACTTTATTTGCGTTGGTTATGTTTATACCGTTATTTATTTCATCTTTGATCCAGAGCCCATTTTCTGTAATTACAGCCAAATATTTATTATCCTCTGAATATTTGTTCTTAATTGATAGATATGAATTTTTTAAGATAGCAGAAGTATTGTAAAAAATGACAACAGCAATAAGTCCTACAATAAAAGTATATAGGCTAATAGTTTTGATTATTAACAAATTATTTAGACCAGAATATTTAAAAATTTCTAATTCCTTTTTATCTATAAGATTAATAAAAAAAATCTGAGTTGATAATAAAAAAATAAAAGGAA
>CAJQSQ010000004.1 GCA_905616395.1 uncultured Candidatus Pelagibacter sp. | reverse complement strand
AAGAATAAAAAAAGTTGATAGACTTATGGATAGTCTTGTTGATATGGTTTTAGTATGGAATTTTTAAACTATTTTTCAAATGTTTTTACGTTTGGGAATATTTTAATTTTAATTTTAGGGACTGTTGGCGGCCTTCTACTAGGAGCTGCTCCTGGTTTAAGTCCTACAATGGCTGTTGCTTTATTAATCCCCTTCACTTTCAAGATGAGCCCTGAACAAGGACTGATAATGCTTGGTGCTGTTTATACAGCCACTGTAGCAGGTGGTGCGATTAGCGCTATTTTACTCAAAATACCAGGGGCACCAGCAAACATAGCCACCGTTATGGATGGTTATCCTATGGCACAAAAAGGCAAATCCAAGGAAGCTCTTCATTATTGTTTTATTAGTTCGTTTGTAGGTGGTATTATTGGAATATTAGTTTTAATCTTCTTTACGCCATTATTAGCAAATGTTGCACTCAAGTTTGGACCATCACATATGTTTTGGATAGCAATTTTTGGAGTCACAGTTATTGCAACATTAGATTCTAACTCAATTATTAAAGGTCTTTTCTCTGGTGCATTAGGCTTATGGTTAGCAACAATTGGATATGATTCAGTTTTAGGTGTGGAAAGATTTGTTTTTAATCCAATATTTTCTGGTGGCATAAATATAATTGCAGCGTTGGTTGGTTTATTTGCAATACCACAAGTACTTTCAATGCTTGAAAAAAAACAAGATCTTTCAGATCAGTTCCAAATGGAAAAAAAAAGTCTATTTCAATCTATGAAATATAATCTTTCGAGATTTAAAGCTTTAACTATAGGTAGTATAACAGGTGTTATTATTGGATTAATTCCAGGTGCTGGAGGGCAGATCGCAGGTTTAGTTTCATATGATCAAATAAAAAAAGTAAGTAAAAATAAAGAAAACTTTGGGAAAGGTGAGCCAGATGGAATTATAGCAGCTGAATCTGCAAATAATGCTATGGTTGGACCATCATTAGTTCCACTGTTAACTTTAGGTGTACCCGGAAGTCCAACAGCTGCAGTTTTATTAGGTGGATTGTTAATTCATGGAATGTTTCCAGGGCCAAATCTTTTTACTATTTATGCTGAAACTACGTGGACGTTTATCAACTCTTTGTTAGTAGCTCAGTTTTTGATGTTAATTTTTGGGCTTTATATAAGTGGTTTGGCTAAGTACGTAATAAAAACCCCAGTAAATTATATGGCGGCTGCAATTACAATACTTGCAATTTTTGGCACTTATAGTGTGCAGCATAATTTTGCAGACGTTATGGTTATGCTTTTTTTAGGAGTTTCTATGTTTTTTTTATCTAAATTTGGTTTTACTGCAGCACCTATTGTATTGGGGCTGATACTAGGACCAATTGCTGAAACAAATTTTAGCCAAGCAAAAATTATTGCTGATACTCAAAATGGAATATTTGATTACTTAACAATAGGTCCTTTAAATTTAACGATAATTTCACTTTGTATATTATCAATTATATACGGACTGTTCACAGAAATTAAAAAAAAAACAAATGATAAAGATCAATAAACTTTCATCAGTAGTATTGGTATTGATTTTATCAATACTGTTAGCTTATGCTTCATTTAGTGGAGGCACATCAGAGGCATATATTTTTCCCAAACTATTAAGCACAGTAATGATTATTTTATCATTTTTATCTTTAGTATTATATTTCTATAATAAAAATGAAAAAATTACTGAAGTCGACATTAAAAAATTATCTATATATCTAGGCTCACTCTTGCTTTTTTTGGTATTTGGAGAACTTTTAGGGTTTTATTTTTTGGCGGTACTAATATTTTTAATCATCTGTTATGTTTATTCAGAAAAGAAAAACAAAAAAAGTATTTTTTATAATTTTTTAATAACTCTGTGTTTTATTATATTTATATATTTTCTTTTTGCCATTCTTCTCAAAGTTCAAGCTCCACGATTTTTTCTTTTTTAAAAATTACCTTACATCCTGCGATTGTATTTGTTTTTATAATGTTATTTTTTACGCAACTTTTTTAGGTAAAATTAATTAGTTATAAGATTAAATTTGTGATTAAATTTTGAATTAATAACTTAATAGAGGGAGATCAATAATATGAAAAAACTTTTTTTATATTTCACTTTTATCTTATCATTTCTTTCATTTGGATCAGTTGCGCAAGCAGGTGATTACCCTGATAGACCGATAAGTGTAACAGTAGCTTATAATCCAGGCGGTGCCACAGATTTTCAAGCAAGATTAGTAACAATGATGGCGTCACATCCTAAAAAAGATTATTTAGGTCAGCCTATCGTAATAGTTAATAAACCAGGAGCCGGTGGAAAAGTTGGTTGGAATTGGTTTGCTACTAAAGCAAGAAAAGATGGTTATGATTTAGCTGCATACAATATCCCACACTTTGTTTCACAGTCTATAGTTTTCGATGATACAAAATACAACATTGATAACTTAGAACCGATTGCAAACTGGGGAGCTGATCCAGCAGTTTTAATAGTTGGTAAAGATAGTCCGTTTAATTCTGTTGCTGATATGGTTAAATTTGCAAAAGCAAACCCAGGAAAAGTTACTTTTTCAGGTGCAGGTAAGTTTGTTGGTCATCATATAGCTTTTTTACAATTTCAAAAAGCAAGTGGTGCCAAATTAACATATGTACCTCACACTGGTGGAGTGCCAGCACTTACAGCGGTTAAAGGTGGACAGGTTATGGCTGGTTTTAATAATTTGTCTGATGCTTTTAGAAGTCAGAATGACATTAAAATTCTAGCTATCGCTGACCTTCAAAGAGAAAAAACATTTTTACCAAATGTACCTACATTAAAAGAAGAAGGCTTAGATGTTGATAATTCAAGTGTTAATTTCAGAGGAATAATGGCGCCCAAGGGAACACCTCCTGAAATTATTGAATTTTTAGCAGCAAAAGTTCCTTTAATGTTCAATGATAAAAAAACATTAGGACAAATGAAAAAAGGTGGTTCACCTGTTAGAATAATGAATAGAGCTGAAGTACAAGAAATGTGGAAAGCAAGAAAAGTTAGTTTAACAAAACTTCTTGCTGGACTAAAGCCCTAATACTTATTAAGAACGTTTAATTAGTTTCGCCCTAAATATTAAGGGCGAAGCTTTTTAATTTTATAAACAATGAACAAAAATTCTCCTTCAGATATTGTTGAATCGTTAGTTGGAAAAGCTAAAGAAGCACAAAATATTTTTGAAAAGTATAATCAAAAACAAGTAGACGAAGTTGTAACAGCTGTTGCTTGGGCTTTATGCAAACCATCTACCAATGAATTAATTTCAAATCTAGCTGTAAACTCAACTGGATTAGGAGATGTTGAGGATAAAATTTTAAAGAATAGAAGAAAAACATTGGGGCTTCTTAGAGACTTAAAAGGAGTAAAAACTGTCGGTGTAATTAATGAATTTAAAGAAAAAGGTATAATAGAAATTGCAAAACCTGTTGGTGTAGTAGGGGCAATTACTCCATCAACCAATCCTGCAGCAACACCAGTAAACAATGTCATTAATGCATTAAAAGGAAGAAACGCAATTATAGTTTCTCCATCTCCTGCTGGTAGCAAGGTATTTAAACAACTTTTAGAATTTATTAATATTGAACTAGAAAAAATTAAAGCTCCTAAAAACTTAATTCAAACTTTCGACATGCCCGTTACTAAAGATCTAACAAATCAGTTAATGTTAAAGGTTGATCTTGTAATTGTTACAGGGTCATTAAACAATGTAAAACAAGCAGCAAAAAGTGGCACACCTGCAATTGGTGTAGGTCAAGGTAATGTTACCGTAATAGTAGATGAAACTGCAGATTTGGAAGATGCTGCAAAAAAAATTAAAATGTCAAAAATATTTGATAATGCCACAAGCTGTTCTTCGGAAAATAGCCTGATCATTATTGAAGAAATTTACAATGATTTAATTGACTGTTTAAAAAAAGAAGGTGCAACATTATTAAACAATGAAAAGAAAAAATTATTGGAAAAAACCTTATGGATTGAGGGAAAATTAAATAGAGAAGTTATAGCAAAACCTGCAAAATTTATTGCTGATAAGATTAACCTTAGTGTAGATAGTGATATAAAAATGTTGATGGTTGAAGAAGATGGTGTGGGATCAGAGCATCTATTTTCTGGTGAAAAACTTTCTCCAGTATTGACTTTGTATAAAGCAAAAAATTTTGAGCATGCAAAAGAAATTGCACAAAAAATTTTAAACTATCAAGGTATTGGACATTCGATTGGTATTCATAGTAAAACACAAAAAAGAGTAATGGAAATAGGTTTAGAACTGCCAGTTTGTAGAGTGATTGTTAACCAAGCACATACTTTTGCTACAGGAGGTAGCTTTACAAATGGTCTTCCATTTTCTTTATCAATGGGCTGTGGTACTTGGCAAAAAAATAGTATTGATAATAATCTTAATTATAAACATTTTATTAATACAACAAAAATTTCAACTACAATAAAAGGTTCTGAAGCAGAGTTAAAAGATTATTTTGAAGATTATTGTAAAAAATATAGCCCTGAAGAAGTTAAAAATCTTGAATAATGGAAGAGAATTTACTCAGTACAGTAAGAGATTATATTGAAATTAATGCTAAAGAAAAAGCCAAGGCTAATTTTATAAGCTGTCCTCATACAAATCAAAATATATCAAACGATAAACTTAAGCATAATTTAGATAGAATTAATTACTATCTAGTTAATAAAAAGAAACTAAAAAAAAAATCTATTATCTGCACACTTACGGAGAACTCTCTTAGCAGCATTCAGTTAATGCTTGGAATCATGTATTCTGGTATGGTACAAGTTCCACTTAATTTGGTAGCTGGCGAAGAACAGCTTGCATATATTATAGAACATTCTGAATCAAAAATAATTTTCTCTACTAAAAATAATATTGAATTAGCTGAAAAAATTATAAAAAAAGTTTCAACTAAAATTGAATTAGTTGAAATTGACAAAAATAATTTTTTAGAAGAGATTGATAACAATTTTGATGTTTTGGATAGTGAGATAAATAAAGAAGAAAATGCATTACTTATGTATACCTCTGGTACAACGGGCAAACCAAAAGGGGTCATGTTAAGTCATGAGAATCTTTTACATGGAGGTAAAAATGTTATGATTTCTCATGAATTAACTTCTACTGATAAAGCTTTATGTGTATTGCCACTTTACCATATCAATGGATTGATAGTAACAGTGATGGGACCACTTGTCAGTCAAAGTTCTTTAGTCTTATGTGAAAAATTTTCAGCATCTAATTTTTGGAGGTATATTAATCAATTTAAATGTACATGGTTTAGCGTTGTACCAACAATAATTTCTGCGCTTATTAATAAATACTCCAAAGAAGAATTTGACTCCTTAGACACATCTTCAATTAGATTTGGAAGAAGTGCTTCTGCAGCACTTGCACCAGAAACACATCGAAATTTTGAAGAAAAGTTTAATATTCAAATGATAGAAACAATGGGATTAACAGAATCTTGTGCTCCAATTTTAGCAAACCCATTACCACCTAAAAAAATTAAATATGGATCTCCAGGAATTCCTTATGGTAACGATGTCACCATTCTTGATAATGATTTTAATGAAGCTAAAAGAAATAATATTGGGCAAATTTGTGTTAAGGGAAAAAATGTTATGAAAGAGTATTATAAAAATCCTATAGAGACCAAAAAAAGTTTTTATAGGGGATGGTTTTTAACTGGAGATCTAGGATTAATGGATGACGAAGATTTTGTTTTTGTACGTGGCAGAATAAAAGAACTTATAATTAAAGGTGGGGAAAATATTTCACCTCGTGAAATTGATGACGTTTTATATCAACATCCAAAAATATTAGAAGCAGCAGCATTTTCAGTTGAGTGCAGTCATTATGGAGAAAAAATTGAAGCTGGCGTGGTGCTTAAAGATAAAGAAACAGTTTCAGAAGAAGAGTTATTACAGCACTGCATTGGTTCACTTGGTAAATATAAATCTCCAGATAAGATTCATTTTTTCAAAGAATTGCCAAAAGGCTCTTCTGGGAAAATTCAAAGATTAAAAATAAAAGATATTATAAAAAATTAAGTTTATCTGAAATTTAATTCTAAAACTTTTCTATGCTTACTACCCTTATAACTAGCAAGAGGTCTAATTAATTTATTAGCAGCATGTTGTTCCATAATATGTGCTGACCAACCTGTAATTCTTGAAATTACAAATATAGGTGTAAAGAAGTCAGTATCAAAACCCATTAAATGGTAAGTAGGTCCAGTAGGGTAATCAACATTTGGGTAAATATTCTTTTCTTTAATCATTACCTTTTCAACAATGTCGTATATTTTTTCAAATACTTTGTCTTTTTTAATAATTGCCACTCTTTTAAAATATTCTCTCATAGTAGGAACTCTTGAGTCTCCACTTTTATAAACTCTATGACCAAATCCCATTACTACATCTTTATTTTTCAAAGCTTTAGTAATCCACTTTAGTGCATTCTCAGGTTTTTTAATTTTTTTCATCATGTGCATTACTTCTTCATTAGCACCACCATGAAGAGGCCCCTTTAGACTTGCAATAGCACCTGTTATTGCTCCATGAATATCAGATAAACTACTAGTAATTGTTCTGGCAGTAAAAGTTGATACGTTAAAACTATGTTCCGCGTATAAAATTAATGACACATCAAAAGCTTTTACAATTTCTTTATTTGGAACTTTTCCAAAACACATATGAAAAAAGTTCTCAGAAAAATTAAATTTTTTCTTCGGTGCTATGATTTTTTTCCCTTTTCTTAGTCTGTAAAAGGCAGCTAATGCAGTAGGTGTTTTTGCAAAAATTCTAATTGCTTTTCTTAAATTTGCTTTTGGAGAATTATCTTTAGTTTCTTTATCTTCAAGACCCATGACGCTAACAACAGTTCTTGCAACGTCCATCGGGTGAGAATTTTTAGGTATTTTTTTTAAAATACTAATTAAATTTTTAGATAGATTTATTTCCTTAGATAATTCTTTCTTAAATTCTTTTAGTTGTTTTTTATTAGGTAATTCTTTATTTAAAATTAAGTATGCTACTTCTTCAAAGTCACATCTTGCACATAAATCTTGAGCTGCATAACCCCTGTAAGTAAGAGAGTTAATTTCAGGCATAACTTTTGAAATTTCAGTTTCATCAACAATTATTCCTAGTAAACCTTTTTTGATATCATCACTCATTATTCATGTCCTTCTGTACTAAAGTTATAAATCTTTTCATCCAACGAGTTATATTTTTCATATTCAACTAACTCGTAAAGTCTTTTTCTAGTTTGCATTTTATCAATAATATTATTCTGGTGTCCATTCACAAAAATGTCTTTAAGGCCGTCTTCTACATTTTTCATGGCTAATCTTTGTGTTGTTACTGGATAAATTACAATATTATATCCAAAATTTTCTAACTCTTTATAATTGAATAATTTAGATTTTCCGAATTCAGTCATATTAGCAAGCAAGTAACATGATAGTTCTTTTCTAACTTTTTCAAAATCTTTTTCATCATGCAAAGCTTCTGGGAAGATAATTTCAGCTCCAGCATCAATATAGGCTTTACATCTATCAATCATTTTATCTATTCCCTCAACACCCTTAGCATCAGATCTTGCTATAATTTTAAAATTTTCATCTTGTTTAGCTGCAACGCATTCTTTAATTTTTTTGACCATTGCTTCAGTTGAAATTAATTCTTTGTTGTCTAAGTGCCCACATCTTTTGCGCTCTACTTGATCTTCCAAGTGCACTGCTGACACTCCAAACTCTTCAAAAGTTTTAATAGTTTCTTCGCAAGACTTAAAGCCAGTATCTATGTCAACTATTGTAGGTAAACTTGTAACTCTTGATATTAAATAAGATCTAGTGCTAACATCTTGAAGTGTAGTTAGACCAATATCTGGAAACCCTAAATCATTAGCCATAACTCCACCTGATACATAAACAGCGTCATAACCAATTTCTTCAATTAGTTTTGCTGTTAAAGGATTATAAGCACCAGGAACTCGTAAAATTTTATTTGTTTTTAGTTTACTAACAAAGTCAGCTCTTTTTTGACTGGGCTCTTTATCTACAAAATGCACTAAAAAATTCCTTGTTTTGTATTTTTCTTTATTTGACTTCTTTTAACCTGGATGTTTAGTTTGTTTAATTCTCCAGCCTTCAAGTTTTTAAGATTTTGAACAACTTTTAAGAAACGAGCACTTTCTTTTTTATCTAAAATGCCATCTGTCAGGGTTAAAAATTTATTTATATAATTTTGTCTTTTAAATGGACGTGCTCCATAAGGGTGGGCGTCAGCTCTATCTAGTTGTTCAATAATTTTATTACTATTATTTAAAGTAACTACAACTTTTGCACCAAAGGATTTATTTTTTGGATTTGGATCGTGATATTTTTTAGTCCATTTTTTATCTTCAAAAGTAGTAATAGATTTCCAAATTTTTATAGTGCTTTTTCTATTAGCTCTTTGTTTGCTATATGATTTAACATGGTGCCAATCAGCATCTTCAAGGGCCACTGCAAAAATATACATGATAGAATGATCCAATGTTTCTCGACTTGCATTTGGATCCATTTTTTGTGGATCGTTAGCACCGGTTCCAATTACATAGTGAGTGTGATGACTTGTATGAATATCAATTTTTTTAATTTGATTTAAATTAGGAATTTTTTTATTAAGTTTTTTGGCAATATCTATCAGTGCTTGAGACTGGTATTCTGCTGAATATTCTTTTGTATAGGTCTCCAGTATTGCTTTCTTAGATTCTTTTTTCTTTGGTAGAGGCACATTATATAAAGCTTTTTTACCATCTAATATTCTAGCTATAACACTATCTTCTCCCTCATAAATTGGACTTGGAGCACCTTCACCACGCATTGCTCTATCAACTGCTTCGATTGCAAGCTTACCAGCATGAGCAGGGGCGTAAGCTTTCCAACTAGAGATTTCACCTTTTCTAGATTGCCTCGTAGAAACTGTTGTATGTAATGCCTGCTGAACTGCTTGGTAGATTGTTTCAGTGTTTAGCTTTAACATTGTTCCCAAACCTGCTGCCACACTAGGTCCCAAGTGTGCAATGTGATCAATTTTATGTTTGTGTAAGCAAATTCCTTTAACTAAATTAACCTGCACCTCATAACCTGTAATAATTCCTCTTAATAAATCAAGCCCACTTTTTTTAGTTTGTTGAGCAACACTTAAAATGGGCGGGATATTATCTCCTGGATGACTGTAGTCTTCTGCTAGAAAAGTATCATGAAAATCTAACTCTCTAACAGCTGTTCCATTTGACCAAGCAGACCATTCACAATCAAATTTTAATTTTGAATCAATACCAAATAAATTTGCACCATTTTTTCTAGGATGCTTTAGAGCCATTTCTCGTGAAGAGATAACAGCTTTTCTATTTAAAGAAGCAATAGCAACTGAAGCATTATCAATTATTCTATTAATAACCATTTCAATAGCTTCCTTATCTAACTTTGCATTATCAGAGGCTATTTCAGCAATTTTCCATGCTAATTGATTCTTTTTAGGTAAATGAATTTTTGATGGGTAAACTTTAACTTTATGCGAAATCATTAGGCCTCCTTAATTATGATGCCCTATTAATAGTAAGAAAAAAAATTAAATCAATCTTTTAAGTAAGTTGAAACTATCTTTTCAACACCAATAAAGTCTTTTATCAAATGATTATGGTAAATTTCATTGGAATTTTTTTCTGTATAACCATTTTCTAATAAAATAACAGGAACAGAGGCGGCCTTTGCAGCATTGGCATCAGTTTCACTATCACCAAACATTAGAGATTTTTTTACATCACCACCAATGATTTCAATTATACTTGTTATATGTCTAGGGTCGGGCTTGCAATAATCAAAAGTATCTGAACCAGCTACATATTCAAAATAATCATAAATTCCAATTTTTTTTAAAAGATCGATTGCTAAGCGCTCTTGTTTGTTTGTGCAAACAGCCATTGAAATTTCTTTTTCTTTACACCACTTTAAAAATTCGTTTACACCATTAATAAGAGTACTTTGTTTAATAATATTCTTTCCATAATATTCAATAAAGTCTTTAGACATTTTATCTTTAATTTTTTGATCTGTGACGCTATGATATTCTTTCTTTGCTTGACCCCATATAGATCTACCAATTAATGCACCAGCCCCTTGTCCAACTAGATTTCTAATTTCTTCTGTTGATTTAGTGGGATAGCCATATTTTTTCATTACATGGTTGTGAGCATTCATTAAATCAGGTGCTGTATCAACCAGCGTTCCATCTAGGTCAAATAATATTGAGTAATTTTGAGTCATTAATAAAGTATTTTTAAGAAATAAATTGTGAATTAAACTATCTATACACTTAATATAAAAATATTCTAGATGAAACAATTAAATTCTAATATTGAACAAGAAAAACTTCGTAAATTTTTTATCAAGTCTGGTGTAAAAATGATTGGACCGGAAACTATTTTTTTTTCAAAAGATACCAAGATTGGAAAAAATGTTACTATTAATCCATATGTTGTCATTGGGCCAAAGGTTGAAATTGGTAATAATGCAACTATCAATTCATTTTCGCATTTAGAAGATTGTAGAATTAAAAATAAAGTTGAAGTTGGACCTTATGCAAGACTAAGACCTGGTACCATTCTTGAAGAAGGATCAAAAATTGGAAATTTTGTAGAAGTTAAAAAAAGTACAGTTGGAAAAAAATCAAAAATTAATCATTTATCGTATATTGGTGACAGTGACATAGGGCAAGGGGTAAATGTAGGAGCTGGCACAATTACCTGTAATTATGATGGTGTTAAAAAATACAAAACAAAAATTAAAGATAATGTATTTATAGGCTCTAATTCATCATTAGTTGCTCCAGTCACTCTTGAAAAAAATAGTATTGTTGGGGCCGGCTCAGTGATTACAAAAAAAGTGAAAAAATACTCACTAGCTTTAACTAGAAACTCTCAAGCAGAGATTAAAAACTATAAAAGAAAAATAAAATAATATGTGCGGAATTATAGGAATAGCTAGCAGTAAACCAGTATCAGCTGCGATCATTAACTCTCTTAGAAAGTTAGAGTATAGGGGCTACGATTCCTCAGGTATTGCAACTTTATCAGATGGCATATTAAATGAAGCAAAATCAGAAGGCAGAGTTGATATTTTGGAAAAAAATCTTGCAGTCAAAAATATGCTGGGCCCAATTGGAATTGGACACGTTAGATGGGCAACACATGGAATTCCAAACACTATTAACGCACACCCTCATTCTTCAGAAAGTGTATCTGTAGTGCACAATGGTATTATTGAAAATTCTACAATTTTAAAAAAGCATTTAATTAACAAGGGCCATGTATTTAAATCTCAGACAGATACAGAGGTAATTGTTCATTTAATAACAGAATATTTAAAAGAACTTAATTTAAAAGATGCAATTATCAAAACTCTTAAGCAACTTCATGGAAGTTTTGCTTTAGGTATAATCTTTAAAGATCAACCTGACCTTATAGTGGGTGCTAGAAGAGGGTCACCACTAGCGGTTGGTTATGGTCCTAATGAAAATTATCTAGGATCAGACTCTTATGCTCTAAAATCTATGACTAATAAAATTTCATATTTAAATGATGGAGAATTTTGCATTATAAAAAAAGACCAAGTTGAGTTTTTTGATGAAGAGGGCTTAAAAGTTAATAAAAAAGTTTTAGAATTATCTTCTAAAGAGCAGGATTATGACAAAGGTGATTTTAAACACTTTATGGCTAAAGAAATTGAAGAACAACCAACAACGTTAAAGAACTGCATAAACGAGTATGTTGATACAATTAATAACGATATTAATATCTATAATTTTCCCTGGGATATAAAGGAAATTTCTTCAGTTACTTTAATTGGCTGTGGAACGGCTTATCATTCTTGTTTAATGGCAAAGTATTGGTTTGAAGAAAATACTACACTTGATGTAACAATCGATATTGCCTCTGAGTTTAGATATCGAAAAAATAGATTTAAAAATGATAATTTATACATTTTTGTTTCTCAGTCTGGCGAAACAGCAGACACTTATGCTGCTTTAGATTTGTGTAATAAAAACAATATGAAAACTTGCAGTGTTGTTAATGTTATAGAAAGCTCTATTGCAAGAGATTCTAAATTTGTTTTACCAATTCATTGTGGGCCAGAAATTGGCGTAGCCTCTACAAAAGCTTTCATGGGTCAAATGTTAGTCCTTTATATTTTAGTATTAAAATTAGGAATTTTAAGAAAAGATTTAGATAGAGATTTATATTTAAATAAAATCAAAGATTTAAAAGTATTACCTAAATTAGTTGAACAAACGTTACTAACTGAGAGTAAAATCCAAACAGTTTCTAGTTCATTTACCGACGCAAAAGGTTCGATGTTTTTAGGGAGAGGTTTTTCTTATCCAATTGCATTAGAAGGAGCATTAAAGTTAAAGGAATTAGCATACGTTCATGCAGAAGGGTACCCTGCCGGCGAGATGAAACATGGTCCCTTAGCTTTAATTGAAGATGGGATGCCAGTTGTTATCTTGGCTCCAAGAGATAATTATTATAAAAAAACAATTTCTAATATGCAGGAAGTAATAGCAAGAGGTGCTAAAGTTTTATTGATTACTAATAAAAGTAAAGATGAGGTTTTTTCAGAAAACATTTGGGAAACAGTATTAGTTGAAAGTGCAAATGATGACTTGTTACCTTTTTTATTAACTGTTCCTTTACAAAAATTAGCTTATTACTCAGCTCTTAAAAAAGGATATGATATTGATAAGCCAAGAAATTTAGCAAAATCAGTGACAGTAGAATAAAATAAAAGTGTATTTTTTTTTATCAAAAATTCTTGCTCCATTTATTAATTTTACTAATCTTATATTGTTTATTTGTATTTTTTCTTACTTTCTTAAAAAACTTTTTTTTAAGAATTTTTTTAAAAATGTTAATTATTTTGGAATTTTTATTTTGATAGTTTTTAGTTTTTTCCCAATCGGAAACAAACTAGTCAATACATTAGAAAAAAAATATATCACAAGCGTACTACCTGATAATTATGATTATATTGTTGTACTTGGGGGTAGTGAAGAGACATCTAAAACGTTTATAACTAATAAATTGAACCTTAATTCTGCCTCTGAAAGATTAATTGCTAGTGTGAAATTGGCAAATAAAAAAAAAAATAGTAAAATAATTTTTTTAGGTGGAGGTGGTTTTTTAAAAAATCATAATCTTGATGAAGCTGAAGTAGCAAAGATTTTTTTTAAAGATATTAACTTTGATTTAAAAAGAGTTGTTTTTATTAACAACACAAGAAATACAATAGAAAATTTAAAAGAATTAAAAAAATTAAACCTACAAACTGAGAATAGTTCAATTTTAATAACCTCAGCTTTTCATATGAAAAGATCTCTATTAATTTCTAAAAAACTAGATTTGAATCTGATACCGTATGCAGTTGATTTTAGAGCTCTTGCTGACAGCGATAGCAAAAGTCTGTTAAATTATTATCAAGGATTTAGTATTGTTGGAAATTTACAGTCAATTAATTTGTTTTTTAAAGAACTTTTAGGAATTTATGCTGTAAAAATTTTAATATAATATTAAAATTTATTTACTTTTAGTATATTAATCTATATTTACATCCTAGAGTTGAACATGAAAAATTGGAAAATAAATAGCTGGAGAAATTATCCTGTAAAACACATCCCTGAATATCCTGATCAAAAAGATTTAGACGATGTTTTAAGTAAAATTAAGAATTTCCCCCCATTAGTTTTTGCTGGTGAGACAAGACATTTAAAAGAACAACTCGCAGATGTTGTTGATGGAAAGGCTTTTTTATTACAAGGTGGTGATTGTGCAGAAAGTTTTGCAGAATTTCACCCTGATAATATTAGAGACACATTTAAATTAATACTTCAAATGTCACTAGTGCTTACTTATTCAGCATCTTTACCGGTTATTAAACTTGGAAGAATTGCTGGCCAATTTTCAAAACCTAGAAGTTCTCCAATAGAGAATATTGATGGCGTTGAGCTACCTAGTTACCTAGGAGATAATATCAATGGAATGGAATTTAACGAAAAATCAAGAGTTCCAGACCCTAAGAGGCTTTTTAAAGCTTATTCTCAGTCTGCATCTACACTTAACCTTATAAGAGCATTCTCTCATGGAGGTTTTGCTGATCTTAAAAAAGTACATACTTGGAATTTAGGTTTTATTAAAAATTCTCCAACAACTAAAAAATTTAAAGATCTAGAAGACAGAATAACAGATGCCCTAGCATTTATGGATGCATGTGGAATTAATTCGGATTTTAACAGAAGATTAAAAACAGTAAATTTTTGGACTTCACATGAAGCTTTACTACTTCCTTTTGAACAAGCAATGACAAGAGTAGATTCAACAACAGGTGAATATCATGATACCTCTGCTCACTTTGTTTGGATAGGTGATAGAACCAGACAACTAGATGGTGGACATGTTGAGTTTTGTAGAGGAATTGAAAACCCTGTTGGAATTAAATGTGGTCCAACATTGAAAGTTGAAGATTTAATAAATCTATGTAATAAAATTAATCCTAAAAATGAAAAAGGTAAAATAACTTTAATTTCTAGATTTGGTCATGAAAATGTTTCTAAATTTTTACCAAAATTAATTAGAGGAATTAAAAAAGAAGGTTTAAACGTAATATGGTCATGTGATCCATGTCACGGTAATACAATTAAAGCTACAACTGGGTTTAAAACAAGACCATTTAATAGTGTTGTCAAAGAAGTAAAAAATGTTTTTGAATGTCATCAAAGTGAAGGAAGTTATGCGGGTGGACTACATATTGAGATGACAGGTCAAGATGTGACAGAATGTACAGGTGGTGCTCAGAAAATATCTGACCAAGACTTATCTAGCCGTTACCATACTCATTGCGATCCAAGACTTAATGCCAATCAAGCACTGGAGTTGGCTTTTTTAATTTCTGATGAGATTAAAAAAAATGCAGCATATTCTAAAAAGAATATTAAAGTGGCATCTTAAAGCATTGTATTAAATACAATTTCATTTAAATTCTAGACAATGAAACCATTAGAAAAAGCAAAATTTATAAGCAATTGGATTAAAGATTATGTGGAAAAGATGCCAAGTAAAGCTCAATCTTTAATCATTGGAATTTCTGGAGGAATAGATTCTTCTGTATCAAGCACATTGAGTGCAATGACGGGTATAAAAACAATTGTTTTATCGATGCCCATCAAACAAAAACCATCACAGCATGATTTAAGTTTAAAACACCAAGAATGGCTCGTTAAAAATTTTAATAATGTTGAGGCACATACATTAAATCTAGATAAGTTATTTGAAAAGTTCGAAAGCACTTTATCTAATTTTGATAGTGAGCTTGGGATGGCAAATTCTAGGGCAAGAATTAGAATGACAACGCTTTATCAGGTAGCTGCTGCGAATAAAGGTATTGTAGTCGGTACTGGTAATAAAGTTGAAGATTTTGGAGTAGGGTTTTATACAAAATATGGAGATGGTGGAGTAGATATATCTCCCATTGCAGACTGCAATAAATCTGAAGTATGGGAAATAGGTAAATCCATAAATATTCTTCAAGAAATAATTGAGGCTGCCCCAACAGATGGGTTATGGGATGATGGTAGAACTGATGAAGGTCAATTAGGTCTTAAATATGAAGAATTAGAAGAAGCAATGAACAATGTTAATTCAATAAATCGTAAAAAATACGAAAAAATAAGAAAGATGAACTTGCATAAAATGGAACCAATTCCAGTTTGCAAGATTCCCAACCAATCTTAAAGATTCACAAATCTATAATTAAAGTATAATTCTAAGGTAATGAATAAGGATATTTATTTAACAAACAACCTAAGTAACAAAAAAGAAAAATTTGTTCCATTAGATAGTGAAAACATAGGCATGTACGTTTGCGGTCCAACTGTTTATGACAATCCACATATTGGTAACGCGAGACCTCTTGTAATTTTTGATATTTTGTACAAAGTTTTAAAATCAAAATATGGGAATGACAAAATAAATTATGTAAGAAATATTACTGATGTTGATGATAAGATAATTAAATCAGCAAAAGATAAAAATATTTCAATATCTGAATTAACAAACAATGTTATTAAAGATTTTAATGATGATTGTAATTATTTAAATTTAGACAATCCAACGCAACAACCAAAAGCTACAGATCATATTAATCTTATGATTGAAATGATATCAACTTTAATAGAAAAAAATTTTGCTTATGAGGTAAACAATCATGTTTATTTTGAAGTAAGTAAATTTGAGGATTATGGAAAGTTATCAAATAAAAAATTAGAAGATTTAATTGCAGGATCTAGAGTTGAAGTTTCAGAAAATAAAAAAAAATCAGAGGATTTTGTTTTATGGAAACCGTCTAAAGACCACGAACCTTCTTGGGATTCTCCTTGGGGCAAAGGAAGACCTGGCTGGCATTTAGAATGTTCTGCAATGTCTAAAAAATATTTGGGAGATGTATTTGATATTCATGGTGGAGGAATTGATCTAATTTTTCCTCACCACGAAAATGAAATTGCACAATCAAGATGCGCTAATGATACTAAAGTGTTTGCTAATTATTGGATCCATAACGCATTTATCACCATGTCTAATGAAAAAATGGCTAAATCAACTGGCAATATATTAAAGATTAAAGATTTTAGAGAAAACGTTGATGGACAAGTTTTAAAGCTAGCTCTTATGAGTGCTCATTATAAGCAGCCACTAGACTGGAATGAAAAACTATTAGAGGATTGTAAAAACACTATTGATAAATGGTATGAAGTTTATTTACCCTTAAATGACAAAACAGTTTTAGATGAGGATATTTTAACTCCTTTATATGATGATTTGAATACACCAGGTTACATTGCAAATCTTCACCAACTTTATGACAAAGCTTTAAAGGGAGATAATGAGGAGAAAAGTTTATTTGTATTAGCTTGTAATTTTATTGGTATTTTAAATAAAACAAAAGAAGAATGGATTGAATTTAAAAAGAAAAAATCATCTATTAATGAGGTTGATATTTTAGAAATGATTGAACTTCGAAATAAAGTAAGAGAAGATAAGAATTATAAAGAGGCTGATATCATTAGAGATAAGCTTTTAGATAAAGGGGTTTTAATAGAGGATAAAGATGGTAAAACAATTTGGAAGATAAAATGAGTAAAGAACAACTTTTTATATTTGATACAACGTTAAGAGATGGTGCACAAACGCAAGGTGTAGATTTTTCTGTAGATGATAAAATGAAGATAGCTTCAGCATTAGATAATTTAGGTGTTGATTACATTGAGGGTGGGTGGCCAGGAGCAAACCCTACGGATACTGAATTTTTTCAAAAAAAACATTCATTTAATAATGCTAAGCTAACATCTTTTGGTATGACCAAAAGAAGTGGTCGTAGTGCAGATAATGATCCTGGACTATCAGCACTTTTAAATTCAAATACACTAGCAGTTTGTATTGTAGGAAAATCATGGGATTTTCATGTTGATGTAGCACTAGGTATTTCTAATGAAGAAAACTTAGAAAATATCAAAGAGACGGCAAAACACTTTGTTAAAGAAAATAAAGAATTCATGTTTGATGCAGAACATTTTTTTGATGGCTACAAAGCTAATCCGAGTTACGCTTTATCATGTCTTAAATCAGCATTTGATGAAGGAGCAAGGTGGATTATTCTATGTGATACTAATGGTGGAACCTTACCTCACGAAGTTACAAAAATAGTAACAGAAGTTTCTAAAATTATACCTGGAAAAAATTTAGGCATACATGCACACAACGATACAGGTAATGCAGTTGCAAATTCTTTAGCTGCAGTTTGGTCTGGGGTTAGACAAGTTCAAGGAACCATCAATGGCTTAGGTGAAAGATGTGGTAATGCTAATTTAATGTCATTAATTCCTACTTTCTTTTTAAAAGATGATTTTTCTTCTAAATTTCAATTAAAAATTAAACCAGACAATATTAAAAACTTAACCCAATGCTCCAGATTATTAGACGAAATTTTAAATAGAAAACCTAACAAACATCTTCCATACGTTGGTGCTGCTGCTTTTTCTCATAAAGGTGGTCTTCATGTATCAGCTGTTCAAAAGGATCCAAAGACTTATGAGCATATTAATCCTGAAGAAGTTGGAAACTCTAGAAATATTGTAATTTCTGATCAATCTGGAAAATCTAATATAATTTCAAGATTAAAAACCATTGGTATTGAAATAGAAGAGAGCGACCCTAAAATTAAAAAACTTTTAGATGAAGTAAAAGACAGAGAGTTTATCGGCTATAGTTATGACGGCGCTGATGCATCGTTTGAATTATTAGCTAGAAGAATTATTAGCAAAATACCAAGATATATATTGATCAAAGAATACGATGTTTCAGTTAAAAAAGATTCGTCAGGAGTAATTATTTCTTCTGCTAAAGCTCAGCTAGAAGTCGACGGTAAAAAGATTATGTGTACGGGTGAAGGAAATGGTCCTGTTAATGCATTAGATAATGCTATTAGACAAAATGTAGATCGATTAAATAAATACTCTAAATATTTAAAAGATTTAAAATTAGTGGATTACAAAGTTAGAATTTTAAATACAGGCACTGAAGCAATCACTAGAGTTTCAATAGAGAGCACAGATTCAAAAGGCAAGAACTGGTTCACTATTGGTGTCTCAGCAAATATAATTGATGCTTCATTTAAAGCATTGGTTGATAGTTTAGATTATAAATTGTTTAAAGATAATGCCCCAGCAAGTCTTTAATGTTGTTTAATAATATTTCATTTATTTTACATCAACCTCAACTATCAGAAAATATTGGAGCTTGTGCTAGAGCTGTTAAAAACTTTAACTTTAAAAAACTAGTTATTGTTAAACCAAAACCAATTTTTCCAAATGATAAAATTTTAGCAACTTCAGTTGGTGCAAAAGATCTAATTATTAATGCTAAAGTTCATGAAACTTTAGAATCTGCTGTAAAAAAAGTAGATTACGTTATTGCAACGTCTGCAAGGTTTAGAAATAAAAACATTAAACACATTAATTTAGTAGATTTAAAAAAAATTGATTTTAATAAGAAGATAGCTTTTTTATTTGGTTCTGAAGCGTCTGGCTTATCTAATAATGAGATCAGTTATGCTAATTACACCATGCAAATTCCAACTAACCCTGATTTTAAATCTTTAAACCTATCTCACAGTGTCATTATTATTGCTCATACAGTAGCTAGTATTATCAATTTAAAGGGTGCAAAGTACTCTAAGTCTAAAAAAGTTACTTTAGCCAGCAAGAAGGATATTCAAGCAATGACCAACTTATGCATAAAAAAATTAGAGGATAAACACTTTTTTAAGCCTTTAGAGAAGAAACCTATTATGCTTGAAAACTTAAGAAGCATCTTTTCCAAAATGGAGCTTTCTGACAAGGAAACGCGTATTTTATCGAGTGTATTCGCTAGTTTGTCCAAAAAAGGTTGATTGACAAAATAATGAGTAAGTTTATAAACCCTCTTATCAAATGACAAAAAGAATAAGCGCTAAACATAAAATAGATAGAAGGTTAAAAATTAACCTATGGGGAAGACCTAAAAGTCCTTTTAATAAAAGAGATTATGGTCCAGGACAGCATGGTCAAGGCAGAAAAGGTAAACCATCTGATTACGGAATCCAGCTACAAGCTAAGCAAAAATTAAAAGGTTACTACGGTAACATTAACGAAAGACAATTCAGAAATATTTACAAAAAAGCCACCATGTTAAAAGGGGATACTGGTGAAAATTTAATTGGATTACTTGAGAGAAGATTAGATTCAGTAGTTTATAGAGCAAGATTTTCAACAACAGTATTTTCAGCAAGACAACTTATTAACCATGGTCACGTAAGAGTTAATGGTAAAAAAGTTAATATTTCTAGCTATATGGTTAAAGAAGAAGACATAATTGAAATTAGAGATAAATCTAAACAGTTAGCTTTCATAGATATCGCTTTAGCAAATAAAGAAAGAGAAACTCCAGAATATATTCATTTAGATGAAAAGAATAAAAAAGTTACTTTTGTTAGAACACCCAAGTTTGATGAAGTTCCTTATCCAGTCGTGATGGAACCTAATCTGGTAATTGAATACTATTCTCGTTAATTCTTGATTAAAAGAACTTCCAAAAAATATATAGATAATCTTTTACAAAATAACACTACATGGAATATTTTAGATATTGGATGTGGATACAATGCTAGTAAATTTGCAAAAGTTATTTGTGATGTGCAAGATTTATCAAATCATTATCAGTATAAAAAATTTATTAGATTAAAAGAAAAAAAATTACCATTTAAAGATAAGGAGTTTGATTTCGTTGTTGCTAGCCATGTCATGGAGCATGTTGAGGATATCGACTTCTTTATTAAAGAATTAGAAAGAGTGTCAAAAAAAGGTTATATTGAATTACCTACTATGTTTGAAGACAATCTGGTCTTTGAAAACAAAAAAGATCACTTATGGCACATGGATTTTGATGATGTAGATAGCAAACTATTAATTTCAAAAAAAGTTCAGTATTTTGAACCTGTACTAACAGTATCTACAATAAAAAAATTAAATGAAATTTTTAGAACAAGCCTAGTTTTGGAGCTCATTTGGGAAGATAGAATTAATTATATTGTTAATCAAAGTGTAGAAGGTACTTTTAAAAAGATATCAGTACTAAATTTACTGAAAAAATATTTCTCAAAAAGATTGAGAATGCTTTTTAAGTAGATACTTTTTAAAATTAATCTGTGTATCCTCAAGTATTTTCTTGAGCTCACCGTTTTCATACATTTCTTTAACGAAGTCAAAACCACCAACAAATTCAGCTTTTATGTAGATAGTGTATTTACTTTCTATTTCTGTAAATCACACGATGTAAAGATAACCACGGCAAAGATGATTCATGATGAATTACTTCCCATTTGTCGGAAGGTTTATATACATCGATGTATCTTGGCACTAACTTTTTTATTGTTTCATAATCCCATAAATCAAATACTTCTTGTATGGGTCCAACATTGACAGCATTTTTCACATTAAACTCTTCAAAGCAATTCTTATTTTGATATATACCAGATGGGTGATATTTTCCGACAGGATTTATTCCATAGAAATATTTAGAGTGTTCGTCTATCCATTTTAAGTAACTGTTTACAACTTCAGCTAACATTTCGTTCATACTTGCAACATTAATAACAATATCAACATCTTCAGAAAAAAATGAAAATTCATTTAAAGCATCCACAAAAGTAATCTTTCCAAAAAGCTCTTCTGAAAGAACTGCTTTTAAATAAATTTTTGAAATGCACAAAGTCTCCGGTAAATCTACAATTATATATTTCTCAATAGTTTCAAGCGATAAGATGGAGTGACAAAATCTTCCATATCCAGCACCAATTTCTAAAACAGTCTTTTTTTCTAACGAAACGTGTGCTTTCAATGTTTTATATTCCTGAATTGAATAATAATAATCGTAATCTATTTCTGTATCAAAATGTTTAACTACATATGGATTTCCAAAATTACGGTTGTTTATTTTGTGATACAAATCTTTGTCTGTTGGTTCACTTAAATATAATAAATCCATAAGCAATGTTAAAAGATATCGTCTACCATTATTTTCATTATCAGGGTTTCTCACACATAACATTGATGCAATTCTCCCTTCTTTGCGCCAATTTGACAAATTTACATTAAACTTATCTGATTCTTTTTGAAAATCTTCATCACTCCATAAATCACTTCGCATAGCTATTTTTTAAAATTAATTTTTTTATCCTCAAGTACTTTCTTGAGCTCACCGTTTTCATACATCTCTTTAACTATGTCACAGCCACCAACAAATTCACCTTTTATGTAAACTTGTGGAATAGTAGGCCAGTCACTAAATTCTTTTATACCCTCTCTTAAAGGTTGAGACTCAAGAACATTAATCCCTTTATAATTTACTTCTAAAATTTTTAACATATTTGATATAGCCATAGAAAATCCACACTGAGGAGCATCAGGTGTTCCCTTCATAAATAAACATACTTCGTTTGTATCAATATGACTTTGAATTAAATTTTTTGTGCTATCGTCCATTATTGCTCCTTTGTTTTAATTGCTAATGCATGTAGTTCGTTGCCCATTTTTCCTTTTAAAGAACTGTATACCATTTTATGTTGTTCAATTTTGCTTTTTCCAGAAAATTTACTTGAAGTAATTGTTGCTGAGTAGTGATTACTATCTCCTGCTAAGTCTTGAATTTCTATTATAGCGTCTGGTAAGGCTTCTTTAATAAGTGTTTCAACCTCTTTTATATCCATTGCCATTTTAATTTTCCATGTAGTTAGTCAGCCAATTTGTATGCGATTTAATTAAATCGTCAATTGATACTTTTGTCTTATTGTCAATTATTAAACTATCGTCGTTTACTGCTCCAAGTTCATCAAAATGTACTGAGTTTTCTTGAAGTATTTTAGTAGCACTTTCTAGATCATCTTTACTAATTTCAATAATGTATCTTCCTTGGTCTTCACCAAATAAGTATTCGAACTGATTAATTAAGTAATTTGGCTTTTTAAGAGTTGCACCTTTTTTACCCTTAATACACATTTTAGAAATAGCTGTAATTATGCCCCCTAAAGAAACATCATGAGCAGATTTTATAAATTTTTTATCAATAAGCTTTAATATTGTTTCGCCATTATTCTTTTCATTAAAAAGATTAATTTCAGGAGGAGGTCCATTTTTTTCATTTAAAATATCTCTTGCAAATAAGCTTTGATCTAGATGACCTTCAGTTTTACCTATAACTAAAAGTATATTATCAACTTCTTTTAAATCCATTGTAATCATGTTTTGATAATCTTTAATTAAACCAACTCCTCCAATTGTAGGAGTTGGTTTAATACCAATATCTTTTGTTTGATTGTAAAAAGAAACATTTCCTGAGACTACTGGGAACTCTAAGTAAGCACTTGCTTCACCTAAGCCCTGAACACATTCTACAAACTCACCCATATTTTCTTTATTTTCAGGGCTACCAAAATTTAAACAGTTAGTAATTGCAATTGGTTTTGCACCAACAGAAATTAAATTTCTCCAACTTTCACAAACAATTTGTTTTCCACCACTTAAAGGGTGAGCCCAACAATATACGGCAGATGAATCAACAGATGCTGCAACAGCTTTATTGGTACCATGAACCCTAACAACACCAGCGTCTCCACCAGGTTTTTGAATAGTATCACCCATGACAGTGTGATCATACTGTTGCCAAATCCATTCTTTACTACATACATTTGGATTGGATAATATTTTATTTAAAACATTTTTTACTTTTAAAGTCTTAAATATTTCTTTTTCAATCTTAATCTTTTTGGGTAGTTTAGCTTTTTTCCATTTCCGGTCATACATAGGTGAATTTTCAACCAATATATTAACAGGAATGTCTGCTACTTTTTCTTCATCAAAATAAAGTTCAATTTTTTTACTTTTTGTCGTTTTACCAATCACAGCAAAATCTAAATTCCATTTATCAAATATTTTTTTAGCCATTTCTTCCATGCCATTTTCTAGAACAATAAGCATTCGCTCTTGGCTTTCTGATAACATAATTTCATAAGGGGTCATGCTTGCTTCTCTACAAGGAACTTTATTTAAATTGATCTCAATACCTAAATTACCTTTTGAAGCCATTTCAATACTTGAAGAGGTTAGACCTGCAGCGCCCATATCTTGAATAGCTATTATTGAATCTCCTGCCATTAACTCCAAACAGGCTTCTAATAATAGTTTTTCTGTAAAGGGATCCCCAACTTGAACTGTTGGTTTTTTTTCTTCAATGTTATCATCAAAAGAAGCTGAGGCCATACTAGCACCATGAATACCGTCTCTACCAGTTTTTGAACCAACGTAGATTACAGGCTTTCCTAAACCTGCAGCTTTTGAATAAAAAATCTTATCTTTTTTAACAAGCCCTAAGGTCATAGCATTTACTAAAATATTACCATTATAAGACTCATCAAAACTAGTTTGACCAGCAATTGTTGGAACACCCATGCAATTACCATATCCACCAATTCCATGAACAACACCACGTAATAAATTTTTAGTTTTTTTATTTTGAGGTGATCCAAAATGAATCGAGTTTAAATTAGCTATTGGTCTGGCACCCATTGTAAATATATCTCTCATAATACCACCAACACCTGTTGCAGCACCTTGGTAGGGCTCAATAAATGATGGGTGATTATGACTTTCAATTTTAAATACTATTGCATCATCATCACCAATATCAATTACACCAGCATTTTCACCAGGCCCTTGAATGACATTTTTTCCTTCAGTAGGTAAGTTTTTAAGATGAAATCTTGAAGATTTATAAGAACAATGTTCATTCCACATTGCTGAGAAAATACCTAGTTCAGTAATATTGGGAACTCTTTTTAATAAATCACAGATTTTTTTATACTCATCTTTTTTTAAACCATGATCAATTGCAAGTTGTTCGTTAACTATCATTATTTTAAATTATTAATTAAGTTTTCAAAAAATATTGAACCATCTTCACCAGATAGAGCTGGGTCTATCATTCTTTCGGGGTGAGGCATCATTCCTAAAATATTTTTTTGCTTATTAAATATACCAGCTATATTTTGTAATGAACCGTTAGGATTTGATTGTTCATTAACATTTCCGTTTTCATCTGAATAAAATAAAGCTATTTGGTTATTGTCATTAATTTCTTTAATTTGTTCTTTTGAACAAAAATAATTTCCTTCATTATGGGCTATATGAAACTTGTAGATGTCTTTTTTATCATCTTTAAAATAAGAGTTATTTTTATTGTTAGCTTTAACAAAAACATTTTTACATATAAATTCTAAATATTTATTTCTAAGCAATACACCTGGTAGTAAACCAGATTCAACTAGAATTTGAAAACCATTACAGATACCCATAACTTTACCACCACCTTGAGCAAAGTTTAGAACTGATTTCATAATTTTTGATTTTGACGCCATACTTCCACATCTAAGGTAGTCTCCATATGAAAAGCCACCTGGTAAAACCACTAAATCACTTTTTGGAAGCTCAACATCATCATGCCAAACCATTTTGTTTTTAAAGCCAAATTTTTTTAAAGCAACATCCATGTCTCTGTCACAATTAGATCCAGGAAAGGTTATTACGGATGAATGCATTATTTATTATTGTGATCCAATAATTTTAAAGTCTTCTATTACTAAGTTTGCTAAAAGTTTCTTACACATCTCTTCAACTTTTTCTTCAGCTTTTTTCTTATCACTTTCGTTTGTATCAATTTCAAAATACTTACCTTGCCTTACTTCATTGATACCTTCAAATCCCATACCATCTAAGGTTTGATGAATAACTTTACCTTGAGGATCTAAAACATCTTTTTTAAGAGTTATAATTACAGATATTTTCATATTATTTTCTTTTTTTAACTGATCTTAATTTTGTAACATTAACAGCACTTAAGTTTGATTGCTCATGCAATATACCAAGTCTTTTAGCAACCTCAGTATAAGCTGGAATTAAATCACCCAAGTCCTTACGAAATCTGTCTTTATCTAGTTTTTTATCAGTAATACTGTCCCATAATCTACAAGTATCAGGGCTAATCTCATCAGCTAAAATAACCTCATTTTTCTCATTTTCTTTAAGTCTTCCAAACTCTAGTTTAAAATCAATTAGTTTAATTCCAACTCCTCTAAACATTCCAATCATAAAATCATTAATTCTAAGGATCATTTTCTTAACTTTTTCTAATTCAGATTTTGTAGCCCAATCAAAAGCTAATATATGCTCCTCTGCAATAAGTGGATCACCTAAACTATCATCTTTTAGGCAATACTCTAATAGTGGCTGCTTTAAAACTGTTCCATCTTTAATACCAAGCCTTTTAGTAATAGAACCTGTTGCAACATTACGAACAATAAATTCAATAGGAATAATCTCTACCAATTTAATAATTTGCTCTCTCATGTTTAGTCTTTTAACTAAATGATTTTTAATTCCAATTTGGGTTAAGTTAGATAAGATATGTTCAGATATTCTATTGTTTAAAACACCCTTACCTTCAATAGTTGATTTCTTTAGATTGTTAAAAGCTGTTGCGTCATCTTTAAAATATTGGATAACTAAATTTTTATCAGATGTTGCATAAATTATTTTAGCTTTACCTTCGTATAACTTTTTACCTTTTTTCATTATTTGAAAACTCTTCTAAAAATTAAATCTACATTTTTAAAGTGTGATGAATAATTAAATATAGCCTTCAACTTTTTTGAGGAAATTTTAGCCATTATAAATTTATCATTAGAAATAATATCGAATAAATTTAAGTTTTCAGCAAAACATTTTTTAGCATAGTTTTGAACCATTTTATAAGATTGCTCTCTACTTAACCCTGATTTTGTTAGCTCTAACATTACTTCTTGTGAAAAAATTAAACCTTTAGTTATATTTAAATTTTCAATCATCTTTTTTGGATAGACAATCATTTTATCTAAAATATTACTAAGTCTGGCTAAAGCAAAATCTAAAGTTATGTTTGCATCAGGACCAATATTTCTTTCAACACTTGAGTGAGAAATATCTCTTTCGTGCCATAGTGCAATATTTTCTAGGGCAGGGATAACTGCACTTCGAACCATTCTTGCAAGTCCTGTTAAGTTTTCACTTAAGATGGGGTTTTTTTTATGAGGCATTGCTGACGAACCTTTTTGATCTTTTGAAAAAAATTCTTGCACTTCATAAACTTCTGTTCTTTGTAAGTGTCTAATCTCAATTGCAACTCTTTCAACTGATCCGGCGATAATTCCAAGAATAGAAAAATAAAAAGCATGTCTATCTCTTGGTATTACTTGAGTTGATATAGGCTCAACTTTTAAACCAAGTTTTTTTGCTACATGTTTTTCAACATTAGGATTAATGTTTGCAAATGTGCCTACTGCACCAGAGATTGCACATGTTGAAATTTCATCAATTGCATCAACTAATCTTTTTCTATTTCTCTTAAATTCCTCATAAAATGAAGCTAATTTTAAACCAAAGGTGATAGGTTCAGCATGAATTCCATGACTTCTACCCATACAAGGGGTGTATTTGTATTTTTTAGCTTGTTTCTTTAAAACCTTTAGAATTTGATCGATATCACCAAGTAGAATTTTACCTGATTGAACTAATTGAATATTTAAACTGGTATCTAAAACATCAGAAGACGTCATACCTTGATGAAGATATCTTGCTTTAATCCCTGCTTTTTCAGTAACAGAGGTTAAAAATGCTATCACATCATGTTTAACTTTACTCTCGATTTGGTGAATTCTTTTAACGTTTATTTTAGCTTTTTTTTTAACAACAGAAGCAACACCTTTTGGAATTTGACCTAGTTTTTCCATGGCTTCAGCTGCTGCAACCTCTACATCAAGCCAAATTTGGTATTTATTTTCTTCTGACCATATGTCAGTAAGTTTTTTTCTAGAATATCTTTCAATCATTAATTATAAGTAAGGGGGCTTGGAATAACCTTTAACAGATTCTGTAAAGATTTCATAACCATTTTCAGTAATACCTAACGTATGCTCAAATTGTGCTGATAAAGATTTGTCTTTAGTAACCGCTGTCCAGCCATCTTTTAGCATTTTTACATCCCATTCACCGGTATTTATCATAGGTTCGATGGTAAAAGTCATGCCAGGTCTAAGCTCCATCCCTGTATTTCTTCTTCCATAATGTAAAACATTTGGTGGTTCGTGAAATGTTGTACTTATTCCGTGACCACAAAAATCCCTAACAACTGAGTAGCCTTTTTTCTCAACAAAAGATTGTATTTCATATCCAATGTCACCAAGTTTTAATCCTGGCTTTAATAAATTTATTGCTCTCATCATCGACTCGTAAGTAGCGTCAATTAAGTTATTAACTTTAACAGGAGTTTTTCCAACACAAAACATTCTACTAGTGTCACCGTAATGCTCATCAACTATAGCCGTCACATCAATATTTAAAGCATCACCTTCAACTAAAATTCTATCAGAAGGTATACCATGACAGACAACATGGTTTAAAGATGTACATAATGATTTTTTAAAACCTCTATAAAAAAGTGGAGCTGAGTAGGCACCGTTGTCTCTTATAAATTCATAGCCTAATTTATCTATAAATTCAGTAGTTACTCCTGGCTTAATATTATCTGTAAGCATATCAAGAGTTCTTGCTGCAAGATTTCCAGCAACCCTCATCTTTTCAAATTTTTCTAAATAATTAGGCATTAATAATTTTAATTTTTTTATCTATTTTAATTTCTTTTGAACTTATTTTACATTGATATGCCAAAAAAATAACTCCAGCTTTTTTTGCAAGTAAATAATTTTCATAATATTCTTTATCAATGTCTTTTGCTATTTTAAAATTATCTATACCCTGTATTTGGACCAAGAATAATAGATAAGATTTATAACCTTTTTTAACAGCCTCTATAAGGGTTTTTAAATGTTTTGAACCCCTAGTAGTAACCGCATCTGGAAATTCTGCAGTTTTTTCTTCTCTAAATAAAGTAACATTTTTAACTTCTACAAATATTTTTTGTTTATTTTTTTCAACTAGAAAATCAAACCGTGTTTCTTTATCAAAAAATACCTCAGGTTTAATACTGTCATTGTTTGTAACTTCTTTAACTAAATTATTTGATAAACCATGGAAGGCAATTTTGTTAGCAAAATGAGTATTAACACCAACTAAATTTTTTTTAACTTTAATTATCTCAAGAGTATATTTTAACTTTCTTTTAGGGTTGTCATTTTTAGATATATAAACCTCATTTCCTTCATCCAATAAACCCTTCATAGATCCAGTATTAGGACAATGTGCCGTCACAATTTCATTACTAATTTTAACGTCAGTAAAAAATCTCTTATATCGCTTGATAAGTTTGCCTTTAATTAAAGGTTTGGTAAATTTCATATTTAAATTATATATTTAATAATGAACCAAAATACAAAATTTAATGCCGCAATACTTATTATTGGTAATGAAATCCTCTCAGGAAGAACACAAGACACTAATACTAGCACAATTGCACAATGGCTTAACTCAATTGGTGTAAAAGTTAACGAAGTAAGAGTTATCCCAGATATTGAAAATACAATTGTTGATACTGTTAATCATTTAAGAAAAGTTAATAATTATGTATTTACCACTGGTGGTATTGGCCCAACACACGATGATATTACCGCACAGTCTATTTCAAAAGCATTTAATCTTGAGTATGAAATTCACAAAGAAGCTTTTAAAATATTAGAAACTTATTACAAGGTGGGAGAGTTTAATGAGGGTAGACAAAAAATGGTATGGATGCCACGTAATGCTAATTTAATATTAAATCCAACCAGTGGTGCACCAGGATTTAATATTGAAAATGTTTTTTGCTTACCAGGAGTTCCTTCAATTTTAAAATCAATGTTGGGTGGATTAAAAAATAAGATAGTAGGGGGAGATCCAATATTAAGCCATACAATAAGTTTAAAAACTGTTGAAAGTGAAATTGCAAACTCCTTAACTAATGTCCAGGATAATAATAAAGATGTAGAAATTGGAAGTTATCCTTTTTTTCAAGCAGGTAAATTAGGTGTATCAATAGTGATACGATCTGAAGACCAACTTAAAATTGATAAGTGTATTTCTGAAATATTAGAATTTGTTGATCAAAAAAAAATAGAAGTAGTTGTCAGATAATTAAATGCTTTATTTCGCTTACGGCAGTAATCTAAATCATTTTCAAATGAAAAGAAGATGCAAAGATAGCATTTTTTTAAAGAAAATTAATTTAAGTAATTTTAAATTAACTTTCCGAAGTAAGTATAAAGCTGCTGACATAGAGCGTAAAAAAAACTCAATTGTTCCAGGAGCTTTATTTGAAATATCAAAAAGTGATGAAAAAAAATTAGATATTTATGAAGATTATCCAGCTCTATATAAGAAATATTATTTTACTTATTATGATAAAAAAGTAATGACCTACACTATGACTAAAAAAACTTTATTTGCATATCCATCAGAACGATATTTAAATCTTATAAAGAGAGGTTATAAAGATTGTAATTTAGATAATCATATTCTGAAAAAAGCATTAAAAGCTTAATTAAAATATTGATATGGTTTGTTAACAAAAAGAAGTTGAGTTATAAATAAAAACAGTTAAACAAATGAAAATATTAAATGCCCTCGTGGTGAAATTGGTAGACACAACGGACTTAAAATCCGTGCCTTTTTGGAGTGCCAGTTCGAGTCTGGCCGAGGGCACCATTTGATGAGAGACAAAGTATTTTTAGTTTTTGATAGAACAAAAGTTTCCTTAAAAATTAAACTAACCCTAATTAAAAAAATTAACACTACAACTTTAAAAAAAGCTAACATAATAATTGTGATAGGTGGAGATGGTTTCATGCTTCAAGCTTTAAAAAAATTACATAAGTTTAAAAAACCTTTTTATGGAATTAATTCTGGAAACTATGGTTTTTTGATGAATAAGTTTTCTAATGAAAATATTATTAGAAATTTAAATATCTCCAATAGTATAAAAATTTATCCTCTACAAATGACTGTTATTAATAAAAATAATCAAATAAAAAAATCGATAGCCATTAACGAAGTTTCTATTTTGAGACAAAGCAAACAAGCATCATCAATTTCTATTATGGCTAATAAAAAAAATATAATCAAAAATCTCATTTCTGATGGTGTGCTAGTTTCAACACCAGCAGGAAGTACAGCCTATAATTTATCAGCGCATGGTCCAATTCTAAATTTAGATTCAAGAAAACTAGCAGTTACACCCATTAGTCCTTTTAGACCTAGAAGATGGAAGGGAATAATAGTGAGTGATAAATCTAAAATTTTAATTAAAAATTTAGACTCAAATAAAAGACCTGTTAGTGCAGTTGCGGATAATTTTGAAGTTAGAAATGCAAAGATAATTAAAATTCAAGCTAATAAAAAAATTAGTTTTGAATTATTATATGACAAAAACAATAGTTTGTACAAAAAGATAAAAATTGAACAAACAAGAAAAGAAACTTCAAATAAATAAAAACCGGAAGACATCTTCTTTCTTTAACTATTTTTTTTTTACTTTTTTATATTTAAAGATATTAAACCAGGTTCTTGTCTTACGTTATCTACAAAAACTTCTAACGCATTTTGACCACCAAATACAACTTCGTTTTCTATGTCAAAAATTACATTGCCACTAAAAAATTTAATAAAAAAACAAATTAATATTTTTAGAAATAAATAAAAAAATGATTTGGCAGTTAATAAATTTGCTTTTTAGATTTTCTGGAAGAATATATTTTAGCAATGAACAGAAAAGTTGGACAACAGCATTGAGATCATCAAAATCATATAATGATAAAAATATTTTTGATAAAATTATGAATTTATATGACCTTATAAAATACAAAGATAAAGAATTTTATGAGAGGGACAGTTTAATTTTTGATCAAAAACCAGATGAAACTGAGTTAATAAATTTTTTAAATCAAGCAATAAAAAATATAAAGAAACCTTTAGAAATCTTAGACTTTAAATAGTTCTTTTAATAAATTTTCAATATACATCTTTGAACTTTTTGATTTTAAAAAAAAATTTATTTTTTCTTTATCAAGTTTTGTATTTTTTGCTTTTTCCATGCCTTTTGCAATATCCATGGGCGAATTTGGATTAATATAAATAGGAAATTTTTTTAATTGCTCTACAGCACCTGGATAAAGCGAATTTATTAGTATCTTCTTTCTAGCTAACGCCTCTAAGGGTGGTAAATTTTCAGGACCAGAAAATGCAGGGTATATTACAGCAAATGATTTATCGTAAAGATTTATTAATTTGTTAGTACTAACGTGTCCAGCTATATGAACGTTATTGAAAATGTTAAGCTCATCAATCTTGTGAATTATTTTTGAATAATTGTTTTTCTTTTCTCCAGTTAACACCAATATGAATTGTTTATTTCTCTTTAGAAATTCTTTAAAGCCAAGTAGTAAATTAATGTGATTTTTATGTTGCCAAAAGTTTGCTGGATAAACAAAATATTTTTTTTTATCAGACTTAATTTTTTTTTTTTTTAAAAAAATATTTGATACAGGGTGTGGTAAAATCAAAAACTTATTACTAAATTTTGTATATTTTTTAATCTCAGATTTACCCACTTTAGTGCCCACTATAACTGTATCAGCCTCCTTAATGAAATTGTTATAAACAAATTTTTTATATATCTTCTTTCCAAAAGATGAAACCTCCGCAAATTCTGGGTGTGTTTCGTGCTGCATATCCCATACTGTAGTAATATATGGTGTGTAAATTTTTTCTCTATGCTCTGACGATATAAATAATATTTTGTCACATTTTTCATCTTTAAATATATTGTTAATTTTTAAAATGTTTAATGAATTAAGTAAAAAATTGCTCCATTTAAAAAAGTGAGAAGTAAAGGTAAATATAATTTTGAAACCTTTACTTTCTGAGATCTTACTATAGGAAATTTTGTTTTTTTTTAATTTTGAACAAATGAGATTATTTTTATCATTATTTATTAAAAAGAAAAAATCACTTTGACTTTTATTTTTATTGATATTTGAGATAAGAGCATCAACAATTTCCTCTGTTATTGTGTATCCACCACCTTCTGTTGAAATTCTCTTTGATAAGAAAACCCCGATTTTCATTTCATAAATTTTTTTATTAAATTACAAATATATAATATTTCTTTATCCTTTATATCATGGCTCGATGGTAGATATATGCCTTCCTCCCATAAAATATTTGAATTATAAGTTTCGGGTACTTTCTTTGGAATAAATTTTTTTAGACAAGGCTGATTCCTCATAGAGTAAAAGAAATCACGTATATCCACACCATTTTTTTTTAAATATTTTGTTAATTTATTTTTTAAATTACCCTTAATTCTTATTCCTACTTGCCAATATATGTTTTTTGAATTTTTTTCTTCTTTTGCGAATATAATATTTTTAAGATTTTTAAGTTCTGACTTATATAGTTTAGCAATTTTTATCTTTTTTATAAGTATTTTTTTTACCTCTTTTAATTGAGAAAGACCCAGTGCTGCCTGCATACCCGACATTCTAAAATTAAAACCCAAAACATTATGAATAAATCTTGGTTTTTCAAAGCCAAGGTTTTTTAAAAGATTAACTTTTTTGAAGTAACTTGTATTATTGGTGCAAACCATGCCACCTTCTCCTGAAGTAAGCACTTTGTTAGCATAAAAACTAAAACAGCTTATGTCACTCAGATTACCAATCATTTTATTATTGAGTTTAGCTCCATGTGCTTCAGCTGCATCCTCAATTATTTTTAGATTATATTTTTTTTTCAAATATGTTATTTTTTTCATATTCACAGGGTTTCCCAAAAAATGAACAACTATAATAGCTTTTGTTTTTTTGTTTATTTGAGCTTCAATTTTTTTTACATCAATATTCCAACTGTCTAAATCACTATCTATTGGAATAGGTATATGACCGTTATGAACTACAGCAAGGGCGGTGGCTATATTTGTACAAGAACTGATGATTATTTCTGAACCCTTGTTTAAATTTAATGCCGCTACAGCAACTTGCAACGCTGTAGTTCCGCTGGAAGTAGTAGATGCATACTTACAGCCTATGTATTGAGCAAATTTTTTTTCAAAAATGTTTATTGTTTTTCCAAAATTACCAGATATTTCCCCATTATTTAATGCTCTCAATACAGATATTTTATCTTTTTTAGATATTAATGGTTTAAAAACAGGTATCATTATTTTATTAGTTATTTAATCTAACCCCATTATCATATTATTATATTATATTAAATTAAAAATTAAATTTTAAATCAATAAATGCAAAAATTACACGAACTTATAATCCATAAAAAAAAACATTACGCTGAAGTTATTAGATCTTCTTTAAAATCAAAATCTACTACTTTCTTTTCACCTGAAAAATCCTCATTCCAATTTGGGCTATTGGCTCATAAAAAAGGTTATGAAGAAAAACCACACTATCACAGACCTTTTAAGAGAGTTATAAAAGATGTGCAGCAAATGTTTGTAGTTCAAAAAGGTAAAGTTAGAGTTGACTTATATTCCGATGATAAAAAATTAATTAAAAAAATAAATTTAAAAAAAGGTGATGCAATTGTTTTAATTCATGGAACTCATGCAATCAATGTAATTGAAGACATGCAATGTATAAGCGTTAAACAGGGTCCTTTTTTAGGAACTGAATTTGATCAAGTAAATGTTAAAGTAAAAAATAATTTTAAATAAGTTCCAATACCTTTATAAAAAGTAGTAAATGTACAAAGATTATATCTGAAAAAGTATGTGTGGAATATTAGGAACAATACCAGCTACTGAAACTAATATATTTAAACATGCGCTAGATACCTTGGTGCATCGTGGTCCTGATAATTCTGGTATTGAAGTAATTGATAATAAAGTGACACTAGGGCACAGAAGACTTTCAATAATAGATATAGACCATGGTCACCAACCCATGTTTGATAATGAAAAAAGATATTCAGTAATTTTTAATGGTGAAATATATAATTTTATTGAAATCAGAAAAGAATTGAAGAGTTTGGGGTGTTTATTTAAAACTAACTCAGACACAGAGGTATTGCTTAATGCATATATAAAATGGAAAGACAAATGCGTGTTAAAGTTTAATGGTATGTGGTCTTTCGCAATTTGGGATAATCATAACAAAGAATTATTTTTATCAAGAGACAGGTTTGGGAAAAAACCTTTATTTTATTCGGATATAAACGAGAAATTTATTTTTGCATCAGAAATGAAAGCAATATACCCTTTTCTCAATAAAGTAGATGCTTCAAAAGACTTTCAGTGGATGAAAAAAAATGTTTTTCTCTACGAGTCAACTGAGAAATGTTTAATAGATGGTATAAAAAGATTTCCAAAAGGAAGTAATGGTATTTATAGAAATGGTAAACTAAAAATTTATAGATACTGGAATACATTAGATAATTTGCATGACACTCCCCAAAATTATGAAAAACAAGTAGAAGAATTTAGGGAACTATTTATGGATGCCTGTAAAATAAGAATGAGATCAGATGTAAGAATAGGCACAGCACTTAGTGGAGGGCTTGATAGTAGTTCAGTGATGTCATCTATGTCACATCTATTTAAAAATGGTCAAATTGATTTTGGAAAAAAAGATTGGCAACATGCATTTATTGCTTGTTTTCCAGGTACACCATTAGATGAATCTAAATATGCAAATATGGTTACAAAACATCTTGACGTTAATGCAACTCATATTGATATTGAACCATTAAAAAATTGGCACAATCTTAATGAATATATTTATAAGTTTGAAGAGCTTTATTTTACACCCCCCATACCCATGTTGCAGACTTATCAAGCAATTAAAAATGCTGGTGTTTCAGTGACACTTGATGGTCATGGTGCAGATGAACTTTTTAGTGGGTATGATAATTTACTTGATAATCTTTGGGATAATAAAATTAACATAAAAAAAACTATAGATATTTTAGATACTTATATTGAAACATTTCATCAGAGCGAACAATTTCAAAAAAAAAGTAAATTCTCTGTGTATTCTAAATATATGATTAAAAAAATTATTAAAACTTTATTAGGAAAGAAGTTGAAATTAAATGATTCAAATCATTCAAATTATAAAAAATTAGATAATTTTTCGCAAAGTTTATATTTAGCTTTTCATGAAACTATACTTCCAACACTTTTAAGAAATTATGATAGATACTCAATGATGAATAGTGTTGAAATAAGAATGCCATTTATGGACCATAGAATTGTTTCCTATGTTAATTCGTTGTCAAGCAGTAGTAAAAATGGAGGAGGATTTACTAAAAAATTAATTAGAGATGCAATGAGTCCATATATGCCAAAAGAAATTACTTGGAGAAAAACAAAGTTAGGATTTAATTCTCCTATTGTTGATTGGATGCAAGGAGATTTAAAAGATTGGTTTAGTGACACAGTTCATGAACAATCCTTCAGTAATTCTGATATGATTGATAACCCTCCTAAACTAAAAAATGATATCATGAGTTTAGTTAATAAAAAAAATAATAGTTTTAATAAAGCTGAAGAATGTTGGGGAAAATTATATCCATACTTATGGAGTAAAGCTATTTTGAATAAAGGATATAAATATAAAAAATAAAGCCCACCAAAATTATTAACATTTCACTAAGAAAGAAAATTTGCTCCATGGTAAGTATATGATGGTGCCCCCGCACGGAGTCGAACCGCGGACCTATTGATTACAAATCAATTGCTCTACCAGCTGAGCTACAAGGGCATAATTTATTTCTATAAAGAAATCTTAGACTAATCAAGAATTTTTTTTTAAATAACTTAAATGATGAAACACAATTGCTGCACTATTTGAGATATTTAAACTTTCTACATCCTTATTTATATCAATTTTAACTAAAAAATCTGTGTACTTTCCAGTATGTTCTCTCATACCAAATCCCTCAGATCCAAATAAAAGAACATTTTTTCCTTCCCATTTAATATCTGTAAAGTCTTTTTCTCCTCTTGCATCAAATCCATAAACCCAAAAATTTTTTTCTCTTAAATTTTTAAGTGTGGAATTTATGTTTGATACTTCAAAAATATTAATATGTTCCATGCATCCACTTGCAGCTTTATACATAAGCTTACTATCAGATGGAAATTGTCTTTCTTTAACTATCAATCCGTCTATATGAAATGAAGAAGCGCTTCTAATTAATGATCCAATATTTCTTGGATCAGTTACTTCATCTATACAAACAAACGTTAGATTATTTTTTCCTTTTATAAATTCTTTTAAGTCGGGTTGATCGATATGTTCAACTTCTGCAATATAACCACCATGCATCATTTGATCTTTAGAAGTATACTTATCTAATTCTTTTTTTGATTTAAAATAAACCTTAACGTCTTCAAGAACATTTTTCTTTGGGTTTTTTCTATGAATATTCTTTTTACTTTCTTCTGTTAAAAAAACTTTTAAAACCTTTCTTTTTGGGTTTCTTAAGGCCTCAATAACAGCATGTTGACCAACTATTAAAAATGATGATTTATTCATAAAATTATCTTTGTTTTATACGTATTTTCCACTATTTTCACAGTAAATCTCGTGTTGCAATTGCATAATAAAAATATATAAAACGCATGTTGTTTGAAGCTTTATTGAAGAAGGGGACACTTCCCCAAAAGGAGGGGTTCCAGAGCGGTCAAATGGGGCGGGCTGTAAACCCGTTGACTTCGGTCTTCGAAAGTTCGAATCTTTCCCCCTCCACCACTCAATAAAATTTTTTACAATAATGGAGTGTTATTCTTGATGTTGTGCGGGTGTAGTTCAATGGTAGAACGCTAGCCTTCCAAGCTGGATGTAAGAGTTCGATTCTCTTTACCCGCTCCAAGAAAAAAAGAAATTATTAATAAAACTAAAACTGAGGTAAAAAAGTAATGTCAAAAGAAAAGTTCATAAGAAATAAGCCACACTGTAACATTGGTACAATTGGTCATGTCGACCATGGTAAAACAACATTAACTGCAGCGATCACAAATGTTCTAGCAGAAACTGGTGGAGCTAAAGCTGTAGCTTATGATCAAATTGATAAAGCCCCTGAAGAAAAAGAAAGAGGAATTACAATTTCAACTGCTCACGTTGAGTATGAAACTGAGAAGAGACATTACGCACACGTAGATTGCCCAGGTCACGCTGACTATGTAAAAAATATGATTACAGGTGCAGCTCAAATGGATGGAGCTATATTAGTGGTTAACGCTGCTGATGGTCCTATGCCTCAAACTAGAGAGCACATTCTTTTAGGAAGACAAGTTGGTATCCCTTCAATTGTTGTTTATTTAAATAAAGTAGACCAAGTTGATGACAAAGATATGATTGAACTTGTTGAAGAAGAAATTAGAGAACTTTTAACTTCTTACAAATATCCTGGTGAAACAACTCCCATTATTAAAGGATCTGCATTAGCTGCTGTTGAAGGTAGAGATGAAGAAATTGGAAAAAATTCTATTTTAGAATTAATGAAAGCTGTTGATGAATTTATTCCTCAACCAGTTAGAGATGTTGATAAACCTTTCCTAATGCCTGTTGAGGATGTTTTTTCAATTTCAGGTAGAGGAACTGTTGCAACTGGTAGAATTGAATCTGGTGTTATTAAAACTGGTGAAGAAGTTGAAATCGTTGGTGTTACTGAAACTAAAAAATCAGTTTGTACTGGTGTTGAAATGTTCAGAAAACTTTTAGATTCTGGTGAAGCAGGTGATAACGTTGGTATTCTATTAAGAGGTGTTGAGCGAGATGACATTCAAAGAGGACAAGTTCTTTGTAAAGCTGGTTCAATTACACCACATACTAAATTTGAAGCTCAGGCTTATGTACTAAAAAAAGATGAGGGTGGCAGACATACTCCTTTCTTTACTAAATACAGACCTCAGTTTTACTTTAGAACAACTGACGTAACTGGAGAAGTTACATTACCAGCAGGAACTGAAATGGTTATGCCAGGTGATGATGCTAAATTCACTGTTACACTAATTACTCCGATTGCGATGAGTGAAAAATTAAACTTTGCTATTCGTGAAGGTGGTAGAACGGTTGGAGCTGGAGTAGTAACTAAAATTATAGAGTAAACTCTATAGGAGTGTAGCTCAATTGGTAGAGTGCCGGTCTCCAAAACCGGAGGTTGAGGGTTCGATTCCCTCCACTCCTGCCAATAAGCAAACAGTATATTATGAAAAACCCGATAAAATTTATCCAAGAAGTTAAACAAGAAGCCTTTAAAGTTTCTTGGCCTACTGGAAAAGAGACAATGCAAGGTGCATTAATGGTATTTGCTATGGCAGTTATTATGTCTCTTTTCTTTTTGCTTCTTGATCAAGTGCTTAAATTTTTATTGGAAGCTTTACTAAAGGTAAGTATTTAATGAAAAATTGGTATATTGTTCAATCTCACTCAAATTTTGAGAATAAGGTTGCTGGATTAATTAGAGAAGAAGCTGAAAAAGCAAAAATTTCAGATAAAATTGAAGAAATTGTTGTTCCAACACATGACGTAACAGAAGTTAAAAGAGGAAAGAGAATTCAGAGAAAAAAGAAATACTTTCCTGGTTATGTTTTAATTAAAAGTGAAATGGATAACGATCTTTATCATATGATTAAAAATTTGAAGCGTGTAAGTGGATTTTTAGGTTCAAAAGGTATTCCCGTTCCTGTTTCTGATAAAGAAATAGAAAAAATTTTAGGACAAATTAAAGATGGTGTAGCTCAGCCAAAATCTGGTATAGAATACAGCATTGGTGAAAAAGTTCAGGTTGTTGATGGTCCTTTTGCATCGTTCAGCGGTATGGTTGAAGATATTGATGAAGAGAAATCAAGACTTAAGGTTTCTGTTTCAATATTTGGAAGACCAACACCAGTTGATTTAGAGTATAACCAAGTAGAGAAAGCAAATTAATGGCAAAAGAAATTAGTGGATATATAAAATTACAGATTATGGGTGGTCAGGCTAATCCAGCTCCGCCAGTTGGTCCAGCTCTAGGTCAACGTGGAATTAACATAATGGAATTTTGTAAAGCTTTTAACGATAAGACCAAAGCATTAGCTGGAAAGCCAATTCCAGTTATTATTACAGTTTACAAAGATAAAAAATTTGATTTTGAAATTAAATCACCTCCAGCATCTTTTTTTATTAAAGAAGCTGCAAAACTTAAAGGTGGATCAAAAGAACCTGGCAGAAGTATTGCTGGATCAATTACAAAAAAACAAGCTGAAGAAATTGCAACACAAAAAATGAAAGATCTTAATGCACATAGTTTAGAGCAAGCTGTAAAAATTATTGCGGGTTCAGCAAGATCAATGGGGATAGAGGTTAAAGACTAATGCCATCAAAGAGATTTAAAAAATTACCAGAAAAAACTAAGAATTTAGCTTCTGAATTGATAGAAAAATTATTATCAGATGTTAAAAAAAACTGTACAGCAAAATTTGATGAGTCTATCGATCTATCCTTTCAAGTTAATAACAAGCAAAAAAAAGGTGAGGTCAATATTAGAACGGTAGTTAATTTACCTGGTGGAACTGGTAAAAAAGTAAAAGTCGCCGTTGTATGTGAGGATGATAAAGCACAAGAGGCTAAGGATGCTGGAGCAGATATAGTTGGAAGTGATGAGTTTATTGATAAGATTAAAGCAGGTGAGTTAGATTTTGAAAAATTAATTTGCACACCAGGTATGATGGTTAAACTTTCAAAACTTGGAAAAGTTTTAGGACCAAAAGGATTAATGCCTAACCCAAAATTAGGATCTGTTTCTGACGATGTAAAACAAGCCGTAACGAATGCTAAATCTGGTCAAGCCGAAATTAGAAACGATAAAGATGGAAACATTGGTGTTAGTATTGGCAAAAAATCTTTTCATGATGATCAACTACTTAAGAATTTCCATGCTATTTTAGACACTTTAGAAAAAGAAAAAGGAAACCTAACTTTAAAAGGTGACTTAATAAAAAATACTTTTGTAACATCTAGTATGGGTGTTTCGTATAAAGTTAAATTAGGAAAAGTTATATAGTTATGATGAACAAGGAACAAAAAAAGAATTATATTAGTGAAATGGAAACTCAGTTTCAGAATAATGAAGCTGTATTGGTGACTCACTATCAAGGTCTTACAATGTCTCAACTTGATGAACTAAGAGCTCAAATGAGAGAGCATGGTATCAAGTTTACTATAACTAAAAATAGAATTACTAAAATTGCACTTGAAAAAACGAAGTGTAAGGAACTTTCTAGTTTATTTACAGGAGCTACTGCAGTAGCTTTTTCTGATGATGCTATAATGTCAGCTAGAATTTTATCAAAATTTGCAAAAACTAATGAAAATTTGAAGCTCTTAGGTGGAATTATGGGTAGCGATGTTTTGGACCAAGCTGGAGTTCAGAATGTAGCTAATTTACCAACACTAGATGAGGCTAGAGCAAATATTGTAGGAATTCTAGCAGCACCAGCGTCAAAATTTGTAAGTATTTTACTTGCACGTTCCGAAAAAATGAGTAGTTTGAGCCCAGAAAATTCTTAAAAAACAACCTAAAGAGTAAAAAAAATATGCCTGATCTTAATAAAATTATTGAAGACCTATCAAGTTTAACTGTTGTAGAAGCAGCTGAGCTTTCAAAACAACTTGAAGAAAAATGGGGCGTTACAGCTATGGCTGTAGCAGCACCAGCAGCAGCAGCAGGTGGAGCAGCTGAAGAAGCAAAAGATGATTTTACAGTTATGTTAATTTCCGCAGGTGATAAAAAAATTAATGTTATTAAAGAAGTTAGAGCAGCAACATCTTTAGGTCTTAAAGAAGCAAAAGATCTAGTTGAAGGTGCACCAAAAGAAGTAAAATCTGGTGTAAATAAAAAAGATGCTGAAGAGCTTAAAGCAAAATTAGAAGCAGCAGGCGCAAAAGTAGAACTTAAATAAATTAATTAGAAAGATTTTATAACTGGTTAATTTATTAACCAGTGATTAGTATTAAATGCAATTATCTTTTACTCAAAAGAAAAATGTAAGAAAAAGCTTCGGTAAACTGGCTGAAACTTTATCTATTCCTAACTTAATTGAAGTTCAAAAAAACTCTTATAAACAATTAACTGATTTTGATCCTGAAGCTGGTGATTTATCAAAAGGTTTTGATAGAGTCTTTAAAAGTATTTTTCCAATTGAAGATCTTAACGATAAAGCAACACTTGAATATGTTACATACAGATTAGAAAAACCAAAATTTGACACTGAAGAATGTATCCAAAGAGGATTATCTTTTACATCGGCATTAAAGTGTACTTTAAGATTAGTTGTTTATGAAATAGATCAAGAGAATAATACAAAAGATATTTTATCTGCTAAAGAACAAGAAGTTTATATGGGTGAAGTACCTATGATGACTGACAGTGGAACTTTTATAACAAATGGCGTTCAAAGAGTTGTTGTAAACCAAATGCACAGAAGTCCTGGAGTTTTCTTTGATCATGACAAAGGTAAATCTCATGCAAGTGGTAAATTATTGTTTAATTGTAGAGTTATTCCTAATAGAGGATCTTGGTTAGATTTAGAATACGATGTTAAAGATTTCTTATATTTCAAGATAGATAGAAAGAAAAAAATATATGCCTCAACTCTTTTAATGGCTTTAGGCTTAACTAAATCTGAAATAGCTGATGAGTTTTACGATAAAGATGTTTATTCATTTGACGCAAAAACAGGTAAATGGAAGACCAAATTCAATCCTGAAAACTATAAAGCTAAAAACTTTTCTGAAGAAGTTATTGATGCTAAAACTGGAAATGTTGTAATTAAGCTTGGTGATAAAGTTAATTTTTTAAATGCAAAAAAACTAGGTACAGAAGGACTTAAAGATATTTTAGTATCTCAAGAATCTTTAATTGGAAAATATTTACATAATGAAGTTAAAGTTAGCGATGATGAAGAAGAAGGAACCTTTGGAATTGGTACTGAGCTAAATGACACTATTATTAAACAAATTTTAGAAGCTAGCATAAACTCAATTGAGATTTCTATTACAAATTCTATCAATAAAGGACCTTATTTATTATCAACAATTTTAAATGATAAAAATAATTCTAAAAATGATGCAATTACAGAAATTTACAAAGTTTTAAGACCAGGCGAACCACCAACAGTTGAGATTGCTACACAAATATTTAACAACCTTTTCTTTAGTTCAGATAGATATGATCTTTCTGATGTCGGTAGAGTTAAGATGAATTCAAGATTGAGTCTTGAATGTTCTGATAAAATTACAATTTTAAGAAATGATGATGTAATTGCCATCGTTCATAAAATGTTAGATTTAAGAGACGGCAAAGATGAAGTTGATGATATTGATCATTTAGGTAACAGAAGAGTAAGATCTGTTGGTGAGCTTGTTGAAAACCAAGCACGTATTGGTGTTTACAGAATGGAAAGAGCGATTAAAGAAAAAATGACAACTCTTGATATTGAATCGGCAATGCCACAAGATTTAATTAATGCAAAACCATTAACAGTTTCCCTTAAAGATTTTTTTGTAAGCTCACAACTTTCACAATTTATGGATCAAACAAATCCATTATCTGAAATTACACATAAAAGACGAGTTTCAGCTTTAGGACCCGGTGGTCTAACAAGAGAAAGAGCGGGATTTGATGTTCGTGATGTTCACCCAACTCACTATGGAAGAATTTGTCCAATTGAAACACCAGAAGGACCAAATATTGGTTTGATTAATAGTTTATCTACTTATGCTAAGATTAATAAATATGGTTTTATTGAAAGCCCGTACAAAAAAGTACAGAATGGTGTAGTTCAAGATAAAGTTGAATATCTGTCAGCGATGGAAGAAACAAAATACACAATCGCACAAGCCAATGCCAAACTTGATAAAAATGGAAAAATTTTAGAAGAACTTGTTCCTTGCAGAGAAAACTTAAATTTCGTTTTATCTAAACCTGATAAAATTGATTACATTGATGTTTCACCTAAGCAGTTGGTTTCTGTAGCAGCATCTTTAATTCCTTTCTTAGAAAACGATGATGCAAATAGAGCCCTAATGGGATCCAACATGATGAGACAAGCAGTTCCTCTATTGAAACCAGAATCTCCATTAGTTGGTACTGGTATTGAAAGTGATGTAGCTCTTGACTCAGGTGTAACTATTGTTGCTAGTCGTGATGGTACAGTTGATAAAATCGATGGAAAAAGAATTGTAATTAAAGCAACTGAAGAAACAGATTTCACAAAATCAGGTGTAGATATTTATAACCTGCAAAAATTTAAAAGATCAAACCAAAATACATGTATTAACCAAAAACCACTTGTTAGGGTAGGTGATAAAGTTAAATCAGGAGATATTATTGCTGATGGTCCATCTACTAAGCTAGGTGAATTAGCACTTGGAAAAAATGTGACAGTAGCATTTATGCCTTGGCAAGGTTACAATTTTGAAGATTCTATTTTAATTTCAGAAAGATGTGTTACTGATGATGTATTTACATCAGTTCATATTGTTGAGTATGAAGTTATGGCTAGAGATACAAAGTTAGGTGAAGAAGAAATCACTAGAGATATCCCAAATGTAAATGAAGAAGCGCTAAAAAATCTAGATGAATCTGGAATTGTATATATTGGTGCTGAAGTAAAAGCGGGAGATATATTAGTTGGTAAAGTTACACCAAAAGGTGACTCAGCATCAGGACCTGAAGAAAAACTATTAAGATCAATTTTTGGTGAAAAAGCAATTGACGTAACTGATACATCGTTAAAAATGTCTAGAGGTAGCAGTGGAACAATTGTTGATGTCAGAGTTTTTAATAGACATGGTATAGAAAAAGATGAAAGATCTATAACAATCGAAAGAGCAGAAATCGAAACTGTTCAACAAGACAAAATTGTAGAGGAAGAAATTTTAGAAAGAAGTATAAAACAAAGAGCAAATCAAATTTTATCAGGAGCTTCTTTAACTAAAAAAATTAAGGATTTAGATGAAGGTACTAAACTTGATCTTGAGACAATTAACAAAATTAGTATTAATGATATATTCAAAATAACAGTAGGTAATGTTAATGATGAAGCAAGCATTGCTCAATTAAAAGATCAGTACAATCAAGCAAAACAAAATATTCAAGAAAGATTTGAAGACAAAGTTTTAAAAATTAGAAGTGGTGACGACTTGTTACCCAGTGTTATGAAGATGGTTAAAGTCTTTGTTGCAATTAAAAGAAGATTGAGACCTGGTGATAAAATGTCAGGAAGACACGGTAACAAAGGCGTTGTTAGTAAAATTGTTCCAGTCGAAGATATGCCTTATAGAGAAGATGGAAGACCAGTTGATATCGTATTAAATCCACTTGGGGTTCCAAGTCGTATGAACGTAGGTCAAATCTTAGAAACCCACCTTGGTTGGGCCTGTAAAGAGTTTGGTGAAGAAGTAAAAAGATTAGTTAATGAAAATAATAAAAAATTTGAAAAAACTCAAAAAATTTCATCCTTTTTAACATCGGTTTATGGAAAAGAAGTTTTTGATGGAGGTATTGACAAATTAAACAAAACAGAATTTGCAGATTTATGTGAAAACTTACAAAATGGTATAGCAATTTCAACTCCAGTATTTGATGGAGCCAAAGAAAAAGATGTTTCTGAAATGCTTGAGTTAGCTAAATTACCCACTTCTGGTCAAACTAATTTATGGGATGGAAGAACAGGTGAAATGTTTGATAGACCTGTAACAGTTGGAATTATCTACATGCTTAAATTGCATCACTTGGTTGAAGATAAGATTCACGCAAGATCTACTGGACCTTATAGTCTTGTTACTCAGCAGCCTCTAGGTGGTAAAGCTCAACTTGGTGGACAAAGATTTGGTGAAATGGAAGTATGGGCGCTCGAAGCTTATGGCGCATCATACACATTACAAGAAATTTTAACAGTCAAGTCAGATGATGTTGCTGGAAGAGTTAAGGTTTACGAAACAATTGTTAAAGGTGAAGAGAATTTCGAATCTGGAATACCAGAATCGTTCAACGTCCTAGTTAAAGAAATTAAATCATTAGCATTAAACATAGAGTTAAATTAAAAATGAAAAAAGAATTAACAGACTTATTTAAAAATAGTGAAGTTTCTGAAGCACAAAATTTTAATAGTATTAAAATTACTTTAGCTAGCCCTGAAAAAATTAAATCTTGGACATATGGTGAAATTAAAAAGCCAGAAACAATTAATTATAGAACTTTTAGACCAGAAAAAGATGGTTTGTTTTGTGCCAGAATTTTTGGCCCAATAAAAGATTATGAATGTTTGTGTGGTAAGTACAAACGTATGAAGTTTCGAGGAATTATTTGTGAAAAATGTGGAGTTGAAGTAACAAAATCAAACGTAAGAAGAGAAAGAATGGGGCACATAAACCTTGCTACTCCAGTTGCACATATTTGGTTCTTAAAATCATTACCTAGTAGAATTTCATTAGCTGTTGATATGAAGCTAAAAGAAGTTGAAAGAGTACTTTATTTTGAAAATTTTATTGTCATTGAACCTGGTTTAACTGGACTTCAAAAAAATCAATTGCTTAACGAAGAAGAATTAGCCAAATACCAAGATGAGTTTGGTGAAGAATCATTCGAAGCAGGTATAGGTGCCGAAGCAATTTTATCAATTCTTAAATCAATGGATCTTGACCTTGAAAGAAAGCTTTTAATCAATACAATTAAAGAAACAAAATCAAAAGTTAATGAAGAAAGATCGATAAAAAGACTTAAATTAATTGAATCATTTATTGAAACTGGTCAAAAACCTGAATGGATGATTTTAACTGTAGTACCAGTTATTCCACCTGAGTTAAGACCCTTAGTTCCATTAGATGGTGGAAGATTTGCAACATCTGATCTTAATGATCTTTATAGAAGAGTTATAAACAGAAATAATCGTCTTAAAAGATTAATGGATCTAAAAGCTCCAGACATTATCGTTAGAAATGAAAAAAGAATGCTTCAAGAATCTGTTGATGCTTTATTTGATAATGGTCGTAGAGGAAGAGTAATTACTGGAACTGGTAAACGTCCACTTAAATCTTTAGCTGAGATGCTTAAAGGTAAACAGGGTAGATTTAGACAAAACTTATTAGGAAAAAGGGTAGATTATTCAGGAAGATCTGTAATTGTTGTAGGACCAGATCTTAAACTGCATGAATGTGGTTTACCTAAGAAGATGGCTTTAGAATTATTTAAGCCATTTCTTTATGCTAGATTAAATAAATTAGGATTAGCTTCTACAATTAAACAGGCAAAAAAATTAGTAGAAAAAGAAACTAATGCTGTTTGGGATGCATTAGAACTTATTGTAAGAGAGCACCCAGTTTTATTAAACCGTGCACCAACACTTCACAGACTTGGGGTTCAAGCTTTTGAACCTAAGTTAATTGAGGGTGATGCAATTGAACTACACCCATTATGTTGTGCAGCTTTTAACGCTGACTTTGATGGTGACCAAATGGCTGTTCACGTTCCACTAAGTTTAGAGGCTCAACTAGAAGCTAGAATTTTAATGCTTTCAACGAACAACATTTTAAGTCCATCAAATGGTAAACCTATCATAGTACCGAGTCAGGATATGATTTTAGGTTTATACTACTTATCTCAAGCACCTTTTCAAACTGAAAAGCCAGATGGTTACTTTATAAATAATGATGAAATTGAGCATGCTTTATCAACAGGTCAAATAAAAGTTCACTCTACTATTGTTTCTAGATTTGAAACACTTGATGAGAAGGGTAACAAAAAAGTTGAAAAACACACAACAACTGCTGGAAGATTTTTGTTGGCTAATTTATTACCAAAAAATAAAGATATTACTTTTTCAATGATTGATAGACTGCTTCCTAAAAAAACAGTTTCAGAAATTATCGATAGTGTTTTCAGATTTTGTGGTCAGAAAACTACAGTTATATTTTGTGATCATTTAAAAGATTTAGGATTCAAGCATGCATTTAAAGCAGGTATTTCTTTTGGTAAAGATGATTTGGTTATCCCTGCAAATAAAGGGCAACTGATTGATGATACTAAAAAATTAATTGCCGATTATGAAAATCAGTATTCAGAAGGTTTAATAACTAGAGGTGAGAAATACAACAAAGTTGTTGATGCTTGGTCAAAATGTACAGACAAAGTTGCTGGTGAAATGATGAGAGGTATTTCTGCTACTGAAAGTACTCCAGATGGTATGAAGATTAACTCAGTATTTATGATGGCGGATAGTGGAGCCAGAGGTTCAGCTGCACAAATGAAACAGTTGGCTGGTATGAGAGGTCTTATTGCTAAACCATCTGGTGAAATTATTGAAACTCCAATTATTTCTAACTTCAAAGAGGGTTTAACTGCTTTAGAGTATTTCAATTCAACACACGGAGCCAGAAAAGGTTTGGCTGATACTGCTCTAAAAACTGCAAGTTCAGGTTATTTAACTAGAAGACTTTGTGACGTAGCTCAAGATCTTACAATTTCTAAAATTAAGTGTGATAATCCAGGGTTTATTGAGTTAGCAGAAATTTTAGAAGGTGGAAATGTAGTTGTTAGTTTATCAGAAAGAGCGCTTGGTAGAGTTACAGCTTTTGATGTAAAAAATCCCATTACTGGTGAAGTAGTCGTTAAAAAAGAAACTATGATTGATGAATCAGGTTGCGATAAAATTGATGCAGCTGGTGTTAAATTTATTAAAGCTTATTCAGTTATGACTTGTAGCTCTAAAATTGGTGTTTGTGCTACTTGTTATGGAAGAGATCTGTCTAGAGGAAAAATGGTTCACGTCGGTGAAGCAATTGGTATGATTTCAGCCCAATCTATTGGAGAACCTGGCACTCAGTTAACAATGAGAACTTTCCACGTTGGTGGTACCGCTTCTGTTAAGCAAGAGTCTGAAATTGTTACAAAATCTGCAGGTACTTTAAAAATTATTAACACTAATTTATTAGAAGATTCCAAGAAAAACCTAATTGTTATGGGAAGAAACACCCAACTATCAATTGAAGATAATAACGGCGTTCAAGTTGCAATTTATAAAGTTGCTTATGGATCAAAATTATTTTTCCAAAATGGTGATAAAATAAAAGCTAATGAAAAAATTTGTGAGTGGGATCCTTATACAACTCCAGTTATTGCAGAAAAAAGTGGTATTGCTGGTTATGTAGATTTAATTGATGGTGTTTCTATTCAAGAGACAACTGATGATGCTACTGGAATTTCTTCTAAATCAGTTGTTGATTGGAGAGCGCAATCTAAAAATACAGATTTAAAACCAAGAATTACCTTAAGAGATGAGAAGGGTAATGTAATTAAGAAAGCTGACGATAATGAAGCAAGGTACTACTTGGTACCTGATTCAATTCTTTCTGTTAAAGATGGTCAAAAAATATTTGCTGGTGATATAATTGCAAGACTTCCAAAAGAAACGACTAAAACAAAAGATATTACTGGAGGATTGCCGCGTGTAGCTGAATTATTTGAAGCTAGAAAAGCAAAAGATAGTGCAATTATTGCTGAGAATGATGGACAAGTGTTATTTGGTAAAGAAGTTAGAGGTAAACAAAAAATTTCAATTCAACCAGATGATGGAGAACCTTCAAATTATTTAATACCTAAAGGTAAACATATAAATTTTAACCAAGGTGAGAAAATTAAAAAGGGTGAGTACCTATTAGATGGTCAGCCTTTACCTCATGATATTTTGAGAATTTTAGGCATTAAAGATTTAACAGAATATTTTGTTAATCAAGTTCAAGAAGTTTATAGATTACAAGGTGTTGTTATTAATGACAAACACATTGAAACAATATTAAGACAAATGCTTAAGAAAGTTGAAATTAAAGTATCTGGTGATTCGTCTTATTTACCTGGTGAAATGATTGACAGAATTAAGTTTGATAATGCAAATGAAAAACTAGTTGCTGAAGGAAAAAATCCTGCATCTGGTGAAAGAGTTTTAATGGGAATTACCAAAGCTTCGCTACAAACAGAGTCATTTATTTCTGCCGCTTCATTTCAAGAAACTACAAGAGTTTTAACTGATGCCGCGATTAAAGGTAAAGTTGACCCTTTAAATGGCTTAAAAGAGAATGTTATTGTTGGTAGATTGGTTCCAGCTGGAACTGGTCATATCAAGAACAAATGGAATGAAAATGCAATTGCAGCTGACAATAAATTTTTAGCTGATCAGGAAAAAATTGAGCCCGTTGAAGCTACAGAAACTCCTGCAAATTAATAAAAAAAACACGTTTAACTTGTAGTTTTAGTTTGACAATCAGAGATTTAATAGTATTTTGACGCTGTTTTTGGTTGGAATGTAGTACCTACTTTATGGAACTAAACGCTGCCACAAAATAACCTGTCAGTTATTTTCATTCAAAAATAAATAAATAAATTAATTAATTAATTAAAAAAATTTATGCCAACTATTAATCAGTTGTTAAGAAAGAAAAGAACTAGACCAGTTGCAAGAAACAAAGTTCCTGCACTTGAAAAGCAACCTTTAAAAAGAGGTGTGTGTCTTAAGGTCTATACAACAACCCCCAAAAAACCGAACTCTGCATTAAGAAAAGTTGCAAGAGTTAGACTTTCAAATGGTTTTGAAGTCACAGCTTACATCGGTGGTGAAGGTCACAATCTTCAAGAACACTCAGTAGTTTTAATTAGAGGTGGTCGTGTTAAAGATTTACCAGGTGTTCGTTATCATATTCTTAGAGGAAATTTAGATACTCAAGCTGTAGCGGGTAGAAAGAAACGTAGATCTTTATATGGAACTAAAAAAGGTAAATAATTATGTCTAGAAAAAAAACCCAACCCAAAAAAGTTGTTACTCCAGACCCAATATTTAAATCTACTATCATTCCTAAATTAATTAATTCTATTATGTATGATGGAAAAAAAGTTGTTGCTGAAAAAATTGTGTATGAAGCAATTGAAAAAATTAAATCAAAAACTAAAGAAGAACCAATTAATGTTTTTAATGAAGCAATAAACAACATCAAACCTACTGTAGAAGTTAGATCTCGTAGAGTTGGTGGTGCAACCTATCAAGTTCCTGTTGAGGTAAAATCTAATAGAGCTCAAGCACTTGCGATTAGATGGCTAGTTGACGCTTCAAGAAAAAGAAAAGACAAACACATGTCTGATAAAATTTTTAATGAACTGTATGATGCGTATGAAAAAAAAGGATCAGCAGTTAAAAAAAGAGAAGATGTACATAAAATGGCTGAGTCGAATAAGGCTTTTGCTCATTTTAGGTGGTAAAAAATTATGGCTAGAATTAATACATTAGACACATATCGTAACATTGGAATTATGGCTCATATTGATGCTGGTAAAACCACTACTACCGAAAGAATTTTATACTACACTGGTAAGAGTCACAAGATTGGTGAAGTTCACGATGGTGCAGCAACAATGGATTGGATGGAGCAAGAACAAGAAAGAGGAATTACAATTACTTCAGCTGCAACTACTTGTTTTTGGAATGACCATAGAATTAATATTATCGATACCCCTGGTCACGTAGATTTTACCATTGAAGTTGAAAGATCATTAAAAGTTTTAGACGGTGCTGTATGTGTTTTTGATGGTGTTGCAGGTGTTGAGCCTCAATCAGAAACAGTATGGAGACAAGCTGATAAATATAAAGTTCCAAGAATTTGCTTTGTAAATAAACTAGATAGAACTGGTGCAGATTTTTATAGATGTGTGGATATGATTAGAGATAGACTTGGTTGCAAACCTCTAGTTATACAAGTCCCAATTGGTATGGAAGCAGATTTAGTTGGAGTTGTTGACTTAGTTAAGATGAAAGCCCAGGTTTGGAAAAATGAAGCTTTAGGCGCAGAGTGGGAATACAAAGAGATTCCTGATGATTTAAAAGAAATTTCTCAAAAATATAGAACCGAGCTTGTTGAAACTGCTGTTGAGCAGGATGAAAAATTAATGGAAAGTTATTTAAATGGCGAAGAAATTAAAGAAGAAGATTTAGTTAAATGCATAAGAAAAGGAACGCTAAATTTTAGCTTTGTTCCAATAACTACTGGTTCAGCATTTAAAAACAAAGGTGTTCAGCCGTTACTTGATGCAGTTATTAATTATCTTCCAAGTCCTGTTGATATCGGTTCTATTAATGGAACAAAACCGGGAACTGAAGATGTAGTTGAAATGATGTTTGATGATGGAGCTGGTTTTTCAGCTTTAGCTTTTAAAGTTGCGAACGATCCATTTGTTGGATCATTAACTTTTATAAGAATTTACTCTGGAACAATTAAAACTGGAACTGCAGTTTATAATACTTCGAAAGAAAAAGAGGAAAGAGTTGGCAGAATGCTTTTAATGCATGCAAATTCTAGAGAGGATATTAAAGAGGCAAATGCTGGTGATATCGTTGCATTAGCTGGTCTTAAGTTCACAATAACTGGTCACACTTTATGTGATGAGGCTAACCCAGTTTTACTTGAGCCAATGGAGTTTCCTGAGCCAGTAATTGAAATTGCGGTAGAACCTAAAACAAAAGCTGACCAAGAAAAAATGGGTGAAGCTTTAGCAAGATTAGCGAAAGAAGACCCATCATTTAGAGTGACTTCAGATGAAGAATCTGGTCAAACAATAATTAAAGGTATGGGAGAGCTACACCTAGATATTATTGTTGATCGAATGAAAAGAGAATTTAATGTTGAGGCTAATATTGGAGCACCTCAGGTTGCTTACCGTGAAACTATTCAAAATGCATCTGAGTTTGAGTATACACACAAAAAACAAAGTGGTGGTGCAGGGCAGTTTGCAAAAGTTAAACTTTTAGTAGAACCTCAAGAACCAGGTAAAGGTAGAGAGGTTGATAGCAAAATTAAAGGTGGATCAATTCCTAAAGAGTTTATTCCAGGTGTTGAGAAGGGTATTGAAACAATATCTGACGGTGGAATTTTAGCAGGATTTCCGATGATTGATTTCAAAGTTACAATTTTAGATGGATTACACCATGATGTTGACTCAAGTGTTCTTGCATTTGAGCTTGCTGGTAGAGCCTGCTTTAAAGAAGCTTGTACTAGAGGTGGATTGAAATTATTAGAGCCAGTAATGAGAGTTGAAGTTGTAACTCCTGAAGATTACATGGGTGATGTTATTGGTGATTTAAATAGTAGAAGAGGCCAAATAAGTGAGCAAGAAAGCAGAGGAAATGCGACCGTTATAACTGCAATGGTTCCTTTAGCGAATATGTTTGGATATATAAACAGCTTAAGATCAATGTCTCAGGGAAGAGCTCAATACTCAATGTTCTTTGATCATTACTCTAAAGTCCCACAAAACGTGCAGGATGAAGTAACTAAAAAGATTGCTGGATAATTATTATGGAAAAACAAAATATTAGAATTAAATTAAGAGCTTACGACAATAAGATCTTAGACGCTTCTACTGAAGAAATTGTAAATACTGTTAAGAGAACGGGTGCTACAGTTAAAGGGCCAATACCTCTACCAACAAGAATTGAAAAATATACAGTTTTAAAAGGACCTCACATTGATAAAAAAAGTAGAGAGCAATTTGAAACAAGAACACATAAAAGATTGATTGATATCATTGAACCTACACCTCAAACTGTAGAAGCTTTAATGAAACTAGATTTAGCATCTGGTGTCGATGTGGAGATAAAAATTTAATTATGACTGAAATAGCTTTAGTTGGAAAAAAAATAGGTATGACAAGAGAGTTTTACCATACTGGTCGTTTAGTCCCAGTTACAGTAATTAAAATGGAAAAAGCTAGAGTTATTAGCGTGATTGAAGAAGATAAACGTGGATATAAAGCCATACAATTAGGTTTTGGTAACATTAAAAACTCAAAACTTACAAAAGCTATGAAGGGCTTGTATGCAAAGAAAAATACAGAAGCTAAGAAAAAATTAAAAGAATTTAGAGTAAAAGATACCGAGATTTACAAAGAAGGTAACGAATTTGGTTTAGAAATATTCAATGAAGTAAAATTTGTTGATACTACCTCAAGAACTATTGGTAAAGGTTTTGCTGGAGCAATGAAAAGACATAACTTTGGCGGTTTAAGAGCTACACATGGAGTTTCTGTTTCACATAGATCTCATGGTTCAACTGGTCAAAGACAAGATCCTGGTAAAGTTTTTAAAGGAAAAAAAATGGCTGGTCACATGGGGGACAGAGTTAGAACTATGCAAAATCTGGAGATTATTAAAACTGATTTAGAAAATGAATTATTATACGTAAAAGGCTCAATTCCTGGTTCTAAGAATTCGGAAATATTAGTTAAACAATCTGTTAAAGTTATTAATAAAATGACTATTAAAGAAAAAATTGATGCTGCAGAAGAAGCTAAAAAAATACCAGATAAAAAGAAAAGATAATGAAAATAGATAAAATAAATTTAGATGGAAAAAAAGACTCGATTGAAGTTTTGGATAAAATTTTTTCAGCAAAAATAAATAAAAAACTAGTAGATAATGTTTTGTACAAAACCAATGCTAACTACAAAGGTAGACATGCTAAAACAAAACAACAAAATGAAATTGCTGGATCAACTTCAAAGATTTATGCTCAAAAAGGAACTGGTGGAGCACGTCATGCGAGTAGAAAAGCTCCTATATTTGTTGGTGGTGGTGTAGCACATGGTCCAAAAGGTCAATTAGCTTATAAAAAAAGAAAATTAAATAAAAGTGAGAAAAAATTAAGCATAGCATCACTAATTACTGAGAAGAATAAACTTAATAACTTATTAATCTTTAGCGATTTTGCTTCTGAAATTAAAAAAACTAAAGAGATGCACTTGATCATTAAAAAATTTGAACTAACTCATTCGTTAATAATCCTAGATAAGATTTCAAAAGATAAAGTTGAAAAATCAATGAGAAACATCCCAAATGTTAAAGTTACCGACGTAAACCACTTTAGCGCTTTTGATATTATTAAATTTAAAAAAGTTGTGTTTACTGAAAGTTCAATAAAAGAACTAGAAAAGAGATATTCTTAAAATGGACAAAATACATTTATACGATAAAATTTTATCACCAATGGTAACTGAAAAGACAACAAATCTTTCTGAGCAAAATAAAATTGTATTTAAAGTTCCAAGAGAAGCAAACAAAACAAATTTAAAAAAAAATATTGAAAAAATTTTTAAAGTAAATGTTATTAAAATTAACATAATCAATAAGCAAAACAGAAAAGTTGTTAAAAGAGGTAAAAAAGTAAATATTCAAGGATATAAAAAAGCAATTATAACTCTAAAAAAAGGTCAAAGCATTGATCTAACAGCAGGAATTTAAATAATGGCACTAAAAACATTCAAACCATATACAAAGTCTACTAGAGGAACTGTTCTTGTTGATAGAACAGGTCTATGGAAGGGCAAGCCTTTTAAAATGCTTGTTGAGCCCAAAAATTCAATGCGTGGAAGAAATAATAATGGTCATATCACTTCTAGAAATATGTCAGGTGGTGGACATAAGAAAATGTATAGACTTGTTGATTTTTATAGAAAAAAATTTGATGTCCCTGGTACAGTTGAGCGTATCGAGTATGACCCAAACAGATCATGTTACATTATGTTAATTAAGTTTGAAGATGGAACTCATTTTTACTATTTAGCACCTCAAAAAATTATTGTCGGTGATGTAGTTGAAAATGGCTCTGCTAAAGAGATTAAAGTTGGGAATTGTATGCCATTAAGAGACATTCCAGTTGGTGTAAACGTACATAACGTTGAATTACAGCCTGGTGGTGGTGGAAAAATAGCTCGATCAGCTGGTACTTCTGTTACTATAAGTGGTTTAGATGGCAATTATTCATTAGTTAAAATGACTTCTGGTGAAGTTAGAAGAATAGACTCAAGATGTATGGCAACAATTGGTGTTTTGTCAAATCCAGATCAAAAAAATATTAAGATTGGTAAAGCTGGAAGATCAAGATGGCTAGGTAGAAGACCTCATACAAGAGGAGTTGTGATGAACCCAGTTGATCACCCACATGGTGGTGGTGAAGGTAAGAGTGCTGGTGGAAGACATCCAGTATCTCCGACAGGTCAAGGTGCAAAAGGATTAAAAACAAGAACAAACGCTAGAACAGATAAGTTTATAGTTAAAAGAAGAAATAAAAGAAAGGATACTAAAAAATAATGGCTAGATCAGTATGGAAAGGTCCTTTTGTTGAAGAGAGCTTAATTAAAAAAGTTGAAAAACAAAAATTAGACCCAAAAAAAATGCCAATTAAAACTTGGTCAAGAAAATCAACTATAATTCCTGAATTTATTGGTGTTAGTTTTTTGATTTATAATGGAAAAAAATTTATACCTGTTACCATTTCTGAAGATATGGTTGGACACAAACTTGGTGAGTTTTCACCAACAAGAACATTTTTCGGGCATACACCTGCAGATAAAAAGGCAAAACCAGCAACAGCTAAGAAATAACAATGAATAAAAAAAAGAAAATTAATAGAATTAAAGTAGATACAGTTAGATCAGTAAATAACAATATTAGATCTAGTGTAAGAAAACTTAACCCAATTCTTAAGGCAATTGTTGGAAAAAAAGTTGATGTTGCTATCAGAGAGTTACAATTTTCTGCAAAAAGAATAACTAGAGAGATTAGAAAAACTGTTTCATCAGCTATTGCTAACGCTGAAAATAACAATCAATATGATATTGATAAGTTGATTGTTAAAGAGGCTTATTGTGGAAAAAAAGTTGTTATGAAAAGATTTAGACCTAGAGCAAAAGGTAGAGCTGCACCAATTTTAAAACCATATTCAACAATTACAATTATATTATCAGAAGCAAAACAAATGGAGAGTCATGGGACAAAAAGTTAATCCAATAGGTTTTAGACTTGGTGTGAATAGAGGCTGGGACTCTGTTTGGTATGCTAAAAAGAAAGATTTTGGAAATTATTTAATTGAAGATTTTAAAATTAGAGCTTATATCAAGAAAAATGTAGTTAACTCTGGTGTATCAAAAGTAATGATAGAGAGAACTTCAAATAAATGTTTTGTTACAATTTACACTTCAAGACCAGGGTTTGTTATTGGTAAAAAAGGTAGTGATATTGATAAAATTAAAAACAATTTATCTAAATTCACAAGCAACGAAGTATCTTTAAATATTAAAGAAGTTAAAAAACCTGAAACTAATGCTTTTTTAGTAGCTGAAAATATTGCTCAACAACTAGTAAAAAGAATATCGTACAGAAGAGCAATGAAGAGAGCCATGCAGTCTTGTATGAGATTAGGTGCCAAGGGTATTAAAGTCGCAATAAGTGGTAGACTTGGTGGTAACGAAATCGCAAGAACAGAGTGGTTGAGAGAGGGTAGTATTCCTTCCCACACATTAAGAGCAGATATTGATTATGATGAAGCAGAAGCTTTAACAACATTTGGAATTATTGGAATTAAAGTCTGGATTTATAAGGGAGAAGTTTTTGCAAGAGAATTTAGTCAGGAAACAAATAAGGTAAAACCTAAAGAGGTTAAAGAGTAATTATGTTACAGCCAGTAAGAACGAAATATAGAAAAGCTCATAAAGGTAGAATTCATGGTACAGCTACACGTGCTGCAAAGATTAACTATGGATCTTTTGCTTTAAAAGCTATGGCTCCTGAAAGAATTATTGGTAAACAAATCGAAGCTGCTAGGGTCGCTTTAACCAGACATATGAAAAGACAAGGTCGTGTTTGGACAAGAATTTTTCCAAATATTCCAGTTTCAAAAAAACCTGTTGAAGTAAGAATGGGTAAAGGTAAAGGTGCTCCTGAATATTGGGCATGTAGAGTTAAACCTGGTAGAATTTTATTTGAAATTGACGGTGTTTCTGAAGCAATTGCCAAAGAAGCTCTTTATAAAGCATCTGCTAAATTACCTATTAAAACTAAGTTTATAAAAAGATTTGCATAATATGAAAATACAAGAAATAAAAAAATTATCTAAAGACGAAGTTTTAAAAAACATAGATAAATTGAAAAAAGATTTATTTAATTTTAGATTTCAAAGAATTAATTCTGAAATTAAAGATCCCTCAAAAATTGGACAAACAAAAAAAACGATAGCAAGGTTAAAAACTATACTAAAAGGAAAATTAAATGCCTAAAAAAATATTAACTGGAGTAGTTACTAGTGATAAGCCTAATAAAACTATTACTGTAGCAGTAGAGAGAAAATATTCACACCCTGTGCTAAAAAAAGTTGTTAAAGTTCAAAAAAAATACAATGCGCATGATGAAAATAATAAATTTAAAACTGGAGATAAGGTTTCGATTATTGAATGTAAACCGTTTTCAAAAAATAAAAAATTTCAAGTAATGGATGGTTCTAAATGATACAGGTACAAACTGAAATGTTAGTTGCAGACAATACTGGTGCAAAAAGAATTGAATGTATTAAGGTTCTAGGTGGATCGAAACGTAGATATGCTAGTATTGGTGACACAATTGTTGTTGCTGTAAAAGAAGCGATACCAAAAGGTAAAGTAAAAAAAGGTTCTGTCCACAAAGCTGTTGTGGTTCGGGTTAAATATGGAATTCATAGAGACGATGGTTCAAAAGTTAAATTTGATAACAATGCAGCAGTGTTGGTTGATGATAAAGGTGAACCTGTTGGAACTAGAATTTTTGGACCCGTTACAAGAGAATTAAGAAATAGAGGTCAAATGAAAATAATTTCACTAGCCCCTGAGGTATTATAAAATGATTAAAAAAGGTTCTAAAGTAAAAGTATTAACTGGAAGAGATAAAAAAAAAGAAGGTGAGGTTATTGAAATAGACAGACCCAACAACAGGGCAAAAGTTCAAGGAATTAATATTGTGAAAAAGCATGTAAAGACTACAAAAGAAAAAAAAGGTGGAATTATTTCTAAAGAAAGCTTTATTCATATTTCAAACCTTGCACTTATTGAAGTAAAAGAAAAAATAAAAAAAACTGAGGCTAAAAAATAATGACACCAAGATTAAAAGAGCTTTATTATAAAGAAATTCAACCTGCACTTAAAGAGCAATTAGGATTTAAAAATACCTTTCAGGGACCAAAAGTACTTAAAGTTGTCATTAATATGGGTTTAGGTCTAGATGGTGCTGACGCTAAGATCATGAAATCTACCGAAGAGGATTTGGGGAAAATTACAGGACAAAAACCTACAGTTACAAAATTTAAGAAATCTGTTGCTAATTTTAAAACAAGAAAAGGTACTAATGCTGGTCTAAAAGTTACTTTAAGAGGTAACAAGATGTATGAATTTATTGATAGATTAGTTAACATTGCCCTACCTAGAATTAAAGATTTTAGAGGCCTATCACCTAAAGGTTTTGATAAATTTGGTAATTACACTTTTGGTATTAAAGAGCATATTATTTTTCCAGAAGTTAATTTTGACAGAATAGACAAAATTAGAGGTCTTGATGTAGTGGTTGTAATTGCTGCCATGAACAAAGATCATAGTTTTGCACTCTTAGAGAAATTAAATTTTCCATTTATTAAAAAAGGAGATAACTAAAAATGGCTAAAGTAAGTGCAGTTCAAAAAAATGATAAAAGGATTAAACTTTCAGATAGATTGTTTAAAAAAAGATTAGCTTTAAAAAAAATTATAATGGATAAGAAGATTCCTCTTGAAGAAAGATTTAAAGCACAACAAAAATTATCTAATTTGCCTAGAAATTCAGCAAAAAATAGGGTGATGAATAGGTGCCAAATTACTGGAAGACCACACGGTGTTTACAGAAAATTAAAAATATCAAGAATAGCTTTAAGAGACTTAGGATTGCATGGATTAATTCCAGGTATGACGAAGTCCAGCTGGTAGAAAGGAATATATGAGCTTAAGTGACCCAATAGGAGATATGATCGCAAGAATAAAAAATGCTTTAGTGAGAAATCACAAAAAAGTTGCACTGCCTTCTTCTAACTTTAAAGTAAAAATTGCAGATATCTTAAAAAATGAAGGTTTTATTAAAGAATATAAAATTGATAATGAAGATAAAAAACCTGTTTTATCTATAGACCTTAAATATTACTCAGGAAGCCCAGTTATTAGCACATTTGAAAGAGTGTCAAAACCAGGAAGAAGAATTTTTTCAAGCGCTGACAGTTTACCAAAAATTAATGGTGGGCTTGGTGTGGCAATAGTTTCTACTCCAAAAGGCGTTATGACTGATGTAGATGCTAGAAAACAAAAAGTTGGTGGTGAAATAATCTGTAAGGTATTTTAATGTCTAAAATTGGTAAAATAAGTATTTCTATCCCTGAAAAAGTTAAAGCAGTGCTATCCGGTAGTGTGCTTAATATCGAAGGACCATTAGGAAAAAAATCTCTTAATGTTGATTTAGAAATGTTTAATGTTGATATTACTGAAGGAAAAGAGATATCAATCAAACCAAAAAAAGTTGACCAAAATTCAAAAAGACTATGGGGAATGAATAGAAGTTTAATAAATAATGCTGTTATTGGTTCTAGTGCTGGATATGAAAAAATATTAGAGTTAGTCGGCGTTGGTTATAGAGCTGCACTAAAAGAAAAACAATTAAATCTACAGCTAGGTTATAGTCATGATATAAACTTTGATATACCAGAGGGTATTAAGATTGTTGTTGAAAAACAAACAACTGTTAAAGTTAGTGGATCTGACAAACAACAAGTTGGTATGGTTTGTTCTGTGATCAAATCTTTTAGAAAACCCGAGCCCTATAAAGGTAAGGGGATTAGAGAAAAAGGACAGTATATATTAAGAAAAGAAGGAAAGAAAAAATAATGAAATTAAATGCAATTGAAAGAAAAAAGTTCAGAGTAACCAATAAAGTAAAAAAGGTTTCTTCTCCTGATAGATTAAGATTAAGTATTTCAAGATCTTCAAAAAATATATCTGCTCAAATAATTGACGATGTGAAAAATATCACTCTAGTTTCTTCCTCTTCAATCGAAAAAGATATTAAAGCTATGAGTAAAGTAAATAAGACAGATATCTCTAAAATTGTTGCTGAAAAACTAGCAAAAAAAGCTGTAGAAAAAAAGATAACAAAAATATATTTTGATAGAGGTGTTTATAAATATCACGGTAGAGTTAAGGCATTTGCTGAAACATTACGTAAAAATGGAATGGAATTTTAATTATGGACTTTAAAAGAAAAATTGACGATGGAATTTTAGAAAAATTAGTTCACATTAATAGAATTACTAAAGTTGTAAAAGGTGGACGTAGATTTGGTTTTTCAGCACTAGTTGTTGTGGGAAATCAAGCTGGTAAAATCGGTATAGCTCATGCTAAAGCTAAACAAGTTCCAGATGCAATTAAAAAAGCAAATGAAACTGCTAGAAGAAAATTAATTCATATACCTTTAAGAGAGGGTAGAACTATACATCATGATGTTTATGGTAAGGATGGAGCAGGTAAGATTATCTTGAGATCAGCTCCAAAAGGAACTGGTATCATTGCAGGGGGGCCTGTGAGAGCAGTCTGTGAAGTTTTAGGAATTAAAGATATAGTTGCTAAATCGATGGGCACATCAAACCCTCATAATATGATAAGAGCTACAATGAAGGCTCTTTCAAAACAAAATTCACCAAAACATATAGCAACAATTAGAAATAAAAAGATTTCTGACGTAATTGAAAAAAGAGGATAATGAGCACATTAAATACTACTGGAAAAGTTTTATATAAAAAAAAAATGAGAGTTGGTAGAGGTATCGGTTCTGGCAAAGGTAAAACTTCTGGAAGAGGAGTTAAGGGTCAAAAGTCTAGATCTGGTGTTGCTATCAAAGCTTTTGAAGGTGGTCAAATGCCTTTATATAGAAGATTACCTAAAAGAGGCTTTAATGCAATTAAGAGATACCAAGCAGTTATAGCAATAATGAATCTGGAAAAAATTCAATCGTATATTGATGAAAAAACTATTAATTCAAGCGATGTAATAAACATGGCTTTGCTTATAAAATTGAAATTAATTAACAAGAATTCTCAAAAACTAAAAATACTAGGCACAGGTGATATTAAAGATAAAGTTAACATTGAAGCCGATCTAATATCAAAAGCTGCTGTAGTTAAATTAGAAAAAGCTGGTGGCACAATACAATTAAAAAAATAATTAAGATATTATGAGCGCATCTTCTCAAACTAATGATCTTAAAAATAGAATACTCTTTACAATTTTTATCCTAGCGGTTTATAGATTTGGTACTTTTGTTCCAATTCCAGGTATAGACCCTGAGCAATTACAAACAATGATGAGTGGTAATCAAAAAGGATTACTTGGAATGTTTAACGTTTTTTCAGGTGGAGCTGTAAGTAGAATGGCTATATTTGCACTTGGAATTATGCCTTACATTTCATCTTCAATTATAGTTCAGTTGTTAACTGGGGTATCTGATTATTTTAAAAATTTAAAAGCACAAGGTGAAACTGGAAGAGCAAAAATCACTCAAATTACAAGATATGGAACGGTTATTCTTGCTACTATTCAGGGTTATGGATTATCTATAGGTTTACAGTCTTCTCCAGACTTAGTTATTAATCCGGGGTTATTTTTTACGGTAACAGCAGTCTCAACCATTGTTGCTGGTACAATGTTTTTAATGTGGCTTGGTGAACAAATAACACAAAGAGGTATTGGTAATGGTATTTCATTGATTATTTTTGCTGGTATTGTTGCTGAAATTCCACGTGCTTTAGTTACTACATTTGAACTTGGTAGAACTGGTGCTGTATCTACAATTATGATTATTGGAATTTTTGTATTATTGGTTGCAACAATAATGTTCATTGTTTTCATGGAAAGAGCATTAAGAAAAATTTTAATAAATTACCCTAAAAGACAAATGGGAAATAAAATGTATGGTGGTGAGTCTTCTCACTTACCTTTAAAAATTAACCAAGCTGGTGTTATTCCAGCAATTTTTGCATCAGCTTTATTATTATTACCTGTAACTTTTTCTAATTTTAGTTTTTCAGATAATGATGCATTCCTGAACATAAGTTCATACTTTACACAGGGGCAACCTCTTTACATGTTGCTGTATGCTTCTGGAATAATATTTTTTACTTTTTTCTATACATCGATAACATTTAATCCAACTGAGACTGCTGATAATTTAAGAAAATATGGTGGCTTTGTACCTGGAATTAGACCAGGTGAAAACACTGCTTTGTATATTGATAAAATTGTAACAAAACTTACAACAATAGGTGCGCTGTATTTAACAATAGTTTGTTTAATGCCAGAATTTTTAATTGCTAACTATCCAATACCCTTTTACCTAGGTGGAACTTCTATTTTAATTGTTGTTGTAGTTGCAATTGATACAGTTACTCAAATACAAACTAGATTAATGAGCTCTCAATACGAGCAATTAATTAAAAAAACAAAATTCGGAAAATAACTAAGTGAATATAATTTTTTTTGGTCCTCCAGGAGCAGGTAAGGGGACTCAAGCTCAATCTATTGTCAAAAAATATAATTACTTTCAACTATCAACAGGAAACCTATTAAGAGATGAGGTTAAATCTAAAACAAATCTTGGTGCTGAAATTGAAAAATTGATATCTAGTGGTAAATTTGTTTCAGATGAAATTGTTAATACCTTGTTGAGACAATCTTTAATTAATTTAAAATATAGAGATAGAATTATTTTTGATGGATACCCAAGAAATGTTGAACAAGCTAATAACTTGGAAGTAATACTAAAAGAGTACAAACAAACAATAGGGCACACTATATTCCTAAATGTCTCAAGAGACATCATTGAAAAGCGTATTATGGGCAGAATGACCTGTGAAAAATGTAATATGACGTTAAATGAGTATTTCAATAAAGAAGAAATAGAGCTCCATCCTTGTGGTGTCGAATATTTAAAAAAAAGAAAAGACGATAATCTTGATGTTGTTATCTCTAGATATGACACTTATATGTCCACTACAAAACCAGTATTAGATTTCTATTCAAAAAATTCAAATTTTACTGAAATCGATGGTGCGGGTGAAATTGATCAAATAACCAATAAAATCAATGAAATTCTTAAGGTTTAAGACGTTGACTTTAGAACATCTTCTTATATAAAAGGCTAAATTTATTCTCAAAAAATATGGCTCGTATAGCAGGTGTAAACATTCCACAAAATAAACTCGTCTTCATAGGACTAACGTACATCTATGGTATTGGTAATAAATTTTCTAATCAAATTTGCACTTCTTTAGAAATTCCTAAAGCAAAAAGAATTAACGAACTTACTGATGAAGATATTTTAAAAATTAGAGAATATATTGATGCAAACTTTAAAGTAGAAGGTGATCTTAGAAGAGATTATTCTTTAACTATTAAAAGATTAATTGATCTTGCATGTTATAGAGGATCTAGACATAGAAAAAAACTTCCTGTCAGAGGACAAAGAACGAGATGTAATGCAAGAACAAGAAAAGGTAAAGCAATCGCAATTGCTGGTAAAAAATTAACTCCACTTAAAAAATAATTAATTTATGGCTAAAGTAGATAAAGTTGAAAATAAAGAAGCTGTTGTAGAAAAAAAAGTAGAAAAAAAAGCTGATAAAAAAGCTAAGAAAAGTTCTTATTCAAAAAAAAAGAAAATAAAAAAAAATATTCTTAATGGTATTGCTTACGTACAGTCTACTTTTAATAATACAATAATTTCAATTGCAGATACTAATGGGAATGTAATTTCTTGGGCCTCTGCTGGACAAAAAGGTTTTAAGGGTTCAAGAAAATCAACACCTTACGCTGCACAAATTGCTGCAGATTCTGCTGCATCTAAAGCTTTAGAGTTTGGAATGAAAACATTAACTGTGCAAGTTAAAGGACCTGGTTCAGGAAGAGAAACTGCCTTGAGAGCTTTACAAGCGAAAGGATTTAAGATTCTTTCAATAAAAGATACCACACCAATGCCACATAACGGCGTAAGACCACCAAAGAAAAGGAGAGTTTAATAAATGGAAAGTTTAAATGTAAATGCTAAAAATTGGAAAGCATTGATTAAACCAGCTCAATTAGATGTTAAAATTAGTGATGACAAATCACATGCTAAAATTATCGCTGAACCTTTAGAAAAAGGTTATGGATTAACTTTAGGTAATTCTTTAAGAAGAATTTTACTTTCATCAATAAGAGGTGCTGCTGTAACTTCAATTCAAATTGATGGTGTTCTACACGAATTTACATCTATCAAAGGTGTTAGAGAAGATGTTACCGACATAGTTTTAAACGTTAAATCGTTAGCTCTAAAAAGCTCTTCAGATGCTACTAAAAAACTTATTTTAGATGCTAAAGGTCCTGGAGAAATTAAAGCTTCTGACATAGTACCAGTTGCTGATATTGAAATTTTAAATCCTGATTTAGTTATTTGTAATTTGGATGAAAATACACATTTTCACATGGAGATGAATGTTGGAACAGGTAAGGGATACGTACCAGCAGTAATGAATAAGCCAGAAGAGCCACCTTTAGGGTTAATAGCTATAGATTCTTTATATAGTCCAGTTAAGAAGGTTTCATACTCTATAAGCACTGCAAGAGAAGGGAAAGCCTTGGATTATGATAAATTAACTATGGAAGTTGAAACTAACGGATCAATTTCTGCAGAAGATGCTGTTGCTTATTCTGCTAGAATTTTCCAAGATCAGCTAAATATGTTTGTTAATTTTGACGAACCTGTTGAAGCACCAGTAAAAGAAGTTTCATCTGAGCCTGAATTCAATAAGAATTTATTAAGAAAAGTTGATGAGCTTGAATTATCTGTGCGTTCTATGAATTGTCTTAAAAATGATAATATTATTTACATTGGAGATTTAGTTCAAAAATCAGAAGGTGAAATGCTTAGAACACCTAACTTTGGAAGAAAGTCTCTTAATGAAATTAAAGAAGTTTTAACTAGTATGTCTTTATATTTAGGTATGGAGATACCAAATTGGCCACCAGAAAATATAGCTGAAATGTCTAAAAAGTTAGAGGAGCAAATCTAATGAGACACGGAATGGCTAATAAGAAGTTAAATAGAACTTCTGAACATAGAAAGGCTTTATTAAAGAACATGCTTAATTCTTTGATAAAATATGAACAGATTACTACAACACTTCCAAAAGCTAAATTTCTAAAGCCTCAAGCAGATAAAATCATTACATTAGGCAAAAAAGAAACTCTATTAACAACAAAGATGCTTATGACTAAACTGCAAGATATTACTTCAGCTCGTAAAGTTACAAAAACCCTTTCTAAAAGATACGAAAAAAGAAATGGTGGGTACACTAGAATTATCAAGGCTGGCTTTAGATACGGTGATAATGCACCTATGGCTGTAATCGAATTTGTAGATAGAGATGTTGAAGCGAAAAGAGTCGATAGAAAGAAAAAAGACCCAGTAAAAGATAAAGCTGAAGAAAAAAAAATAGCTACTGCTTAATTTTCTATATAATAATATACCATCATGAAAAAGTCTTTTAACGTTGATTTAACGTTTAATGATATGCGTATTGATAGGTGGATACGTAATAATCTTGGGAATTACCCACAAGGCTTAATTGAAAAAAGTTTGAAAAGTGGAAAAGTTAAAATCAATAATAAAAAAGTAAAAAGCTCTCAAAAAGTAAAAACAGGAGATATTATTGATTTATTTAACTTTGATTTTAAAGAAACAATTGTTCAAAAAACAATTAAATTTGTACCATCTGAAGAGGTTATTAAAGAAAATGAAGATTTAATAATTGATAATAATGAAGATTTTATTGTTCTAAATAAAAGCTCAGGTATTTCTGTTCAAGGTGGAACAAAATCAAAAAAGAACCTTGTTGATATTTTTGCAAGGAGTGACATTTTTCAAGATACGAAACCCTTTTCTGTTCATAGGCTTGACAAGGATACGTCTGGTGTTTTTATTATGGCAAAACACAGGGAAGCCGCTCAATTATTAACATCACTATTTAGATTAAGAAAAGTTCATAAAACTTATTTAGCTATTTGTCATGGAGAATTGCTGAAAGACTCTGGTGAATGGAATGATGATCTTACAAGATACGATAATGATAAAGAAATAGTAGAAAAAGCTAGAACTACATATAAAGTTTTGGATAAAAATTCAATTTGTAGTCTTGTTGAAATGAAACCAATCACTGGAAGAAAACATCAGCTTAGAAAACAATTATATGCAGTAGGTTCACCAATTTATGGTGATCAAAAATATAAATTTAGCAATACAGATAAAGCTATTAATAAAAATTTAATGCTTCATTCTTATCAAATTAAATTCATGATTAAGGATAAAAAGTATACCTACACAGCTCTTTTACCAGATTATTTTAAAAAACTTTTGAAGACAAAAAGGCTTAGATTTCCAAATTCTTAGAAAATGTATCGATAATAATTTTTTCTAAATTTTTATAGTCTTGATCTTTAATTTCTTTAAGATTAGTTACACCTTTATCTAAAATACCACATGGAATAATATTTTTATATTTTGAAAGATCATTATTAATATTTATTGCAAATCCATGATAAGCTATCCACTTACTTACCCTTATACCTATTGCTGCAACTTTGTTAATTTCACCTTTATGGTCAGTCCAAATACCAATATTTTTCGGATCACCAAATGTTTTAATATTAAATTTTGATAAGCTATCAATAATCGTCTCTTCAATTAAAGTTATAAATTTTCTAATATCCTTTTTTCTTTTTTTTAAATCTATAACAAAATAACAAATCATTTGACCTGGACCATGATAGGTAATTTTCCCTCCACGATTTGTTTTTATTAGATTTATATTTTTATTAAGAATTTCTTTTTCTCTATAGCTAGTACCAGCTGAATAAACCTCTTCATGTTCTAAGATCCATATTAAATCCTCTTTTTGACCATCATTTATCTCCAACAATCTTTCCTCAAGGAGTTTTATTGCATCTTCATATTTTATTGGTTTTATTGACTTTTTAATCTCTATATTCATTTATAAATTGTATTATTCTTATTATGCACTATTAGTGCAAAATTGATTTATAGGTAAATTTATGTCTTTAATAAAAAAAATAAAAGATAAAAAAGTTAATTTTGAGTTTAATAAAGAGTACATAAAAGTTGTTACTTCCAAGATAGCTAATAATGATGCTCAATTTATTACGAATTCTTTTAATGAAATGCACCCGGCTGATGCAGCCGATATAATTGAACACCTTGATCAAAATGATAGAGAAAGTTTAATAAAACTTAATAATTTCAATATAGATCCAGAAGTTTTTATTGAATTAAACGAGTCTGTTCAGTCTGAAATCATAGCTTATTTATCACCCGATACTATTGTTAAACTTTTAAAAAACCTTGAATCTGATGATGCGATAACAATTTTAGAAAATGTTGACGAAAAAGATAAGAATACAATATTAAGTTCTTTACCTCCAAAAGATAGATTTGCTTTACTAGAAAGCTTAAGTTACCCGGAAGACACAGCAGCTAGAATAATGCAACGCGAGTTTACGGCTGTTCCTAGTAATTGGTCTGTTGGCCAAACGATTGATTATTTAAGAGAAAATAAAGATTTACCTGAAGAATTTTTAGAAATTTTCATTATAGATGAGGGTTTTAAGCCAATTGGAACTGTTCCATCATCTAAAGTTTTAACCACCTCAAGAGAAACTAAAATGCTTTCTATCATGTCAGAATCTCAGCTACTTATTCCTGTAGATATGGACAAAGAGGAGGTTGGTAACGTATTTGAAAACTATAACTTAAATTCAGCGGCAGTTGTCGATAAATCAAACAAGTTAGTTGGTATGATTATGTATGATGATGTTTTAACTGTATTAAAAGAAGAGGCTGAGGAAGATGCTTTAAGATTAGCTGGGGTAGGTGATGAAGAAATTACTGACGGTGTTTTTAAGAAAACTAGAAGAAGGTTTAACTGGCTTTTATTAAATCTATTTACTGCATTTCTTGCAACGTGGGTTATTAGTCTATTTGGTGCAACAATTGAACAAATGGTTGTTCTTGCATTTCTAATGCCAATTGTTGCTTCTATGGGTGGTAATGCTGGTATGCAAACTTTAGCTGTTACAGTAAGAACTTTAGCAACAAATGACTTAACAAAAAATAACTTTTCACAAAATATCTTAAAGGAATTTAATATTGGTATTTTAAATGGTATTATTTTTGCATTAATAAGTGCATTAGTGGTTCAAATTTGGTTTCAAGACTCTTTACTTTCTCTAATAATTTCTATGTCAATGATAGTTACGATGATTGTTGCAGGGTTATTTGGAATTTTAGTACCTATAACTTTAAAAAAAATGGACATTGATCCAGCTATTGCATCAAGTGTTTTTGTAACAACTATTACCGATGTTATTGGTTTTGTTTCATTTCTTGGTGTTAGTGCTTATTTTCTCTAAAAATTATCAATTAATCGTACGTTATTAATAAAGTAAGCTACAAAAAGTTTAAAAGGTTTATTCAAAATATCAGTATTTAGATTTTTTACGTTTCTACATTCTAAATATTCAATTTTAATATCAAAACTTTTAGATAGTTCTTTCTTTAAATTGAATATTAATTTTTTGTAATTCTTTTTATTTTTATTGATCTCATTTTTTAATATTAGTAACTTTTTTGTAATTATTCCCGATCTAATAAAACTTTGTTTATTTAATAAAGAGTTTCTTGAAGATAAAGCTAACTTGTTTTTAGCCCTAATTGTTTTACATGCGTAGACTTTGGTATTGTACTTATTTTCAATATAGTTTTTAACCAAGAAAAATTGTTGAAAATCTTTCTCTCCCATAAATATTTTTTGTGGAGAGATTAATTCAACAAAACGATCCAAGACATCAAGCACACCTTCAAAATGTCCTTTTCTAAATTTTGCACACAATATATTTTGTGATTTATTTAGTTTAATTTTAATTTTTTTTTTCCAATAAATTTGTTTAATAGTGGGTAAATATACATAATCAACTTTAAGTTTTTTAAGATAATTCAAATCTTTCTTTAAATTCTTTGGGTATGTTTCAAAATCTTTTTTATTATTAAATTGAGTCGGATTAACAAAAATACTTACTAATGTTTTTTTACAGTTTCTTTTTGAAGTTTTGATTAATGCTTTGTGACCTTCATGCAAACTTCCCATTGTTGGTACAAAACCTAATCTTTTATCTAACTCAATTGCCTTAATTAAATCAGTTTTTAATTTTATTAATTTCATTTATAATAAGAGTATTAATAAGTAAAACATTTATATGATTAAACAAGCTATAATTCCTTTAGCTGGCCTTGGGACCAGACTGTTACCACTAACTAGTGTTTTTGCAAAAGAGCTTTTACCTATTAATGGAAAACCTGGACTAGAATATATTCTCGACGAATGCATTGAAGCAGGCATCAAGGAAGTTGTATTTATTATTTCTAAAAAAAAAATGATGATAAAGAAATATTTTTATAATGATAAATTTTATAAAGAAATTATTAAAAAAAAAAATGATCCAAATATTATTAAAGAATATAAAAAAATTCTTAAATATAAAAAAATGATTAAATTTGTTTTTCAAGATAAGCCATTAGGAACTGGTGACGCTGTCTATAAAACTAAGAAATTTATCACTGATAAATATTTTTTAATGTTACTGCCTGATGATTTGATAATTAAAAAAAACTGTTCTAAATCTATGATTATGGTTCATAAAAAATTTAAAACATCTGTTATGGCAAGCATGAAGGTTAATAAAAATGATGTATCTAGATGGGGTATTTACAACATTAAGAAAAAAATTGACAAAAATAATTTTATTATCAACAATGTTGTTGAAAAGCCTTCTATAAAAACCTCACCTTCTAATAATGCAGTAATTGGTAGGTATATATTACCTAAAACAATTTTTTCTAAATTAAGATCGTTAAAACCAGGCAAAAGTGGTGAATTTCATATCACTGATGCCATACAAGCTTTAATAGATGATGACAATCAATTTATTGGTCACAATTTTTCAGGCAAGTATTTAGATTGTGGAACAATGAAGGGTTATATTAAATCTACGTTGGAGATTTCTAAATAATGAAACTTTGCATGATAGGAACTGGATATGTTGGCTTAGTTAGTGGTGTTTGTTTTTCTGATTTAGGAAATGACGTTATTTGCGTTGATAGAGATTTAAGCAAAATTGAAAATTTAAAAAATGGTATTATTCCAATATACGAACCTGGTTTAGAGGAATTAGTTACTAAAAATTATAAAAATAATCGCTTAACATTTTCTACAAATTTAAAAGATTCAATTTTAAAATCAGATATTATTTTTATTTGTGTTGGTACACCAACAAAAAAAAATGGAAATAACGCTGATTTAAGCCAAGTATACAATGTTGCAAACGAAATTAGTAAATCTATTAAAAAGTTCAAAATTATTATAACTAAATCTACAGTTCCAGTAATAACTGGTGATGAAATTGAAAAAATTATTTCAAAAAGAGTATCAAAAAAATTATTTTCAGTAGTTTCAAATCCTGAATTTCTAAGAGAAGGTGATGCTATAAGAGATTTTACATATCCTGATAGGGTAGTTGTAGGTACGAATAATAAAAAAAGTAATAAGATATTAAAAAATCTTTATTTGCCATTAATATCAAAAGGTGCAAAGTATGTTAATACATCTAGAAGAGCAGCAGAATTAATAAAATATGCTTCTAATGCCTTTTTAGCTACTAAAATAACTTTTATTAATGAATTAGCTAATTTATGTGAAAAAATTAATATTAATGTGGAGGATATCTCCATTGGTATGGGCCTTGATAATAGAATTGGTGGCCGTTTCTTAAGAGCAGGTCCTGCCTACGGTGGATCTTGTTTTCCAAAAGATACCAAGGCCATTACAGCTACCGCAGATAAATTTAAAACAGATTTAACTGTTATTAAAAGTGTCATCAAATCAAATGAAATTAGATCGTCACTAATGTTAAAAAGAGTTTTTGATATTCTAAAAAATAAAATAAAGAATAAAAATATTTGTTTCTTAGGAGTTACATTTAAGGCAAATACAGATGATATGAGGGATTCTTCAAGTTTGTCTATGATTCCTGCATTGTTAAAAAAAGGTGCAAAAATTAATTATTTTGATCCCACTGGAGAAAAAAAAGACTTTAAAAGATTTAAGAATGTTGTGTTTTCAAATAATATTAAAGACGCAATTAAAAATTCTGATTTAATTATTATTCACACAGAGTGGAATGATTTTAAAGCCATCAATTTTAAAAAAGATGTGCAAAACAAAAAATTCTCAATTTTTGATATGAGAAATATTTACTCAATTAATAAGATGAAGAATCAAAAAATTAAATATTTTAGTATTGGAAATTAATTTAATTCAAAAATAGCATCAACTTCAACAGACACGCCAAGTGGCAAACTGTTTGTACTAACTGCAGCTCTTGTATGCATTCCGGCGTCTCCAAAAACTGAAACTATTAAATCTGAAGCACCATTTATTACTTTAGGCTGCTCTATAAAGTCTTCTGTTGAATTAACAAATCCTGTCAGTTTCACACAAGATTTAACTTTCGAAAGATCGTTACCACAAGCTTTTTTAACTTGAGATATTATGTTTAAGCCACAACGTTTAGCTGCTTCATAGCCATCTTCAGTTTTTAAATCCTTGCCAACCTTACCTTTGATTAATTCGCCATTTGCTGCGATAGAAATTTGACCTGAAATAAATAACATTTTACCAATTTGTTTTGATGCAACATATGATCCAACAGGATCTCTTGCTTCTGGTAGTTCTAAGTTTAATTCTTTAATTTTATCTTCATATGACATGTCTATTTCTCCATAAATTCTGTTAATGATTTACTATTCTTAAATTTAACAAGTTTTTCTTTTAAGTTAAGTTTGTTAAATTTTGTTAAACTACTCTTGGCATTAGTAGTAATTTTTTCTTTAAGCTCTTCTGTTCCAACTGTTATCTTTAATTTAAGTTCTGAAGATTTTTCTTTTAGATTTATTGCTGAACATTCTAAATATTTTGCGGTAACTTTATCAAATTTAGTACAGTCAATTTTTTCTGCTATAGCATTAGTTATAATAAGTACGCATGTGATCAATGTTGTAAATATTATTTTTTTCATTTTTTTTTCTTTTTCTTAGTTTTTTTATTTTTATCGTATTCTTTTCTTTTCTCAATTAGTATTAATGCTTCTTCCATATTAAGCTCTAAAGGGTCCTTTTCCTCTGGTATCGTCGCATTAAGAGATTTATACTTGATATAAGGTCCATATTGACCCTTCATTACTCTAACAGGCTTTTTGTCTTCAGGGTGCTCTCCTAGATCTTTTATAATTGATGCAGACATTCTACCTGATTTTGCCTCTGCTACTAAAGTGATTGCTCTATTAAGACCAATTGAGAAGATTTCCTCGACATTTTCAATACTTGCTGATTTGTTTTCACATTTTAAATATGGACCAAATCTTCCTGTGTTTAATATTATATCTTTTTGATTTTCAGGATTAATACCTAAACTTTTTGGTAATGAGCACAAAAATTTAGCCCTATCAAGATCCACACTATCTAATGTAATTCCTTTAGGTATAGAAATATTTCTTAAATTATTATTTTCTTTTTCTATCTTCTTTTTTTTTGTTTTCTTTTTTTTTTTTGTTTCAACTACAACCTCTTCTTTAATTTCCTCAATTTTTTCATATTGAAGGTAGGGGCCAAATCTTCCATTTTTAAGATACATATCATTCCCATTTTCATGTTTTCCTATAAACTTTGGTTCTGCTAGTTGAGATTGAGTAGCTGCTTTAGCTTTAGAAAGGGGTCTAGTAAATTTACAATCTGGATAATTTGAACAACCTATAAAAGCACCACCTCTAAAACTATTTTTTAAACTTAACGATCCACCGTCACATAACTTACATTGTCTATTAATATTTCCACCTTTATCTCTTTCAAAAATTAGACTACCTAGGCTGTCGTTTAATAGATCTAAAACTTCTCTAGTTCTTTTCTCTTTAACATCAGATACATTTTGATTAAAATCTTTCCAAAATAACTCTAAAACTTTGATCCATCCTTCCTTGCCAGTCGTAATATCATCAAGTTGACTTTCTAAACTTGCAGTGAAGTTATAGTCAACATACTTGGAAAAAAGTTTTTCAAGAAAAGCAGAAATCAATTTACCACGATCTGTTGGGTAAAATCTTTTATTAATTGTTTCCGCATACCCTCTAGTAGATATAACAGATATTATACTTGCATAAGTTGAGGGCCTTCCAATACCGAGTTCCTCTAATTTTTTAACTAAACTTGCCTCTGAGTATCTTGGTGGTGGCTGTGTAAAATGCTGTTCATCTAATAGAGCCTCTATATTAACTGGACCTTTGTTCATTTCAGGAAGTATATCTTCATCATCATATTTTTTAGTGTCTTTCATAACTTTCAAGAACCCATCAAATTTAATAACAGATCCACTAGCTTTACAGACTGTTCCATTATCATCTGAACTTATCGTAATAGTATTTCTATCAAATTGAGCGGGTTTCATTTGAGAGGATAGGGCTCTACTCCAAATTAAATCATATAATTTATGTTGATCTGGACTTAGATATTTTTTAACAGCATCTGGTGTACGCATAATATCTGTGGGTCTAATTGCTTCATGCGCTTCTTGAGCATTTTTAGCTTTTTTCCCTGAGTAACTTGCTACTTTATCTGGAACATATTCTTCACCAAACTCACTTTTTATATACTTCCTAAAAGTTTCTATAGCGTCCGTAGATAGATTGGTACCATCTGTTCGCATATACGTTATAAGACCAATATTTTCACCGTCTATTTCTATACCTTGATAAAGTTTTTGAGCTATTTGCATTGTTCGTGATGCTCCAAATCCCAGTCTACCAGAAGAAACTTGCTGCAATGTAGAGGTAGTAAAAGGGCCTGAAGGATTTCTGTTGACGACCTTGCTTGAGATGTCATTTATTTTGAATTTCTTAGACTTAACTTCTTCAATTGCTTTATCAATTTCAGCTTTATTTTTAAAAGAAAATTTTTCAATTTTTTGATCATCTAGTTGAGTGATACTTGCTAATATAGAATTTTTATGAGCATCGTTGAATTGAATACTTAAAATCCAAAATTCCTCAGGATCAAAAAGCTCTATTTCATGTTCTCGTTCTGTAATTAATTTTAAAGCAACTGACTGAACACGTCCCGCAGATTTACAACCAGGCAGTTTTGTCCATAAAATTGGTGATATGTTAAAGCCAACTAAATAGTCTAAGGCTCTTCTAGCCATATAAGCATCAACAAGAAGGGGTTCGATTTGTCGTGGGTTCTCAATTCCATGAATAACTGCTTTTTTTGTAATTTCGTTAAAAACAACCCTTTCTACATGTTTGTCTTTAATTAATTTTTTTTCATTTAAATATTCTTTAACATGCCAAGCAATCGCTTCTCCCTCGCGATCTGGGTCTGTTGCCAATATGATTTTTGAAGAAATTTTAGCAGCATCTGTAATTTCTTTAAGATATTTTTTAGAAAAGCTATCCACTTCCCATTCCATCTTAAAATTATTTTCTGGATCAACAGAACCATTTCTTGAGGGAAGGTCTCTAATATGACCATAACTTGCCAATACAATATAATCATCACCTAGATATTTATTGATAGTTTTTGCTTTAGCTGGACTTTCTACGACTACAAGATTCATTACTAAACAAATTACTTAAAAGACTTGGATAGTCAAATCAATAAATTTTAGTCTCTGTTTCTTCTTTGTTTTTCAATCGTTTTACATTTTCTCTATGCGTATAGAATATAAGTACAAACATTATTATAAAAAATATTGAATTATGATTTTCAAAAATTATTAAATAAACTGGAACCAAAAAACTACTGACAAGAGATGAAAGTGATGAATATTTTGAAATTAGAAATGTAATACCCCAACTAATAATAAACACTAAACCCAAAATTATGTTTATCGAAAATAATATTCCAACATATGTTGCAACACCCTTACCCCCTTTAAACTTCAGCCATATAGGGAAAACGTGACCTAAAAAGGCACTTAGTGATGCAATAAAAATATAATCTGGGTAATTAAATTTAACATATAAAACGGGTAATATAGCCTTTGTTACATCCAATAATAAAGTTGCGTAGCCTAATGTTTTATTACCAGTTCTAAGAGCATTAGTAGCCCCAATGTTTCCTGAACCAATATCTCTAATATCTTTTTTTAAAAAGATTTTTGTAAGTATAAAACCAAAAGGTATCGATCCTAATAAATATGAACTTAATGCAACGACTAAATATTCCATTCTTATAGCTTAAATAATTCTTCACCTTTTACAAATGTATTAGTGACTTTACCTTGGAGTTTTTTGTCTTCAATAGAGGTATTTTTTGATTTAGAGATAAGTTTATCTTTTTTAACAACCCATGGCTTATCAATGTCTACAATACAAAAATCTGCTTCATTACCCACTGAAAGATTACCCTTATCAATTTTTAAAATTTTTGCAGGGTTTGATGTTAAGGCTTTAATTATGGTTTCTAATTTAACAGAACCATTGTGATATAACTCTAGACTTAGTGATAACAGTGTTTCTATTCCAGAAGCTCCTGTAGATGCTTGTGCAAAGGTTAATCTTTTTTGCTCTTCATCTTCAGGTTTATGATCTGATACAATAACGTCTATCGTTTCATCTTTTAATCCTTGCACTAGAGCAATTCTATCTTCTTCAGTTCTTAATGGGGGTGATAATTTCAAGAAAGTTCTGAAATCCCCTATATCATTTTCATTTAATGAAAGGTTATTTATGGAGACACCTGTCGTAAACTTAACTTTATTTTTTCTTTCCTCAATAATTTCAACTGATTTTGCAGCTGAAATTTGTGATATGTGATATCTGCATTTAATATTTTCAAGCAACGTTAGATCTCTTTCAATAATTATTCTTTCAGCAACAGCAGGTATCCCAGATAACCCAAGTTTAGTTGCAATAATTCCAGAATTAATCATTCCATTTTTAGATAAATCATAATCCTCAGCATGTTGCATGATCAATGTACCCAAATCTTTAGCTGAATTCATTATACGAGACATTAGTCTAGTATTTTGAATTGTTTTAACTCCATCAGTAAATCCAATTATTCCTCTACTTTGAAGTAGGCCAAATTCAGTCATAGTAGTTCCTTCAATATTTTTTGTAAGAGCGGCACTTGGAAAAACATTAATTTTAGATTTGTCTCTTCCACGTCTTTTTAAAAAATCTACTATTGAAACATTATCTATAATTGGATCAGTATTAGGCATAGTAACAACTGAAGTAACACCACCTGCAAGTGCTGCATTACTTAGTGTTCTAAAATTTTCTTTATATTCATAGCCAGGTTCACCTGCAAAGACACGCATATCCACAAGACCTGGGAATATATATTTGCCATTTAAGTCTATTACCTTTTCTCTTGAAGGAATGTTATTGGAATTTACTTTTTTACCAATAGCTTCAATTAAACCATCTTCACCAATAATTAATCCGCCGTTCTCATTGATAGAGTTATGAGGGTCAATTATATTTACATTTATAAAGTATTGTTTTTTCATTTATTCACAAAATATTTTTAAACAAGCCATTCTAACTGCAACACCTAGTTCAACCTGTTCCTTAATTACGCTTCTGTTAATGTCATCTGCCAATTTTGTATCAATTTCGATCCCTCTATTCATTGGACCTGGATGCATAATTAAAGCATCATCTTTTGCATGAGCAAGCTTATCTGGAGTTAGTCCATAATATTCATAATATTCTCTATTAGAAGACAAGAAAGAACTAGTCATCCTTTCATTTTGTAATCTTAGCATCATTACAATATCACAATCTTTCAGACCTTTTTTCATATCTGTAAATGTATTAACGCCAAACTTTTCTATTTCTTTTGGCATTAAGTTTGATGGTGCAATAATATTAACTTCTGCACCCAACATATTTAGTAGATAAATATTTGATCTCGCAACACGTGAATGAGTTATGTCACCACAAATTGCAACCCTTAAGCCTTCAATCTTTTTTTTACGATTTATAATTGTTAAAGCGTCTAATAAAGCCTGAGTAGGGTGTTCACGGCTTCCATCACCAGCATTAAGCACCGCACAATTTACTTTTTGAGATAAAAGATTACATGCACCTGAATCTTGGTGACGAATTACAATAATATCTGGATGCATTGCATTCAAAGTCATTGCTGTATCAATAAGTGTTTCACCTTTTTTAACTGCAGAGTTCGCCATGTTCATCGACATCACATCTGCACCCAGTCTTTTTCCAGCTAGTTCAAATGAACTCTGAGTTCTGGTTGAAGGTTCAAAAAATAAATTAATTTGAGTTTTTCCATTTAAAATATTTAATCTTTTATTTTTACTTTGGTTAAGTTTAATAAAGGTCTTGGCCTCATCTAAAATTAAATTAACATCATTTATTGATAGATCTTGTATACCCAGGAGGTGTTTTTGAGATATTTTAATAGCTTTATTTGTTTTGGTTGCCATTAAAACTAACTCTATAACTATTAAGTATACCTATGGCAAGTATTAATTGTTTAAAAAGTCTATAGCTCCTTGCAAAATAAAAGCTGCTGCATTTTGATCGATAGTTTTAACTCTTTTGGATACGTTAATATCCAAAAAACTCGAGATGTTAAAGGCTCCAACTGTTGATAACCTTTCATCCCAAAGAATTACAGGTAGATCAATAGATTTTGAAATATTTAATGCAACGTCGTTAACAGATTGAGCTGACCTTCCAAGTGAACCATCCATATTTACTGGATTACCAATAATGATACCACCGATATTGTTTTCTTTAATAATCACATTAAGTTGATCAATAAGTTCATTAGTATTTGTTTTATTTATAGTTTTAAACGGTGTCGCAATTGATTGTTTCTCATCACAAATAGAGACACCAATTCTTTTAGACCCCAAATCCAAACCAATAAATCGTACTTTATTTGAGTGTTTTATTTTAAAATCTTCAATTGTGATCATATTGTATATTTTATACTTAAGTGATAGTTTGCCCTCATATTTAATTACCACATGACAATTGATCTTAAAACAATAAAGCACATATCTAAATTATCAAGAATTTCAGTTGATGATGAAAAAGCTAAAAAATTAGCTGGAGATATGAATTCTATATTTGATTTTATTGAAAAATTGAAAGAACTAGATACCGATAACGTTGAACCTTTAACTTCCGTTGCTGAAACAACATTAAAGTTAAGAGTGGATGAAGTAAAAAGTGGAAATATTAGAGAGCAAGTTTTAAAAAACTCTCCAGATGAAAATGAAGATTTTTTTGTTGTTCCAAGGGTGGTTGAATAATGTCAGATATTACCTCTCTTACTTTAACTGATTTAGTTAAAAACATTAAAGATAAAAAAATTTCATCAGAAGAAACTACTAAAGCTTTTATTAATAGAGGGGAAAAATCTAGAGATTTAAATGCTTATATTACAGAAGATTTTACTAATGCTCTAGAGAAAGCAAAAATTTTTGACCAAAAGCCAAACTTTGATTTAAAGCTACCAGGAGTTCCAATGGCGGTTAAAGATTTGTTTTGCACAAACGGAGTAAAGACAACAGCGGGTAGTAAAATTCTAAATAATTTTATCCCACCATACGAGTCGACAGTCACCCAAAACATTTGGAACGAAGGAGCAATTTTACTTGGTAAATTAAATTGTGACGAGTTTGCAATGGGCTCATCTAATGAAACTAGTTTTTTTGGAAATGTACAAAGTCCAATAGATAAAGATTTAGTGCCAGGTGGTTCATCTGGTGGGTCAGCATCAGCTCTAGCAGCTAATTTAACGCCCATTACAATTGGAACCGATACAGGTGGCTCTATTAGACAACCTGCTTCATTTACCGGCACAGTAGGTCTAAAGCCTACTTATGGTAGCTGTTCAAGGTATGGTATTGTTGCTTTTGCATCATCTCTTGATCAAGCAGGCCCCATGTCTAAAAATGTAAAAGATTGCGCTCTGCTTCAAGAAATTATTAGCACATATGATGAGAAAGATTCAACATCAATTGATTTTAAGAGAAATGCATATAGCAAAGAATTAACAAATAATATTAAGGGTAAGAAAATTGGAATTCCAAAAGAATATACAGTTGATGGAATGCCCAAAGAAATTGAAGACCTTTGGACTAAAGGAATTGAGTATGCAAAAGATTGTGGTGCAGAAATAGTTGAAATTTCATTACCCCATACAAATTATGCATTACCAGCATATTATATAGTAGCACCTGCTGAAGCCTCTTCAAACTTAGCAAGATATGACGGCGTTAAGTATGGATTTAGATCAAAGGGTGAAAACTTAATTGATATGTATGAAAAAACTAGATCCGAAGGTTTTGGTGAAGAAGTTCAAAGAAGAATAATGATTGGTACATATGTCTTATCATCAGGTTATTATGATGCTTATTACATAAAAGCTCAAAAAGTTAGAAAACTAATTAAAAATGATTTTGATGAAGCTTATAAAAAAGTTGATGCAATATTAACTCCATCGACGCCAAGTGCTGCATTTAAAATTGGTGAAAAAACTAATGATCCAGTTTCTATGTATTTAAATGATATATTTACAGTCCCCGTGAACTTAGCGGGATTGCCAGCTATTTCTATACCAGCTGGTGTAGATGCCAAGGGTTACCCATTAGGCTTACAAATCATTGGCAAAGCTTTTGATGAACAAAATATTTTAAACATTGCTTATGCAATGGAAGAAAAAATTGAATTTAAAAATAAAATTACTGACTGGTGGATTAAATAAATGACAAAAGATAGTTCAGAATATTTAATCGAAAGATATAATAATGTTTATGAAGTAGTAATTGGTCTTGAGGTTCATGCACAAGTTACATCAAACTCAAAATTATTTTCATCTTCATCAACAACTTTTGGTGCAGAACCTAATACTCAAGTTAGTTTGGTCGATGCCGCTTTTCCTGGAATGCTTCCAGTAATTAATGAGTATTGTGTAAAACAAGCAATCAAAACTGGTATAGGTTTAAAAGCACAAATAAATAAAAGATCTGTGTTTGATAGAAAAAATTATTTTTATGCAGACCTTCCTCAAGGTTATCAAATTTCACAATTTAAATTTCCAATAGTAGGAGAGGGTACTGTTATACTTGATATGGAAAACGGCCCTAAAGAAGTTGGTATTGAAAGATTACATTTAGAGCAAGATGCTGGAAAAAGTATTCATGATATGGATCCACAAAATACATTAGTTGATTTAAATAGATCGGGTGTAGCTTTAATGGAAATTGTTAGTAAACCTGACATGAGAACTCCCGATGAAGTCAGCGCTTATGTAAAAAAACTTAGATCTATTATGAGATATTTAGGAACTTGTGATGGGAATATGCAAGAAGGTTCTTTAAGAGCAGATGTCAATATTTCAGTTCGTATTAAGGGTTCTGATGTACTTGGAACACGTTGTGAGATTAAAAACGTAAACTCTATTAAATTTATGCAAATGGCTATTGATTATGAAGCTAATAGACAAGTTGATTTAATTGAAGAGGGTAAAACGATTGACCAAGAAACAAGATTGTTTGATACTAAAAAAAATGAAACAAGATCAATGAGGTCAAAAGAGGATGCTCATGATTATAGATATTTCCCAGATCCAGATTTATTGCCATTAGAGGTAACAGACGAGTTTATTGAAAAACTTAAATTAGATATTCCAGAATTACCAGATGAAAAAAAGAAAAGATTTATTGATAAGTTTAAAGTGTCTCCTTATGAGGCAACAATTTTAGTATCAGATATTGATACAGCAAAATATTTTGAAGAAGTGGTTGCAAAAATGGGCAAGAACTTAGATATAAAATTAGCTGTTAACTGGATTACAGGTGAATTGTTTGCCGTTTTAAATAACAAGAACTTAGAAATATCCCAAAGCCCAATAAGTGCAAAAAATTTAGCAAAGTTAATAAATCTAATAAAGAATGGAACAATTTCAGGAAAAATAGCTAAAACGATATTTGAATTAATGATGGATGGTGACAAGGATCCCCAAATAATTGTTGAAGAAAAAGGCTTAAAACAAGAAAGTGATCCCAAAGCATTAGAGGCCTTAATTGATAAAATAATCAACGATAACAGAGAAAAAGCTATTGAATACAAACAAGGAAAAGAAAAACTTTTTGGTTTCTTTGTTGGACAAGCCATGAAAGCTTCAAGTGGAAAAGCTAACCCTCAATTAATTAATGAGATATTAAAGAAGAAACTTTAATGCCATGGGTAAGAACCTTGAAATTACTGAAAAACTTCAAAAATATATAGATAATTTTAGTTTAAAGCTAAACCCAGTTCAGCAAGAAATAATTGATTATAATAATACACTTGGTGACGTTAAGAGAATGCAAGTAGCTACATCTCAATGTCATTTTCTACATTTAATCATCAAAATTTCTAACATTAAAAATGCTCTTGAGATTGGAACCTTTACCGGTTTAAGTGCATTATCAATATCCCTAGCATTACCTGATGATGGTAAACTTGTAGCACTAGATAAGAATGAAGAGACAAGCAGAGTTGCAATAGATTTTTTTAAAAAAGCCAATCAAGATCATAAAATTAAGACAATAATAAAACCAGCTCTTAAAAGTTTAGAAGAATTTAAAAATGATAAATTTGATATGATTTTTATTGATGCAGATAAAATGAATTACAAAGAATATTATGAAAGATCATTAAAGTTATTAGATAAAAATGGCTTAATTATTATCGATAATGTTTTATGGCATGGTGAAGTTGCTGATGAAGCTAACATTGATAAATTTACATTAAATATCAGAGAGTTTAATGCCCATGTTACACAAGATAAAAGAGTGGAACAAATTATAGTACCTTTAGGTGACGGCATGACCATTTGTAGACTTTTATAATGTTTGAAATATTTGGTTTTTATAAATTTAAAAAACTTAACACACTAAAGAAAAATAAAATTTTACTTCAGGATTTTTTAGTTAAGAAGAATATTAGAGGAACTGTTATTATTGCTAGTGAGGGCATTAATGCAACAATATCCGGTAAACCTTTAGATCTAAAAGCAGCAATTGCTAAGATTAGAAAAATATTAGATTTTAAAAAGTTTGATAGTGAAAATTCCTCTAAAAGTAAATTTCAACCATTTCACAAAGTAAAAGTTAAAATTAAAAAAGAAGTTGTTCCAATGGGGCTTACTTTATCTTCAAAAAATAAAAAAGATAATCATATAGATCCAAAAAAATGGAATAAACTTATTGCTGATGAAAAAACATTGGTATTAGATTCAAGAAAACCATTTGAATATGAGGTTGGTACTTTTAAAAAATCAGTTAACCCTGATGTTGTTAATTTTAGAGAATTCCCAAAATATTTAAATAAACTTGATAAGAAAAAATCTATTGCTATGTTTTGCACCGGTGGAATTAGATGTGAAAAAGCTTCTGTTTTTTTAGAGAAAAAAGGTTTTAAAAATGTTTTTCAATTAAAAGGTGGAATTCTTAACTACTTAAAAAATGTCAAACAAAAAGAGAGTTTATGGAGGGGTGAATGCTTTGTTTTTGATAATAGAATTAGTGTTAAACATGGGTTAATAACTGGCACCTATTCAATATGCAGTGGTTGCAGAAAGCCTGTTTCACCCAAGGATAAGAAATCTAACAAATATGAAGAAGGTGTTTCATGCACTAATTGTCATGATAATTTAACAGAAGTTCAAAAGGGTAGATTCCGCATGAGGCAAAAACAGATAACCCTTGCTAAAAAGAGTGGATCAAAGCATATATTTCAAAAAGAATTCAAATAGGAATATTAATTGTCTAAAGCATTAAAATTAACCAAAGATCCCATTTGGGAACTACTTAGAAAAGTAACAATCCCTGCAAGTGTAGGTTCATTATTTCAAACATTTTACAATCTAGTTGATACTTGGTTTGCTGGTAGAATTTCTGCTGAAGCTATAGGCGCAATTGCTAAATCATTTCCTATATATTTTGTAATAATTGCTGTTGGGGTTGGTATTGGTGCTGCAACAAACTCATGCATTGGTAATTTATTAGGTGCAAAGCAAGATAATAAAGCATCATTGCTAATCGCACAATCTGTAATCTTTGCACTGATTATTTCTGTTGTTGTCACCTTGTTTGGATTAAATGCATCTAATTTTCTTTTAACAGTAATGGGCTCTGATGCTGCTAGTATAGCTTTAACAAGAGAATATTTAGATATAATTTTTTATGGTACTTTCATTGTAATGATTCAAATCTCTTTAAATGGAGCCTTGAATGCTCAAGGAGATACTAAGAGTTATAGAAATGTTTTAATATTTAGTTTCTTTTTAAACATATTTTTAAATCCATTATTTATCTGGGGATACGGAATTGTTCCAGCTTATGGTATAGGTGGTCTTGCTATAGCAACTGTAATTGCTCAGTCCGTAGGCACTTTTTATTTAGCGTATAAAATCTACGCATGTAAATTGAGGAAGTATTTATCAATTAAATGCTTTAGGCCTAAATTAATATTATTAAAAGAATTGTTTACGCAAGCGTTACCTATTATGATTAGCATGTTATTTATTGGTGTAGGTATTTTTAATATTTTATATTTTATTGGTCAATTCGGTGATCTTGCTACAGCTGGTTATGGTGCAGCCTTAAGAGTGGAGCAAGTTTTTTTATTACCAGTTATTGGATTAAACACGGCAGTACTTTCTATTGGTGGACAAAATTTTGGTGCTAAAAATTATGACCGTATAAGAGAATTATATTCGAAAGCTCTACTATTTGGATCATCTTTTATGGCTGTAGCAGGTATTATATTATTTTTTGGTGCAGAATTTTTTGTATCTCAATTTACAGATAACCAAGAAGCTATAATTCACGGCACTATATATTTAAAAATAGCCGCATTAATTGCGCCAGTTTATCCTGTGTTTTTTATAACTACAGCTGTATTCCAAGCTGTTAAGAAACCTATCTATAGTCTTTATTTAAGTGTTTTAAGGTTATCAGCATTACCTTTTTTGTCTCTTTGGTATGTAATTAATATTAGAGGTGGGGATTACTCAGATATATTCTACACTATAATGGCAACTAATTGGTTTATAGGTATTGCAGTAATCATATTCATTGGATATTTTTTAAATAATGTTTTTAAACAAAAAAAAAGTCATTTTAGTTATTAGTGTTTCTTTACTAATATTTTTCTTAATTTTTAATCAAGTTAGATCACAAGACCTTAGAGTTGTAGATGGTGACACAATCCATCTTAATGGTGAAAAGATTAGATTTACTGGAATTGATACACCAGAACTAAAACAAACTTGTATTAAAGAAGGTGTTATTAATCCATGTGGAGTTATTGCTAAAGAAATCTTAATTAAGAAAATTAATGATAATAAAGTTGAGTGTATAAGCAATGGAAAAGACAAGTATAAAAGAACTTTAGCTGAGTGCTTTGTTAATGGTGAAAGCTTATCAAGTTATCTCGTTAGAAGTGGGTATGGTTTTGCTTATAGAAAATATTCTAAGAAATTTATTTTAGATGAGGACTATGCCAAGGCCAATAAAATAGGCATGTGGTCAATGAAATTTGATTATCCTTGGGATTATAGAAAATATAATTAGCGTCGTATTACAGATAGTTTTTTTCTATTAATGTTATAAATTAATAAAAATGAGTGAAATATTTAAAATTACCTGTCCAAGTTGTAAGAAATCTTTTGATGCTGGAAGTGCATTTAATTCTCATTTTGAAAAAACTAAGTCTGACAATGATAAATTCTTAAAGGATGCTGAGATAAAAGCTGAACTAGATGCTGCTAAAAAATATAAATCTCAAATTGAGAACAGTGAAAAAGAAATTGAAAAAGTTAAAAAAGATGCTGAAATAAAAGCTGAACTAGATGCTGCTAAAAAATATAAATCTCAAATTGAGAACAGTGAAAAAGAAATTGAAAAAGTTAAAAAAGATGCTGAAATAAAAGCTGAACTAGATGCTGCTAAAAAATATAAATCTCAAATTGAGAACAGTGAAAAAGAAATTGAAAAAGTTAAAAAGGATGCTGAGATAAAAGCAAACCATAGAGCTAAAAAAATAGCTGATGAAGAATTTAAAGAGCTAGAAAGAACTAAAGATGCTGAAATTCTACAAATTAAAAAAAGCCAAGAAATAACAAACGACAGACAAAAGAAACGCTTAGATGAAATGACCTCGTTAATGAAAAATAAAAATGTCGAATTACAAGGCGAAGTCCAAGAAGAAAATTTGCAAGATTTCTTACAAAAAAAATTTCCCGATGATGATTTGGAAGAAATTAAAAAAGGAGAAAGGGGCGGAGATTGCATTTTAACAATTAATTATAAAGATAAAAAGAATATTGCAAAAATTTATTTTGAGAGCAAAGATACTACTAATTTTAATGAGAAGTGGGCAGATAAATTACTAAATGATATGAAAGACAAAGGTATTGCAAATGGTATTATTGTTGCTTCGCACACTTGTCTACCTATGGATATTGATAAATATACTAGCTATGTTGAAAGGCATGGAAACTCAATTACCATTATTCCTATGGAATTTAAAATAATACATGTTGTCGTTCATAGAATTCGATCAATCTTAATTCTTAAAGCTAGAGAGAATAATGATCATGAAATTCCAGAAGTAATGAAAAAATGTTGGGCGAACCTAAATAGTCCAAGTTTTCAGCTACCTATTAAAAGTATGATTTCTGAAATAAGAACTATGGAAAAAATTTTTAAACAAGAACGAACTGCATTTGAAAGAATGTCTGCTAATAAGGAGAAAACTATTAATGGCGTTAAAACAAACCTTGTTCAAATAGTAACCTCTTTCACACGCACAGTTGGTGATATATTTCCTGATGATCTACTAGAGCATAAAGATGATCAATTTATAGAATAAACAAACTCCTTTAAAACTGTTATTAGCAAATAATAAATTAAGAATGAATTAAGAGAGTGCGATCTATTATGCTGTACCCAAGACTTTAATTATTCTCTTCTTTATTAACTTTAAATAATTTTTCACCCAAAGGACTGATTGGGTCTTGAGGTGTAGGCTCAATACTAGTTTTTTCTTCAACAATACTTAATAGCTTTTTAGCAAGTCCTTTACGTCTAAACATGGGATTAACAAAAATATATTCAACTTCTGCTTCTTCGTTATATCTAACAAAACCAATCGTGGTATTGATATTTTTGAATGTGACAACACCATCACTAAACGAAATATCATAGTTAGTGCTATTTAATTCATTCATTAGTTGTTTCCATCTTTCTTAAGTCTTTTTTCTAATTTCCTTACAAAGAAAGAAACAATTAATATTAAAATTAAATATTCTAGAATTAAGAACGTATAAATTTCAAGAGGTCTATATGTTGAAACAACTAGTTCATTAGCCTTTCTAGTTAGATCTGCAATTCCAATTATTGATACCAATGAAGACATTTTCAAAACATAAACAAACTGATTACCGAGTGCAGGTAAAATATTTTTTATTGCCTGTGGAAGTATTACCAATCTTAATCTTTTATAAAAAGTTAGACCCAATGATGAGCCAGCCTCCCATTGTGATTTTTTAATTGAATTAATTCCTGCTCTAAAAATTTCAGCTTGAAAGGCACTTTCGCTAATTGCTAATGCAATAATACCTGAAACAAATGGACTAAAGCTTAATCCTGTCATTATAGGAAGACCGTAGTAAACCCACAAAATTAAAACTAACAATGGTATAGCTCTTACAATTTCAACGAATCCAATATTTATGTAAGTTAAAAACTTATTCTTAGCTAAAGACGGTATTGCAACCACAAATCCAAGAAACATTGATATAATAATTGAAATTACAGAAATATAGATTGTTAGACCCATCCCACTTAAAAGAAATTTTAAGTTAGTTAAGCCATTAACCTTGTTTGGAGAAAGTATATACCAGGCCCACTCATGTTCAGCAGAGCCACATGATGTTAATATTAAGGGTAATAGTAAAATTAGTTTTTTCACTAATTAAATTATACCCTTAAATATCTAAATTGAAAATTATAAGCTTTTTAAGTTGTACTTTTTAAGCAAGCTTTCAAAGAAGCCTGAAGCTTTTTTTACTTCAATCCACTGATTAACATAGTTAATCCAAACTTGATCTTTTTGATCAACCATCATAGCTAATACAGCTGGATTTTTACCACCATCTTGTACAATTGCTAATTGAGGGTACTTAATAACAAGTTTGTTTGCCTCTGTTGAGCTTGTAATGTGACCATCAGCTCTTCCAGATAAAACTTCTTGAAAATCTCTAGCAGGAGACTCAATTGATTTTAATTTTGATTTTGGAAAAAATTCTTTTGCTTTCGCTTCTTGAGAGGTTCCAAGAGTAGTTGCAATTGTAACTTTTTCATTATTTAAAGATTCCCACGTTGGAAATTTTTTAAGGTTCTTTTTTAACACTAATGGAACTGTTCCATATTTGTAGTAAGAATTTGTAAATCCAGCAACTAAAGCTCTTTTTGCTGTTTTAGTAACACTTGTTGAAACGTCATATCTTCCAGAAGTTATGCCTGAAACTATTGTTTTCCATTCCGTAGGTATAAAAGTAACTTCAACTCCCATATCCTTTGCTAATTCTTGCATTACATCAATGTCAAAACCAACATATTTGTTTGTAGCTGGATCTTTCATACTCATTGGATCCCAGTCACCTGTAGTTCCAACTTTTAACTCACCAGAAGATAAAATTTTATTAAGTTGAGATTCTGCGTTAAGAGAGAAGGGTAAAAGTGCTAATAGCACCACTAAAAGTATTTTTTTCATATACCATCATATAACAAAAATTTAAGAAAAATTAAGTCTATAACCTTGACGCACTGTCATTTAGCCATGAGTGTAAATGTTCAGAAAAAGAGCGTCTAACGAATAAGTTTACGTTATTTATTTCCGTAAGATGTATAATTACATCAATATGAGACAGTATAGTTTGAATAACTGATCCTTTTTTATTCTTAAATTCATTAAAATTAAATGGTGATCCTGTTGCAAATAAATCAAAAACTTTACTGCCTTTTATATTTAGCATTACGAATTGATCACTGACATCTGTAATCGCACCCAATTTAGTTTTTGAGATATCTTTAATCAAATTATCTTCAACTTCGTAAGTATTAGTTTCTTCACTTATAGTTTTGTTTAAAATTAACATCCATTCATCTGGACTTAACCATAAAGCTGTTAAAGCTTCACCAGCTGTAGATGTGTTAGCTTCAATTGGTAAGATCATATTCAAATTTTTTCCAATAGCGGTAATAAAATCTTTTGTTTTGCCTCTTATAATTAATTTCATAATAGGCTTGATCTCTTTTATCTCTAAATCAGAATAAGTTACATCTCCCTTAATAGAGGTTTTGTAATTAAGCATTTAACCTCACATTTTCTTTGTCAAAAAAAACTGGATCAACAATAGTCACGTTAATATTTTTATTTTCCATTGCAATAATTAATTTTTGACCCATCATATTTTTTCCCCCTCTAACAACAGCAAGTGCAATTGATTTATTTAAATTTGGGCTGTAATAACTTGATGTAACATGACCAAGCATTGCAACTGGTGTTGCATTGGTGTTAGCAACTATCTGTGCACCTTCTTCTAAAACTTCACTTGGATTATCAGTTATTAAACCAACCAGCTGTTTACGGTCTTCCTTCATCGTATCTGATCTATAAAGTGATCGTTTTCCAATAAAATCATATTTCTTTTTGCTTACAATCCAGTCCATCTGTAAGTCAATAGGAGTCATTGTTCCGTCTGTATCTTGACCAACGATAATAAATCCTTTTTCAGCTCTTAATAGGTGCATTGTTTCAGTTCCATAGGGAGTAATTTTAAACTCTTGCCCAGCATCCATACATTTTTCCCAAATAGATTTACCAAAATTTGCCTGAACATTAATTTCATAACTATGCTCACCTGTGAAACTAATTCTCATCACTCTACATTTTATATTGTCAATCTTTGCATTTTTAAATGACATATGAGGAAAGCTTTCATCAGATAAATCTAAATCTGGGATTATTTTATTTAATATTTTTTTGCTGTTAGGACCGCAAACACTTGCTGTTGCATAATGATCCGTAACAGACGATAAGTATACATCTAATTCAGGCCACTCTGTTTGAAGGTAATCTTCAAGCTTACTTAATACATTTGCAGCACCACCAGTAGTCGTTGTCATAATATAGTGATTTTCGTCAAGACGCGTTGTTACACCGTCATCATAAACCATACCATCTTCATTAAGCATCAAACCATATCTACATTTACCAATAGCAAGTTTTGACCAAGCATTAGTGTAAACTCTATTTAAAAATTCTGAAGAATCAGTTCCTTGAATATCAATTTTACCAAGTGTTGAAGCATCTAAAATACCAGCACTATATCTTGCTGCTTTACTTTCTCTTTGAACAGCATCATGCATTGTCTCATCTTTTTTTGGGTAGTACCAAGCTCTTTTCCATTGTCCAACATTTTCAAATTCAGCTTTATTTTCAATATGCCAATCATTCATGGGTGTTCTTCTAAATGCATCAAAATATTCACCAACATTTCGACCAACCATTGTACCAAAGGTTAGTGGTGTATAAGGGGGTCTAAAGGTAGTTGTGCCAAGCTCTCCAACTTTAATGCCAGCTGTATCAGCAATAATTCCGAGTGCATGCATGTTACCAAGTTTACCTTGGTCAGTACCCATACCAGTTGTTGTATAACGCTTAACATGTTCGATAGATTTAAAACCTTCTCTTAGTGCAAGCTTAATATCTTTAGCTGTTGCATCATTCTGATAATCAACAAAAGGTTTTGTTTTTCCCAAAACTTTATCAGAGGGTAGTAACCAAATATTTCTTATCTCTTTATCTTTAGGACAATTTATTTCTAAATTGTCAAATTCAGTTTCTTTTATATTTAGAAATTCTTTTAAAGATTTTGTAGAATTTTTAATAATATCATCTAATTCAAAATCACCATTACTTGAGCCAATACTAATTTGATCTGATGGGTATAAATCAGGAATAAAAACTTGATCTTTTTCTCTAAATTTTAACTTACCTCCAGATTGAGTAAATAAATGAACAGCTGGCGTCCATCCACCAGTAATGGCTAGACAATCACAATCAAGTTCTATTTTCTCTTGGTTAGCAAAAGATTGTCCGTTACTTGATAATTCCATTATCGTAATTTTATTAATTTTTTTATAACCCTCTGTGTTTACAACTGTGTATGATCTATAAACTTTAATCCCTAAATCTTCAGCTTCTTTAGTAAATGCGGTATTAGATTGTTCTCTAATATCTATGATAGCTTCAACTTTAATACCTTTTTTATTTAATGAAATCGCACTTTCATAGGCGGTATCATTATTAGTAAAAAATATATTTTTTTGACCAGTTGCAACACCATAATAATCTGCATATTTTTTAACTGCAGATGAAAGCATAATGCCTGGTCTGTCATTATTATTAAATACTAAAGGTCTTTCTAAAGAGCCAGTAGCAACAATAACTTTCTTAGCTCTAATTTTTAACAATCTTTGTCTTATTTTTTTATTTTTTTCATTTTTTGGAAGGTGATCAGTTAAATTTTCTCTTGCTAATAAATAATTGTATCCATGATAAGCAGCAACACTAGTTCTTGTTTTAATTTCTAAATTTTCAATATTTCTTAATTCTTTAATTTCATTTTCTAACCAAGTAGAAGAATTTTGATCATTTATTTTTACATGTTTAGAGTTTTGGAAAATTGTAGATCCTCCAATTTCATTTTTTTCATCAAGTAATAATGTTTTAAGATTATTTTTTGCTGCAGTTTTTGCAGCCATAATTCCACTAATACCAGCTCCAATTACCAAAACATCACAATGAATGTATTTATGATCATATATGTCAGGGTCAGGCTCTGTTGGAGATTTTCCTAGTCCAGCAGAATGTCTTATAACATATTCGTACTTCTCCCAAAAGTTAGCAGGCCACATAAAAGTTTTGTAATAAAAACCAGCAGGCAGAAGAGGGGATAAGAAATTATTTATACCTCCAATATCAAAGTTAACACTAGGCCAACAATTTTGGCTAGTTGCCTCAAGACCGTGATATATCTCAAGTTCTGTCGCTCTAACATTTGGTTCTGTTAGTGCTGTATTATTATTAACTTGGACAATTGCATTAGGTTCTTCAGAGCCAGAAGTCATTATTCCACGTGGTCTATGATACTTAAAGCTTCTCCCTACTAAATGAACATCATTAGCGAGTAAAGCTGAAGCGAGAGTATCACCTTTGTATCCAAAATAAGCTTTCCCATTGAACTTAAAAGAAACTCTAGAAGTTTTGTCAATATATTTACTAGTTGTAACTCTTAAATTTTTTAGCATTAAATTATTTTACAGGAGGTTTTTCACCCATTTTATATACGGCTTTAATGGTATCGTTAGAAGTATCCCTAATCATGTTGAACCATTTTCTACAACCATGAGCATGGTTCCATCTTTCAAATTGAACACCTTTAATGTTTTTTCTCATAAACAAGTATTCTGCCCATTCATCATCGCTTAATTCTGTGGGTTGTTTAGGTCTTTCAATATGAGCTTCACCACCAGCTTTAAATTCACTTTGTTCACGTTCACCACAAAAAGGACAGGTAATTAAAAACATTAATGAGCTACCGCCGCTGCACCATGTTCATCAACAAGGTCTCCACTAATAAATCTATTTAAATTAAATGCTGCATTTAATTTATGTGGTTCATCATTTGCTATTGTGTGTGCGAATAAATCACCTGATCCAGGTGTTGCTTTAAATCCACCGGTTCCCCAACCACAATTAAAGTACAAACCCTTTACATTCGTTTTACTAATAATAGGACTAGCGTCTGGACAGATATCTACTATTCCACCCCATTGTCGAAGCATTCTCATTCTACTAAAAATCGGATAAAGTTCTAGGATTGCATTCAATGTCCCCTCAACAATATCATGACTACCTTTTTGTGAGTATGAAATATAATCATCAGTACCAGCACCTATTACAAGTTCACCTTTGTCAGACTGACTTACATAAGCATGAACAGCGTTAGACATTACAACTGTATCAATAATTGGTTTAACGGGCTCTGAAACTAGAGCCTGAAGAGGTTTACTTTCTAATGGCAATCTTAACCCTGCCATGTTTGCTAATACACTTGAATGACCAGCAGCAACTACTCCAACTTTTTTAGTTTTTATAAAACCTTTTGTTGTTTCAATGCCTTCTACTTCATCACCGTTTCTTTTAATTCCTTTAACTTCACAATTTTGAATTATATCCACCCCCATTTCATCAGCACCTCTAGCATATCCCCACGCAACTGCATCATGTCTAGCTGTACCAGCTCTTCTTTGCAGAGTTCCACCTAAAACAGGATAACGAATATTAGGTGATGTATTAATAATGGGACAAAATTTTTTAACTTCTTCAGTACTTAAATAAACAGCATCAATCCCATTTAATCTATTAGCATGTGTTCTTCTTTTTAAATCCCTGATGTCTTGTAAGTTATGTGCAAGATTCATCACACCTCTTTGACTAAACATTACATTGTAATTTATCTCTTGAGATAAACCTTCCCACAATTTTAATGCATGATCATAAAGGCCAGCACTAGCATCCCATAAATAATTAGATCGTATAATCGTAGTATTTCTTCCTGTATTACCACCACCAATCCAGCCTTTTTCTACTACAGCAATATTTGTCATATTATGTTTTTTTGCTAAATAATACGCAGTTGCTAATCCATGACCACCACCACCAATAATAACTGCATCATACTCTTTTTTTGGAGTAGGGTCTTTCCAGGCTTTTTGCCAATTCTCGTGGTAAGAAAAAGCATTTTTGATTAAAGAGAATATTGAATACCTATTTTTCATAATATTAATCAAGAATTACTTTAAAAATATTGAATATTCAATACAATCGGTTATATCAATGTCGCAGTGGAAGCGTGGGTGAGTTGGCTTAAACCAGTAGTTTGCTAAATTGCCGTGGGGGTAACTCCACCGTGGGTTCGAATCCCACCGCTTCCGCCATTAAAATAAAGGCTGATCTTTAAAAAAATCTTTCATTTTAATGGGTTTTTTTTCTAGGATATATCTATAAACATTATAATTTTCCATAACACGCTGAACATAATTTCTTGTCTCTTTAAAGGGAATTAATTCAACCCAGTCCACAAAATCAATTTGTTTTTTTTGAGGGTTTTTATTTATTTTTTTCCAATATTTAACTCTTTTAGGGCCAGCATTATATGCAGCGGTAGCAAAAGGGTAGGCACCATCGTATTGTAAAATTAAACCAGCTATATAGTGAGACCCTAGATTAATATTGTATTCAGGATCAGAAGTTAATCTTGATTTTGAATAGGGTAGCTTTGCTTGTTTGGAAACTAGTTTAGCAGTGGAAGGCATTAATTGCATTAATCCCTGAGCACCAACATGACTGTTTGCTCTCATATCAAACTCACTTTCTTGACGAATAAGAGAAAGAATAAAAGCAGTTTCTGGTATTTTTCTTCCATTAACGTATTCAGGTGCACTTATTATTGGATAGTTAAAATCATTGTGAAATCTTTTTTGATAAGATGCAATCTTTGAAACTTGTATTGCAAAATCATATCTTGATATATTGGTTGCAAGTTCGGCTGCTAAAATTTCACTTCCACCTTTAATATTATCATTAGCTAAGTGTCTTAATATATTTTTTGTATATTTATCTTTATTTAACTCATCTAAAAGATGAACAATTTTTACTAATTCTTTTTTATAAAAATATTTTCTATAAGTATCAGGCACAATAGCTTGCTCATCTAACTCAAATGTTTCATTGGGTTTAATCCTTAGAAATGCTAGTTGGCCATAATATGTTGATAAATATTTGGTTGCTTCTTCGTACCATTGTTTAGACTGTTCTTTATCACCAATTTTTTCATAAGATCTTCCAAGCCAATAAGCGCCACGAGACAAACTAATTGGGTAACTAACATTTTGATAAAAATTATTAAAATGATCTATTGCTAAAATCGGATCATCTAAAAAGCTTAATGCAATCCAGCCACTCATCCATTCAGCGTCTGCATATTCTGGGCCTACGTCCAAAGAATGTTTGCTCGCAACTTTATAAGCTGACTCGTATTTCTTCTTATAAATAAGAGCTCGCGTCATTATTGCTCTTTCTTTCCACCATTTATCCGGCCTAACTAAATAATCTTTATTGTTTGGAACTTTAAATATAATTTCCAAGGAGTCATCGACTCTTCCTCTTTTTCTTCTCCATTTAAGTCGGTCATAATTTAGTCCAGCATCATTTTTAAGTTTTGTTGGAACATTTTTGATTGCACTATCAACACCATAAGACTTACTCATTAAAATTTGTCTAGCTGTATAAAGTAATTTATAGTCTTTAGGTAAATATCTTAACATTCTTTTTAAATCCCAAAATTTACCTTCCCAAGCTAAATAATCTGCACGTTTAATATAATCATTTGCATCTAAATATTTTTTATACCTTTTTCTAAAAAATTTCATATTAGACCTATTTAGATCTGCAGTTATCCAGCCATCTTTAATTAGAGAGGTACCTTTGGCAATATCACCTTTTAATATAAAGCTTTCTCCAAGTATTAGCTTTCCATAACCACTTAATGGTTCCTCAGAATTAAACCAACCTATGATCTTATTTGGTGAGATCTTATCTGTTGAAAGTTTGTGTTCAGCTAAATACCGAATCCTACTTATTCTTGGGTAGTTTTCATTATTTTTTATAAATGTTAAATAGTCATAAAAACTTGCTTGGTTGCCCGTAGTTAGCAAATGTCTCCATTGAATAAAATTATATATAGATTTATCATTAGCTTTTTTAGACTGAGATAGTGCTGTTGACCACTGACTTTTTTGCATTGCTGCAATAGATTTTTTTGCAATTCCATAATCTTTTTGACTATAGTATTTTGACTTACTCTTGACTGCTGATTTGCTCTTCTTAACAACCAAAGGTTTACTTTTTGGAATAAGAAAATTAATTTTTTTTAGATCTTTTTTGACTATTGTAGTTTTAGGTTCCTCTATTTTTTTGGATGGTTTAGATTTAGGTTTGAGAATACCTTGTATTATCTTTATAGTTTGAGCCGCTTCACCTAAAATAGGTTTTTTTAAAGGAATTATTGTTATTTCAGCAGCAAATACATTTCCTATTATTACTAAACTTAATAATAGTGATTTTATAAAAAATATTTTTCTGGGCATAAATATACTAAATGAATCTTTAAACTATGTTATAAGTATTTATGTTCAAAGGATCAAACGTTGCTTTAATAACCCCATTTAAAAATGATAAGCTTGATGAAGAAGCTTATATTAAGCTTATTCATTTCCAAATTAGCAATGGAACTAATGGTTTAGTTCCTGCTGGAACCACAGGTGAATCGCCAACTTTAAGCCATGATGAGCATCAAAAAGTTATTGAACTATGCATTAAAGAAAGTAATGGAAAAAAAATAGTCATAGCTGGTACTGGCTCTAATTCGACTAAAGAAGCAATCTCTCTAACTACTCACGCAGAAAAAGCAGGTGCAAATGCAGCATTAGTAGTTACTCCTTATTACAACAAGCCAACGCAAGAAGGCTTATACCAGCACTATAAAGCGATTAATGACAAGGTTGGCATACCTATTCTAATTTATAATATTCCCGGACGATCTGTGATCGATATGTCCGTTGATACTATGGCTAGGCTGTTTGAGTTAAAAAATATTGTTGGCGTAAAAGATGCTACAGGTGATCTTGATAGGGTTGATCAACAAAAAAATAAAATGGGTAATGATTTTATTCAACTTACAGGTAATGACGATAATGCTTTGGAATTTAATAAAAGAGGTGGTGTAGGCGCCATCAGTGTAACGGCAAATATCGCTCCAAGACTATGTTCTGATTTTCAGAAAGCTTCAAAATCAGAAAATGATGAGAACAAGCTCGAAGCGATCAGACTAGATAAAATTTTACAACCCGTTCACAACTCTATGTTTATAGAAAGTAATCCAAGCCCCGTTAAGTATGCTGCAAAACTTCTAGGTCTTTGCGATGATAATGTTAGATTACCTTTGGTCAAGGTTACAGACCCAACTAAGGATATTGTTAAAAAAGCTTTAGTATCAGCTAATCTAATCTAATGAACAAGAAAGCCAATTCTGGTTTAAAAATTATTTGCTTAAATAGAAAAGCAAGTTTTAACTTTTTTTTTGAAGACTTAATTGAAGCAGGAATAGTTCTTAGAGGATCTGAAATTAAATCTATTAGAGAGGGAAAGGTGAATATTGCAGACTCTTATGCTGTAGAGAAAGGTGGTGAAATAGTTTTAATTAATTCTCATATTGCAGCTTTTAAACAAGCCAGTTATTCAAATCATAACCCCACTGATGAACGAAAGTTGTTATTAAATAAAAAAGAAATTAACAAATTAATTGGTAAAATGCAGAGAGATGGTTTTACTCTTGTTCCAACAAAGATGTATTTTAAAAAGGGAAAAGCGAAAATAGAAATAGCAGTAGCGAAAGGTAAAAAACAATTTGATAAAAGAGCTACTAAAAAAAATAGAGACTGGAATCGTGAAAAAGCAAGACACATTAGAAAATCAAGTTAAACAATCATATTTAGCAATAGGATCAAATTTAGGTAACAAAATTACCAATACTCATAAAGCTATTGCTGAATTAGAAGAAAATAAAATCAGGATAACAAAAGTATCATCCCATTATTTATCAAAATCTTGGCCAAACCCTTTAATGCCAAGTTTCATAAATATTGTTATAAAAATTGAAACAACCTTAGCACCATTAGAATTATTAAAAATTTGTAACTTTATTGAATTAAAATTAGGCAGGGTTAGATCAAAAAAAAATGACCCACGAACATGCGATATTGATATAATTGATTATGATAAAAAAATTTTGAATATAAGTAGCAATAAACTAATAACTCCTCATCCAATGATGACAAAGAGAAATTTTGTTTTGTTGCCATTATTTGAAATAGATAGGGGTTGGAAACATCCAGAATCTAAGATTAGTATAGTTAATTTGATTAATTCTTTGCCTATTAAAGATTTAAGATCTATCAAAAAAATATAAATTGATGTTATAGTTAAAAATGCTTAATTCAGAAGAGTTAATAAAAAAAGTTAAAGTTTATAACAAGTTTTTAAATCCAGAAAAATTAAATAAAGCTTATAATTTTGCCATTAAAGCACATGCAAATCAAAAACGTGACTCTGGGGACCCATATTCAATTCACCCTATTGCTGTAGCTAATATATTAACAGAACTAAAGCTAGATAGTGCAACTATAGCAACAGGACTGCTTCACGATACTATTGAAGATACGCATGCTACTTACGAAACTATAAAGAATGAGTTCGGGCAAGAGGTTGCTGATTTAGTTGATGGTGTAACAAAAATATCAGTTTTTGAAAATCAAGCCACATCAACATCAAAGGCTGAAAATTTTAGAAAATTAATTTTAGCAACATCAAAAGATATTAGGGTTCTGCTTGTTAAAATTGCTGATCGATTACATAACATGAGGACTATCGATGCAATTTCAAAAATTGAAAAAAAAGAACGTATCGCAAAAGAAACTATGGAAATTTATGCACCATTAGCAGACAGAATGGGGATGCATAGAATTAGAGATGAGCTAGAGGATTTATCTTTTAAAGTTCTAAATAATAACGCAAGAGAACTTATAAAAAAAAGATTAGATGAAATTAAAGATGATAAAGTAAATAGCTTTAACTCAATTTCATTGCAATTCAGTGGATTATTAAATGAACACAAAATAAACGCTGAAATTATTGGCAGAGAAAAAACTCCCTTTTCTATTTGGAGAAAAGTTCAAAAAAAAAGAATATCACTAGAGCAAATTTCAGATATCATTGGTTTTAGAATAATACTTGATAATATCGAAGACTGCTATAAAGCACTTGGTATATTTCATAAAGAGTGGAATTGTATACCTGGAAAATTTAAAGATTATATTTCGTCGCCTAAGATTAATAAGTATCGATCATTACATACTTCAATTATAGGACCTAATAGAAGACCAATTGAAATACAACTTAGAACATTACAAATGCACGAATATGCGGAAAGAGGCATAGCATCTCATTGGAAATATAAATCTTCTGAAAAATTTAATTCATTAACATGGAAAGAGTATGATTGGCTTGCAGATTTAGTTGAGATTATTGATAAGAATGAAAACCCAGAGCATTCATATGAGTACACTAAGCTACAAATGTTTCAGGAAAATGTTTTTTGTTTTACTCCAAAAGGATCTGTAATTAAATTACCAAAGGATGCAACACCAATTGATTTTGCATATGCTGTGCATACCAAAATAGGTAATAGTACTACAGCTTGTAAAATTAATGGTAACGATAGTGAGTTACAAAGTATCCTTTATAATGGAGATGTTGTGGATATTATCACTTCTAAAAATAAATCACCTTCATTGCACTGGATACCTGTTACAAAAACTGGAAAAGCAAGATCAGCAATTAGAAAGTATTGGTATAAAAAAGGAGAAGAAAAGGCTCAAAGAGTTAAAAAATATAATACTACGCTATGGATTTCTTTGCCTGATAAACCAGGAAAGTTAGGAGAGATAACAACTTTACTTGGTAGTCATAGTTTAAACATTTCTAGCGTTGAAATGAAGGAAAAGTCTAAAGAATATATTAATTTTAAATTCAATCTAATTATCAAAGACTTGAAGAACTTTACAAATTTTATTAGTGAGTTAAAACAAAAGGAAATAAAATTTAAAATCATTAGACATGAGGATAACTGGTTAAAGGAACGTAATGCTTTCACACAAAAAATCTTTAAATATTTTAAAAAAAACTAACGCACTTTTAGAAGGCCATTTTGTTCTTTCATCAGGCTTGCATTCACCTAAATATATTCAGTGTGCTAAACTTTTAAGCTTTCCACATTTAGCTAAGGATATCTGTAATTCGCTAGCAAAAAAAATAAAAAAAAAATTTAAATCTATAGATTTGATTTTAGCTCCTGCAATGGGTGGTGTTATTATTGGTTATGAAATTGGTAAACTTCTAAAAAAAGAGACAATATTTTGTGAAAGAGTTAATGGTAAATTTGCCTTAAGAAGAGGCTTTCATATAAAGAAAGGGTTAAAAGTTTTAATCATTGAAGACGTTATAACAACAGGAAAATCAAGTTTAGAATGTGTAAAATTGATTACAAAGCCGGGAGCAAAACTTATTGGTTTTGCCTCAATTATCGATAGATCAACCAAGAATTCACTAAAGATAAAAAAAAATATTATCTCACATATGAAGATAGACGTTCCAACATTTAAGAAAAACAACCTTCCGGAAAGTCTTAAAAATATCAAAATTACAGTTCCTGGAAGTAGATTTATTAAATGAAGAGACTAGGTGTTAATATTGATCATGTTGCAACAATAAGAAATGCAAGAGGAACGTTCCATCCAGACCCATTAACTATTGCAAAGTATGTAACTAAATGTGGAGCTCATTCAGTAACTATACATTTAAGAGAAGACAGAAGACATATCAAAGATGCTGATGTTATTAAAATTTGTAAAAATAAAAAAATAATTACTAATTTAGAAATCTCACTAAACAAAAAAATAATAAATATAGCATTAAAAAATAAACCTAATTTTATTTGTATAGTTCCAGAAAAAAGAATGGAAGTAACAACGGAGGGTGGATTAAACCTAATAAAAAATAAAAAAAAAATAAAAGAAATAATATCATTATTTAATAAGAAAAATATTAGAACAAGTTTATTTGTTGACCCAACGTTAAATGATATAAAAATTGCAAAAGAATTAAATGCTACTTGCGTTGAGTTGCATACAGGAAAAATTTCTAATTTAGTAAAAGAAAACAAAAATTATAAAAATGAATATTTGAAAATTAAGAAATGTTCAGAACTTGGTGTTCAGCTTGGAATTGAGGTTCATGCTGGTCATGGTCTTGACTATAAAACCACATCTATATTAAGTAAAATTAAAGAAATTACAGAATTTAATATTGGTCATTTTATAATCGGTGAGTCACTCACTCATGGTTTAAAAAATACTATTAAGGCATTTAAAAAAATAACCAATAAATAGATATGAAAATTCTTGGTATCGGCGTTGATATAGTAGAAAATATTAGAATACATAAGTCTATTAAAAATATTAATTTTATTAAAAGAGTTTTTTCTAGCTCAGAAATATTGTTAGCTAAAAAGATAACTAATAAAAAATCTTATTATTCCAAAAGATTTGCCGCTAAAGAAGCATTTTCCAAAGCAATTGGAATAGGTTTTAGAGATAATTTAAATTTTAAAGATATAACTATAATTAACGATAAATTAGGTAAACCATCATTTGTAGTTACAGATAAAATTAAAGTAATTGTTAAAAAGCAATTTAAGATATCATCTTTTGATTTCTTTCTGTCAATTTCAGATGAAAAAAAATATTCTATTGCATACGTGATTTTACAAAAAAAATGATAACTAAAAATATTATAATTGACAATGTTAAGACAATTTTTTATGCTTTAGTAATAGCTATTGTTATCAGATCTCTTTTTATTCAACCATTTTACATTCCCTCATCATCAATGGAACCAACACTTTTAATTGGTGATAGATTGTTTGTTACGAAGTATTCTTATGGTTACAGTAAGCATTCTTTCCCTTTTAGCCCACCAATAATAAATGGAAAACTATTTTCTATGAAACCTAAGGTTGGTGATGTTATTGTTTTTAAAACACCAGCTGATAATAGAACAGACTATATTAAAAGATTAATTGGTCTACCAGGTGATAATATTCAATTCATTAACGGTGATCTATTTGTAAACAATAATCAAATTTTAAAATCCAGAACTTCCCAAAATGATAAAATTTATTGTGGAAAACAAACTATAGACGTTAATACATTTGTGGAAAAACTTCCAAATGGCAAAACACATAATAGTGTATATTTAAAAAGTTATAGTTTTCAATATTCTGATAATTTTAAAGTTCCCTCTCAACACTACTTTTTTTTAGGAGATAACAGAGACTGCTCTAAAGATAGTAGATACCTGACTAGTGTCGGTTATGTTCATGAAGACAATTTAGTCGGCAAAGCTCAATTTATTTTTTTTTCATCTGATTTTAGAATTGGAAGTATTTTTTCTTTTTGGAAATGGCATAAGACAATTAGATTTGACAGGTTTTTTAAGAAAATTATTTAATGAAAATTAATCCCACAACATTAGAAAAGAAATTAAAATTAAAGTTTTCTGATCCAAAAATTTTTATTAAAAGCCTAACGCACAAAAGTTTTGACTCAATAAATAATAATGAAAAAGTTGAATTTTTAGGAGATAGAGTCTTAGGTCTAATTATTGCAAAAAAATTACTAGAACTTTATCCTGAAGAAAGAGAAGGGGTATTAGATAAAAAATTTGCTTCATTAGTAAATAAAAAAAGATGTCTACAAATTGCTAAAAAAATTGAATTAGAAAAATATATTTTAGTTTTAAATCCTAAAAATAAAAAAATTGAAATTGAAGATAAAATAGTAGCGGACTGCTTGGAGGCTGTAATTGGAGCGATTTACCTCGATAAAGGTTTAAATTTCACTGAAAAATTTATTCTCAATTTATGGAGTGAGCATATTACAGCAAGTGTTGTAACTCAAATTGATGCAAAGACGAAACTGCAAGAGCACTCTCTGAAAGTCTTTAAAGTTTTACCTATTTATAAGTTAATATCTAATACTGGGCCTCGACATAAACCACTCTTTAAGGTTGCTGTTAAATTAAAAGACACCAATTTTTTTACTGCAGAGGGATCTTCCAAAAAAGATGCAGAACAGAATGCTGCCTCCTTATGTTATGAGGGTATTTTAAAAAAATGAATTGGGATGATAGTGCTTATTTAGTTTCCAAAAATAGATACAGTGAAAATTCAATAATTGCTGAAGTTTTTACAGAAAACCATGGAAAAATTTCAGGGATAATTTTTGGTGGCACATCAAAGAAAATTAAAAATTATTTACAAATTGGAAATAAAATTTATGTAAACTATAATTCTAAAAGTGTTAATAGAATTGGTTATTTTAAAATAGAAATTTTAAAAGCTTTAACTCCACTCTATTTTGACGAAAATCAAAAACTATCCTGTATTACCTCAGCTATGCATCTTATAAAGCTTCTTACGGCTGAAGCTCAATCTAATAAAGAAATTTTTAAATTAATTGATAAATTTTTTGAAATATTAACTTCTGATAACTGGATACAAAAATATATTTTCTGGGAGTTTGAACTGTTAAAATTATTGGGATATGATTTAGAGCTAAAAAATATGGTTGAAAAAGAGATTATTAACAATGAAACTAATTATTACGTTAAATCCTCAACAGAGAAAAAAAACATTCCAAATTTTTTAATAGAAGAAAACAATCTTGATGTTAATTTAAAAAATTTACTCAAAGGTCTAAAACTTGTTAGTGATTACCTTGAAAAAAGTATTTTAAAACCAAATAATTTAAACCTTCCAACCTCCAGAACTCATTTTATTAATCTTTTAAAATAATTATTTGATTAAATCGTTAATTCTATCGGCATAATAGCTTACTATAGCGTTTGCTCCGGCTCTTTTAAAAGAAATCAAACTCTCTAACACAGAGCCCTTATCTATTAGACCTTTTTTAATACTATTACTTAATAGTGAGTATTCACCTGAGACTTGATAGGCCAGAACAGGAATCTTAAAATTATCTTTAACAGTTTTAATTATGTCCAGATAAGGCATACCAGGTTTAACCATAACCATATCAGCCCCTTCTTTAATATCTAGAGCTACCTCTCTTATTGCCTCGTCACTGTTTCTAAAGTCCATTTGGTAATTTTTCTTATCACCCTTTAATAAACCTTTTGAACCAACCGCATCTCTGAACGGTCCATAAAAGCTTGAAGCATATTTTACCGCATAAGAAAGTAGCTGAACCATTTCATGTCCCTCTTTATCCAAAGCTTTTCTTATTTTACCAATTCTTCCATCCATCATATCTGATGGAGCCAGAACATCACAACCAATTTCTGCTTGTAACAATGATTGGTTTATCAAGACTTCAATAGTTTCATCATTTAATACGTATCCTGATTTTACTAAACCATCATGACCATGAGAAGTGTAGGGATCCAATGCTACATCACACATAATACCAATTTCATTTTTATATCTTTTTTTAATATATTGAACAGCTTTACAAACAAGATTGTCCTCATTTAAAGCTTCAGTTCCAATATCATTTTTTTTTGTCTTATTTGTATAGGGGAACAATGCAACCATAGGTATTTTATTTTTGATTGCTCTATCAATAACAATTCCAAGTTTATCTATTGTGTACCTATAAACATCAGGCATTGTTTTAATGGATTGTTTTATATTTTTTCCATCAATCAAGAATATGGGTAATATAAAATCACTAGATGAGAGGCTATTCTCTTGAATTAATCTTCTAGACCAATCATTTTTACGACTACGTCTAAGTCTCAAATTTGGGTAATTTCCTGTAATCATGTTTAAATCTACTTTTAAAATGCGACAAATGTATTATACAAATATATATTAAAAAGGGTAAAAAACAATCAACATGAACATAGATAACAAAAATATTGTAAACTTAGATTTAAAAAAAGAAGAAAAAATTTTAGATTTTAGTGACTTTCAAAAACAAAATATCAAATTTGATATTAATAAATTACAGGAAGCTTACAATCAGATTATCCAAACTAAAAAATTTGATGATGGTGGTGGTATTGCCCACTTTGGAGCCATTTCTCTAACACAAATTCCTGGTGATCCAGATTCAGTAAAGGGAAGTAAGGCTAGAGGTGTTTATTGGACTAAGCCAGACAAGTCAGGTAAAGAAGTTTCAAGAGATGTCACAGTTGATGAATCTGCTTATTCAGAATTTATACCTGATTATGAAAATACTTATTTTAAAGAAGTTTTTGACGTTCTGTCATCTAAATACAAATTAGGTAGAGTTAGGATTTTATTAAAGGAGCCAAGATCAACATTGAGTTGGCATAGAGACCCAGAACCAAGACTGCACATACCTCTAATTACAAACCCTGGCTGTTTAATGGTGATAGATAATGTTGCAAAACACATGCCAGCCGATGGCTCAGTATGGATTACTAATAATGTAAAATACCATAATGCTTTTAACGGTGGTGAAGAAAATAGAATTCACTTAGTAGCTTGTGTTTTAGATTATAAATTTAATTAATTTGAAAAAAATATTTATATCATCCGATCATGCTGGCTATGAATTAAAAGAGTCAATCAAGCTTCATTTAGATAAAAAAAAGATTAACTATAATGACTTAGGTCCTTTCAATAATGATAGAGTTGACTATCCTGATTATGCTCATAAAGTTGCTAAAAAAGTTAAAACAAATAATAACCATACAGGCATACTGGTTTGTGGTTCAGGTATGGGAATGAATATTGCGGCAAATAGACATAAAAATATACGTGCTGCACAATGTTTTAATTTAAAATCTACAAAATTATCAAGATTGCATAACGATGCAAATATCATTACATTGGGTTCAAGACTGCTTACAAAAAAAAATGCTTTAAATTGTGTTAGTGTTTTTTTAAATACAAAGTTTGAAGGTGGAAGACACGCAATAAGAATTAAAAAAATTTAATTATGTCTAGTGAAAAAAACTATCTAAATGACAATTATAAAAGTTTTTTTGAAGACAGTTTAGCTGTAGCAGATCCAGAATTACATAAAGCAATAAGCGATGAATTAAAAAGACAACAACAACATATTGAATTAATTGCTTCTGAAAATATTGTTTCACAAGCTGTTCTAGAGGCACAAGGATCTGTCCTAACAAATAAATATGCAGAAGGGTATCCTGGAAAAAGATACTACAATGGCTGTGAGCATGTTGATGTTGCTGAAAATTTAGCAATTGAAAGATTGAAAAAATTATTTGATTGTAAATTTGCAAACGCTCAACCACATTCTGGAGCCCAAGCAAATGGAGCTGTATTTTTAGCACTATTAAATCCAGGTGATACATTTATGGGAATGAGTCTAAATTCTGGTGGACACATTACTCATGGATTAAAAATTTCAATGTCTGGTAAATGGTTTAACCCAATAGGGTATGATGTTGATAAAGAATCTGAACTTATTGATTATGATAATGTTGAGAGACTTGCATTAGAACATAAACCAAAACTTATAATTTGTGGTGGGAGTGCTTACTCAAGAGTAATAGACTTTAAGAGATTTAGAGAAATTGCCGATAAAGTAGGAGCATATCTTATGGTAGATATGGCTCATTTTTCAGGTTTAGTTGCTGGTAAAGGTTACCCAAACCCCTGCGATCATGCACATGTAGTTACGTCAACAACTCATAAAGTATTTAGAAGTGCAAGAGGTGGAATTATTTTAACTAATCACGAAGATCTTGCAAAAAAATTTAACACAGCAGTATTCCCTGGTTATCAAGGTGGACCATTAATGCATGTAATTGCAGCTAAGGCAGCTGGTTTCCTAGAAGCATTAAGACCTGATTTTAAAGATTATATCAAATCAGTTTTAGCTAACGCTAAAATTTTATCTGAAACACTTAAAAACAATGGATTTAAGATTTATTCTGGTGGAACAGACACACACTTAATGTTGGTTGATCTGAGACCTTTCAATGTTAAGGGTAATTTAGCAGCCGAAAGTCTTTCAAGAGCTTATATTACCTGTAATAAGAATGGAATACCCTTCGATTCAGAAAAGCCAATGATTACATCTGGTATAAGATTAGGTACTCAAGCAGCAACTACTAGAGGTTTTGGATTAAAGGAATTTGAAAAAGTAGGAGAATTAATAACCAAGGTTGTAAAAGGTTTATCTGAGAACCCCGAAGATAATAGTAAGATAGAAGAAGAAGTTAGAAATGAAGTTGTAGAGCTTACATCTTTTTTTCCGATTTATAAAAACTTAAAATAAATGATTTGTTCAATTTGTAAAAAAGGTGAAACATCAGTTGTCGATTCTAGACCTACAGAAGATGGAACTGCAATAAGAAGAAGAAGATTGTGTGTATGTGGTGCAAGGTTTACTACTTTTGAAAGAGTTCAATTTAGAGAAATAATGGTTATCAAAAAAAATGGTAGAAAATCATCTTTTGATCGAGATAAACTATCTAAATCTATCTATATAGCACTAAAGAAGAGACCGATAGATACCGAAACAGCAGAAAAGTTTATTAGTCGAACTTCAAGAGCATTAGAAGAGCTTGGTCAAAGTGAAATTTCATCAAATACAATTGGCACATTGGTTATGGAAGGTCTGAAAGATCTTGATCCTGTTGCCTATGTTAGATTTGCCTCTGTTTATAGAAACTTTAGAGAAGAAAAAGACTTTGTGCAATTCGTGGACAAATTAGATGTCTACAAGAAAAGATAAATTCTCAAAAAAAGATAAAAAATATATGAGTCTTGCTTTAAGTTTAGCAAATGCTCGTCATGGTCTTACTGGTGAAAATCCATCAGTAGGATGTGTAATTGTTAAAAATGATGAAATAATTTCTATTGGACAAACAGGTTACAATGGTACGCCCCATGCTGAATTTAATGCTATTAAAAATTCAAATGAAAATTTAGAAGGTGCAAAAATGTATGTTACTCTTGAACCTTGTAGTCATTATGGAAAAACTCCTCCGTGCACAAATATTATAATTAAAAGTAGAATTAAAGAAGTTGTGTATGCGGTAGAAGATACTGATAAAAAAGTTAAAGGTAAAACTTTAAAGATTCTTCAATCTAAAGATATTTTAGTAAAAAAAAATTTACTTAAAAATGAAGTTAATAACTTTTATATACCTTATTTTTTTAATAGAAAAAATAATCTTCCTTATGTTACTGGTAAAATTGCAATTTCTAAAAATAATTTAATATATAGCAAAGGGACAAAAAGAATTACCGATATTCACTCTGATAAATTGACACATTTTTTAAGATACAAAAATGATTCTTTGATGATTTCATATAAAACTTTGAATCAAGATAATCCTAAGTTAGATTGTAGACTTAAGGGTCTGAATAAATTTTCACCAAAAAGAATTATTTTAGATAATAATTTGGAAACAAATATAAACTCTCATATTTTTAGAACTGCTAATAAGACTAATACCATCACTTTTTATAATAATGTTAATAAAAAAAAAATTACTTTATTTAAAAAAAAAGGCATCCAATTAATTAAGTCAAATTTAATTAAAAATAGTTATTTTGATTTGAAACTTGTTCTTAAGAAGCTTTATAAAGCTGGAATTAGAAATATTTTAGTTGAAGGTGGTGATGATTTATCTTCTAGTTTTTTAAAAAATAAATTATTTAATGAATTTTACCTATTTAAAAGTCAAAAAAGTTTATCAAAATTAGTTGCTTATAAAGATTTTAATTGCTTTAAATACTTGTCACAAAATTATAAAAATAAAAAAAAAATTAATACATCATTAGGAAAAGATTCAATCACACTCTATAAAAAATAATATGTTTAATGGAATAATATTTAATCAAGGAGTTATTAAAAAAATTACTAAGAGAGATAAGGGTATTAATATCTTTATAAATTCAATTTTAAAACTGACTAAAAAAGATATTGGTGTATCTGTAGCTTGTGATGGAGTTTGTCTAACACTAATATCAATTAAAAATAGATTAATGGAATTCTATTTATCTGACGAAACAATACAGAGATCAAAGTTTAAATTTTTAAAAATTAAAGATAATATTAACCTAGAACTGCCATTAAAATATGGTCAAAAAATATCTGGTCATATATGTCAAGGCCATGTTGATACGGTTGGTAAAATATCAAATATTAAAAAAATTGATAAATCCTATTTGTTTGATTTTGAAATAATAAAAAAAGAAAGAAAAAACCTAATAGAAAAAGCTTCTATTTGTATTAATGGAATTTCTTTAACAATTTCTAAAGTAACCCAAATAGGTTTTCAAGTTTGGGTTATTCCACACACTTTTAAACTTACCAATTTATCTTCATTAAAAAAGAGCAGCCTAGTTAATATAGAGATAGATATCTTATCTAAATACGTTAGAAATTATTTTAATGATAAAAAATAATTATGCATCAATTGAAAGTATAATTAATATCGCAAAGAAGGGTGGTATGTTCATCTTAGTTGATGATGAGAAAAGAGAAAATGAAGGTGACTTAATAATATCAACTTCTGACTCAAGTGCTAAAAATATAAATTTTATGGCTAAATATGGTCGTGGATTAATCTGTCTTGCATTAGATAGCATTCAGGCAAAAAGATTAAATTTATCTTTAATGTCACCTATAAATCAATCAAGAAATAAAACAGCTTTCACAATTTCTATAGAAGCAAAAAAAGGAATAACAACTGGGATTTCAGCAAAAGATAGAGCTAAGACAATTAAAATTGCCTCAAAGAAAAATGTGAATAAAAAGGATATTGTTTCACCTGGTCATATTTTTCCAATTATTGCAAAAGATGGAGGTGTTTTAGTAAGAGCTGGTCATACAGAAGCTTCCGTTGATATTTCAAAACTTGCTAAAAAAAATAACTCTGCAGTCATTTGTGAAATAATGAATGAAGATGGTACAATGGCTAAAGGTCAAGATTTATTTAATTTTGCAAAAAAACATAATTTAAAGATTGGCAAGATTGAAGACCTTATTGCTTATCGTTTAAAAAAAGAAAAACTAATTAAACTTAAAAAACAATCTGATATTGAAGTTAAAAATCAGAAATATAAAATTAGAATTTATGAAAATCTTTTAGATGGATCTGAGCACTTTGCTCTAATTAAAGGAAATATTAAAAAAGGGATAGTACCAAGAGTTAGAGTAATTTCATCTAATGTAGTCCAAAATTATTTAATCAATCAGCAATTACCAAATTCATTTGATAAAACTTTAAACTATTTTAAGAAATTTAATAACTGTGTTTTAGTTTTTATAAAAGATACAAACTTAAAATCTGTTACACAAACACTCAAGGATTATAAGAACAAAGATTTCTATAAAAAGGGAAATGATAAACTTATAAGAAATTATGGTATTGGGGCTCAAATAATTAAAGATTTAAAGATTAAAAATATGATATTAATTACCAAATCTCATAAAAAAGTTATTGGTTTAGAGGGTTATGATATAAAGATTAACAAGCAGGAAATCATTTAATGAAAAAAAAATATTTAATAGTTATTGCTGATTATTATAAAGACATATCCAAAGGTTTGCTTAATAGTGCAAAGAACATATTACCCAAATCTAGTTCAATAAAAATTATCAATGTTCCAGGTGTTTTTGAAATACCGGTTACAATTTCAAAGAATATTAAGAAGTATGATGCTTTTTTAGCTCTTGGTTGTGTTATTAAGGGCCAAACACCACATTTTGACTTTATTTCTCATGCTTCAACTGATGCAATAATGAAACTATCTATAGAAAACAAAAAACCCATTGGTAATGGAATTATTACCTGCCTTAATATGAGTCAAGCTATAGCTAGGAAGAAAAAGGGAAGAGAAGCAGCTCAAGCTGTTATATCTGTCCTTTCTCAATAGCAATGAGAACTCCATACAATCCAAATCAAAGTCCAAGAGTTATAATTATCCAAAAATTATATGGTAATTTTTTTAATGATGACACGGATTTAATTTTTCCCAAACATAGGTTTAAAAAGTTCATTAAAGATGTGGTTTTAGGTACAATAGAAAGAGATGAGGTTATTAAAGAAGAGGTTAAAAAGTATTTAAGTGAAGACATTCAACTTACTAATTTAGATAAAGTTTTTCAAATAATTGTAAAATCAGCTATATTTGAGTTTTTATATAAACCAAAAGTTTCTACAAAAATAATTATTAAAGAATATCTTGATGCCTCAAATTTTTTTTTAGAAGATGGCCAAACCAAATATTTAAATGCAATATTAGATAAAATAGCTAAAAAAATAAGAATTACCAATGCATGAATTTGAATTAATTAAAAATTATTTTCAAAAACTTTCTAAAAAATCTCCTAGTGCTCTAAATTTAAATGATGATGTTTTTTTTGATGAAAAAAATAGATTAGTAGTTTCAGTTGATACATATACTGAAGGTAATCATTTTATTAATTTTAAAAAACCTGATTTAGTTATTAAAAAGATCATTAGATCTTCCATATCAGATCTTATTTGTAAAGGTGTTAAACCAAAATATTATTTTATTTCAGGATCTGGTAATAAAAAAAGTTTTTCTAAATCAAATTTATCAAAAATTACTAAAGCGCTCAATCAAGAACAAAATAAATATAAAATATTTTTAAGTGGTGGAGACACGGTTTTTTCAAATAAATTAAGTTTTACAATTACTTCAATTGGTTTTTCTAATAATATTATTTATAGAAATAAAGCTAAAATTAATGATGATATTTATGTTTCTGGTAATTTAGGAGATAGTTATTTAGGTTTATTAATTTTAAAGAATAAATTTAAACTTAACTATAAATTAAAAAAGTATTTTACAAACCAATATTTTATGCCAAGTATTCAATTACGATTAACAGACCAAATTAAAAAATTCGCTAATACTTCAATCGATATTTCTGATGGGCTATTGGCAGATCTTGATAAAATGATCAATAATCAAAAATTGTCTTACAAGCTTTTTTTAGAAGATATTCCAATTTCAAATAATCTTAAAAAAATAATTGATCTTAAAAAATTATCCAAAATTAACTACATTTCTAATGGGGATGATTATCAGATCTTATTTACAGCCTCAAAAAATAAGAAGAGAATCATAAAAAAAATAGCCACTAATTATAGAGTTAAGCTTACAAAAATTGGCTCGATTCAAAGTTACGTTAAAAAATCATCTATTGTTGATGATAAAAACGTGAAAATTAGCCTTAAAAACAAGGGTTATTTTCATAAGTTTTAGCAAGTTAGATATTGCCTTTTATTGCTTTTTTTGTATTGTCCGGACTTTAAACAATAAAATTTTTAACAACCAAACAACTAAAAAGGCATCATGAACACACTTATAGAAACAATATTACTTTACACCATAGCAGCAGGATCACTTGCAATCGTTTATGGTTTTTTTACTGGTTTAAATATTATTAAATTGAGTGCTGGAAATGCAAAAATGCAAGAAATTGCATCTGCAATTCAAATTGGAGCTAAAGCCTACTTAACAAGACAATATAAAACAATAGCTGTGGTTGGAGTTGTTGTTTTAGTTATTATTTGCTGGGTGTTTAGTCCTCTAGTTGGGCTTGGTTACTTTATTGGTGCAACACTATCTGGAATAGCTGGTTATGTTGGAATGTTGGTTTCAGTTCAAGCTAATGTTAGAACTGCTGAAGCTTCAAGAAAAGGTTTAGCAAGTGGGCTAGCTGTAGCTTTTAAATCAGGTGCTGTCACAGGGATGCTTGTTGCTGGTTTAGCTTTGTTAGCTATAGCAGTTTATTATTATTTTTTATTAAAAGCTGGAATTGATGATAGAGAAGTTGTTAATGCATTAGTTGCGTTAGGTTTTGGTGCTTCTTTAATATCTATTTTTGCAAGATTGGGTGGTGGAATTTTTACTAAAGGTGCTGATGTTGGTGCTGACTTAGTTGGTAAAGTTGAAGCAGGAATACCTGAAGATGATCCTAGAAATCCAGCTGTAATTGCTGATAACGTTGGAGATAACGTTGGAGATTGTGCTGGTATGGCAGCTGATTTGTTTGAAACTTACGCTGTAACTATTGTTGCAACAATGGTTCTTTCTTCTATTTTTTTCTACGGTGATATGAATATGATGATCTACCCTCTAACTATTGGTGGGGCTTGTATTCTAACATCAATCTTGGGAACTTTCTTTGTTAAACTTGGAAAAAGTAAAAACGTTATGAACGCTTTATATAAAGGGTTTGTGGTTTCTGCTGTTTCTTCATTAATAATTTTATACCCTGTTACTGATTATGTAATTGGTTTTGCAAGCGAATATACTGTTAATGGTAAAAGTTTTACTGGTATGAGTTTGTATTATTGTGGAATAATTGGTCTAGTCATTACTGGATTATTAATTTGGATTACTGAATACTACACTGGAACTGAATACAGACCGGTAAGAAGTATTGCTAAATCTTCTACAACAGGTCATGGAACAAATGTAATTCAGGGCCTAGCTGTTTCAATGGAAGCTACAGCGATACCTGCATTAATTATTGTTGCTGGGATTTTAGCTACAAACTCAATTGCTGGTCTTTATGGAATTGCTATTTCTGTAACCACAATGTTAGCTTTAGCTGGTATGGTTGTTGCTCTTGATGCTTATGGTCCTGTAACTGATAATGCTGGTGGTATTGCTGAAATGGCTAAATTACCAAATAATGTAAGAAAGACTACAGATGCATTGGATGCAGTAGGTAACACTACTAAAGCTGTTACTAAAGGTTATGCAATTGGTTCAGCTGGTTTAGGTGCATTAGTTTTATTTGCAGCTTACGTTGAAGATATTAAACATTTTTCTGGTACGGCAGGATCTAAATTAGAGGGAATAGTTGTAACTTTTGACTTAACTAATCCTTATGTCGTTGTTGGTTTATTAATTGGTGGAATGCTTCCATATTTATTTGGATCAATGGGCATGCAAGCTGTTGGTAGAGCAGGTGGAGCTGTAGTTGTAGAAGTTAGAAGACAATTTAAAAAATATCCTGGTATTATGAAGGGTAAACAAAAGCCTGATTATGCTAAATTAGTAGATCTGTTAACTCTTGCAGCAATTAGAGAAATGATTGTGCCATCATTATTACCAGTTCTTTCACCAATAGTTTTGTATTTTGTAATTCTACCTATCGGTGGTCAAGCAGAAGCGTTAGCTGCTGTTGGCGCAATGTTATTAGGTGTAATTATAACAGGTCTGTTTGTTGCTGTTTCAATGACTGCAGGTGGTGGTGCTTGGGATAATGCTAAGAAATATATTGAAGATGGTAATCACGGTGGAAAAGGTTCTGAAGCACATAAAGCTGCAGTAACTGGAGACACTGTTGGAGACCCATACAAAGATACTGCTGGTCCTGCTGTAAACCCAATGATTAAGATTACTAATATTGTAGCTTTATTATTGTTGGCTGTAATTGCTGGATAAAAAGAAAAAGTTTATCTTTTTCTTTTACCTAATGGGTCGTTAATTTTTTGTCTCAAACTTGATAGAAAGTCATATACAAATGTATTTTTCTTGTATTTATTTTCTGTTGTTTGTTCAGCAAATTTTAATTCTTGCATATTAGTGAGATCTAGAAATTCTTTCTTTTCAAGAAGACCCATTTTATTGATCTCTAATAATAGAACGTTATTAACTATAATTCTTTCACTACCAAATCTTGTAAGAGATGAATTGTCAGTTTTTCTTTCAATATAAATCCATAAATCATTGTCAAAAGTACTTTTTGTTGATGGTGAACCTAATAATTTTAAAATATCGTTTTTATTTGACTGATTAACAGTAAGCTTTTCTTGTTTTTTATTTAAAAAATGAACACCGTGGTGCTTTTGAACTTTTTTTAAAGTACAAGCTGAAACAAATAATGATATTATAAAAAATATAAATAATTTTCTCATGAATAAAAACTACATAAATATTTACAACAATTTAGTTAAATTAACTAGAAATAAAGATTTGTATAAAGACTTTAAAAATCAAGATACTTTTTCTGATAGATTGATATTCTTTTTACTGCATTTCGCTTTCTTTTTAAAAGTTTATAAGGAAAATAATGATAAAAAACTACTCCAAGAAATTTATGATTTTACTTTCAGGCAAGTAGAATTAAGTATCAGGGAAATTGGTTATGGCGACCAATCAATTAATAAAAAAATGAAAGACTATCTAAATTTATTCTATGGAATGATTGATAAAATTCACGATTGGGATAGTCTATCATTAGAATCTAGAGCCAGCCTTTTAGAAATTTTTTTAGATAACGCCACAAATACTGAATATTTGGCAGAATATTTAGAAAAATATAGGTTAAATTTGATAAATAATACTTTAAATTCTTATATAAAAGGTGTAGTTAAGCATTAATTTTATTATGGCTGTACCAAAACGTAAACAATCCCCGTCAAGAACTGGAATGAGAAGAGCTCAGAATATGAAGTTCAAATCAACTAATATTGTTGAGGATAAAAAATCTGGTGAATACAGATTACCTCATCACCTTGATCTTAAAACTGGAATGTATAGAGGCAGACAAGTTTTAGACCCCAAGGAATAAATACCTCAACTTTAGATGAATAAAATAATCAAGATTGCAGTTGATGCAATGGGTGGTGATGGCTCTCCAAAAAAAGTTATTGATGGCATTATTCATCATTTTAAAAATAATAAAAATTCATTTTATCAAATCTTTGGTGACAAAGATAAAATCCTTCCTCATATTAAAGATGATTTATCCGACACTTCTTTTGAAATAATTCACACAGTAGACATTGTTAAGGGCACAGATAGTCCACTAGAAGGTGCCAAGCGTGGAAAAAATACCAGTATGTGGTTAGCCATTCAAAGTGTTAAAGAAAAAAAATCTGATGTAGTAATCTCCGCAGGAAATACAGGAGCTTTATTGGTTATATCAAAACTCAATCTTAAGATGATTGAAAATATTGATAAACCAGCTTTATCTGCTTTATGGCCAAACAAAAAAGGAATGAGTGTTGTGCTAGATTTGGGTGCTAATATTGAGTGCAGTCCAAAAAATTTAATTGATTTTTCAATAATGGGGTCTTCATTATTTAGATCTCTATACCCACATGATAATGCAAAAGTCGCTTTATTAAATATTGGGTCTGAGGAATTCAAAGGCAATGAAATTATAAAAGAAACTTATCAACAATTAAACCAAAGACAAAATCAGGATTTTGAATTTAAGGGCTATATTGAAGGCAATCAATTAATGAATGGAGATGTAAATGTTATTGTTGCAGACGGCTTTACTGGAAACGTTGCTTTAAAAACAGCTGAGGGTACTGCAAACTTTATTACAAGTGAATTAAAGAAAGTTATGACAGGTAATATTATTGGTAAAATTTCATCTTTATTAAATATTTCAAATTTAAAAAAATTTAAAGCAAGATTAGATCCAAGACTATATAATGGAGCTATATTTATTGGCTTAGACCATCCTGTTATTAAAAGTCATGGTGGGACTGATTATATTGGGTTTTCAAATTCATTGAGTGTTTGCACAAAAACAGTAAGTGGTAATTTAATAGAAAAAATAAGAAACAACTTAAGTTAATGCAAAGAACTAACTTAACAAAAAAAGACCTTATAAATTCAATTTATATGCAGATTGGTTTTTCAAAAAGTATAGCTGAAAATTTGATTGATGATTTTTTAAGAACAATAATTGAAAATTTAAAAAAAGAAAAAAAACTAAAACTTTCAAAATTTGGTACTTTTTTAGTACGTTCAAAAAAAAGCAGAATTGGTAGAAACCCCAAAACTAAAGAACAAAAAACTATATCTGATAGAGATGTTGTTCTATTTAAAGCTTCTAAAGAATTTAAAGATTTGGTAAATTCTAAGAATGATTCATAAAGATAATAATGCTTATAAATCTATAGGGGAGGTTGCTAAAATTCTTAATCTTGTAAATAAGAAAAAAGGAACCCTCAATACTCATACCATTCGGTTCTGGGAGAAAGAATTTAAGCAAATTAAGCCAAAAATTTTAAATGGTAATAGAAGATATTATAACAATGACACAATAGAGGTTTTAAAAAAAATTAAATATCTACTTAAAGATCAAGGAATGACAATTATTGGTGTTAAAAAAGTTCTTAATTCTGATAAATCTTTAAAACTTGACGAATTACCAAATAATTCTATAAATGCTGATTATAGTATAAAAAATAAACTTAAGAAGATTTCAGACTTAATAAAACAGATAAAAAACTTAAAATAATATGCCAAAAAAAACACACGTTAAAGTTAGATTAGTACCCGAGGCTAAACCTGATAGTCCATATTTTTATTATGTTAAAAAACCAGCTGGTGGAGAAAAAGCTAAAGTTAAACTATCAGCTAAAAAATATAATCCTGCTACAAGAAAACACGAGATGTTTGTAGAGAAAAAATTACCCCCACACAGTAAATAGTATTATTTTTTTCTAAAGTTTCTTTTTTCATAATCAATAAAAGACCAAATCATATTTTTCCATATTCTGTTTGTGATTTTCGGATCAATTTCTAATTGTATTGATTTTTTTTCAATTTTTTTAAGTATGAAGTTTATTCTTTTTTGATCGATGATTTCTTTTTTATGAATTTTTACCTTTAATACATCGTTTACTAAATTAGATCTTTTTTTTAACAATTTAAGTAACTCAGTATCGAGCTTATCTAGCTTAATTCTTATTAAATTTAATTTTTTTTTGTTTATAGGCGACATTTAATCAATTGGTTATTAAAGTAATTATTATAAGTATAATTTATGTTTGTAAATAGCGACACCTATATTAAATATTTAAAATTATGGTTAATTACATTATTTTTATTAATTATTCTTATGGTAGCAGTTGGTGGACTTACTAGACTAACTGATTCAGGTTTATCTATCACTGCTTGGGAACTCTTTACGGGTATACTTCCACCCCTAAACATTAACGAGTGGAACTTTTATTTCTCTGAATATAAAAAAATTCCAGAATATCAAAACATAAATTACGGCATGTCTCTAAATGAGTTTAAGGTGATCTTTTATTGGGAATACGCACATAGATTATTAGCTAGATTTGTAGGATTATTTACCTTGTTACCTTTAATTTTATTTAGTCTATATTTTAAAAATACCCAACATTATTCAAATAAATATTATTGGATATTTTTCCTTGTGTGTCTTCAAGGATTTATTGGTTGGTATATGGTTTCCAGTGGATTAATCCAAAACAATGATGTTAGTCACTTTAGGTTAAGTATACACTTATCTTTAGCACTATTTATTCTATGTTTAGTTTTTTGGTTTATTTTGAATGTTTATAAAATTAAAAAATTTCAATTTAAATTACCATATAAGCTCTTATTATTTATTCTTATACTGATTGTTTTACAAATTATATTAGGTGCCTTTTTATCAGGCTTAGATGGAGGTCTTATTTATAATTCATGGCCCGATATGAATGGTAGTTTTTTCCCTGGTGATGTTAGTTATTTAGATTTATTAAGCACTCAATTATTTTACAATGTATCTATAATTCAATTTTTACATCGTTTTACAGCTTATTTACTTTTATTCTTTATTCTGATTTTAAATTATTTTTTTATAAGAAATAAATCTAATATTAAAAATGTTATATTATTTGATGTAGCAATTTTGCTTCAAGTTTTTTTGGGAATTGTAACTTTAATTTCTGGTGTAGAGATTAAATATGCATCACTACACCAGTTAGGGTCAATCTTTGTTTTGACCACCTATCTTATAATTTTATTTAAAAATTCTAACCAACGGCTTTAGCTTTTTTAATATTTTCAATATTATCTGAAGCTCTATTGAGTGCTTGCTCTAGGTCTTCAATGATATCATCTATATGCTCTATACCTATCGCCAACCTTACATACCCTGGCGTCACACCAGCTGCTAATAGTTCTTTCTCATTTAATTGGCTATGAGTAGTTGACCCTGGATGAATTGCTAAACTTCTTGCATCACCAATATTAGCTACATGATAGAACATTTTTAAAGCCTCTATAAATTTCTTACCAGCTTCAATACCACCTTTTAGCTCTATGCCAACTAAACCACCGTATCCACCTTTAAGATATTTTTTAGCTCTTTTTCCTATTTCTCCATCATATTTTGTTGGATAGATTACTCTAGCAATATTTTTGTGTTTGGATAAGTATTCCACAGTTTTTTCAGCATTTGAACAATGTTGTTTCATTCTTAAAGCTACTGTTTCAAGTCCTTGTATAATTCCAAAAGCATTATCTGGTGCTAGTGCTGAACCAAGGTCTCTCAAAAGAGTAACTCTTGCTCTGACGACAAATGATACGTTGGCACCAGTAAGTTCTGGAACAGCTTTACCCCAAATAACCCCACCATAACTTGCATCAGGTTCATTAAATAAAGGTTGTCTTTTAGGGTCTGCAGTCCAATCAAAATTTCCACCATCAACTAGACATCCGCCTACAACAGTTCCATGACCAGCAATATATTTTGTGAGTGAGTGAACAACAACTGCTGCACCATGTTCTAAAGGCTTACAGAGAATAGGGGATGCAGTATTATCCATTATTAAAGGTATGTTATATTTTCTTCCAATATCAGACACTTCTTGGATAGGAAAAACTCTTAGGTATGGATTAGGTAAAGTTTCTCCATAAAAAGCTCTAGTCTTATCATCTACAGCTTTTTCAAAGTTTTTTGGATCAGCAGGATCTGCATATCTAACTTCAATTCCAAGTTTACTCAAAGTGTGGGTAAATAAAGAAATAGTTCCACCGTAAAGATCAGTTGAGCTAACTATATTATCTCCAGCTTGAGCAACATTTAAAATTGCAAATGTTGAAGCAGTTTGTCCCGAAGACACTGTTAAACAGGCTAAACCACCTTCTAATGCTGCTATCCTTTTTTCTAAAGCATCATTAGTAGGGTTCATAATTCTTGTATAAATATTCCCAAACTCCTTCAAGCTAAAGAGATTCGCGGCATGCTCGGTACTATCAAATAAGTATGAAGTTGTTCTATAAATTGGAACTGCTACAGCTTTAGTTGTTGGGTCACTTCTATAATCACCACCGTGAATAACGATAGTTTCTGGGTTTTGTCTTTTTGTACTCATCTTGTGCTCCTTTTTAGTACTTTAGCATATGCAAGGCGTACAATATAGTTCAAATGCCTGCCGAAAATGAGTATAAATAATCCTGTTTAGCAATACTTAGCCTGCAATAGGAACAAATCGGCCCAATCAAAATAACATTCTTGACCCTTATTGCAAGCTAAATATAAAATTGACTTTATATCTAATAATAGTATTAATCCTCGCACAATGACAAAATTTCTAAAACAAAGTGAATTAACTAGCAACTGGTTTGAAATTGATGCAAAAAATGCTGTAGTTGGAAGGCTTGCTTCCATAATAGCAATGATTGTTAGAGGAAAAAATAAAACTACCTTTACTCCTCATATGGATGATGGTGATTTTGTTGTAGTAAAAAATGTTGAACAAGCAAAATTCACTGGAAAAAAATTCAAGGACAAAAAGTATTACAGACACACTGGTCACCCTGGTGGAATTAAAGAGATAACACCTGAAAAATTATTAGAAAAAGATAAACCGGGTGAGTCATTAAAACTAGCTGTTAAAAGAATGTTACCTGGCGGAGTACTTGGTAGAAAACAATTAACTAAAGTAAAAATTTATGCTGGTGAAGATCATCCTCATGCAGCACAAAACCCTAAAATTTTAGACTTAGGTAAATTAAACAGTAAAAATTTAATAAGAAATTAATATGGAAACAGCAGTCTTACCAAATAAAGTTGCTCCAAAAAAACCTAAAATTAAACTAGATTTTAAAGATAGTAAATATGCAACAGGTAGAAGAAAAAAATCAATTGCAAAAATTTGGGTAAAAAAAGGTACAGGTAAAATTTATGTAAATGGCAGAACTATGCAAGACTATTTCACTAGTGGAAGTCATAAAATGCAAATTACAAGACCGTTCGAAATTATAAATCAAGCAACAGATTATGATGTTAGATGTAGTGTTGCAGGTGGTGGACACACAGGTCAAGCTGGTGCAATGGTCCATGGTATTGCTAAAGCCTTAATTTTGTTTGATGCAGATAATAGAGCTATACTTAAGACGGAAAAATTAAATACTAGAGACTCTAGGTCAGTTGAGAGAAAAAAACCTGGTCGTAGAAAAGCTAGAAGAAGCTTCCAATTCTCGAAAAGATAATTCTTTTTTAACCCTAAAATGCTATAGTAAAAAAATGCCTAAGCTTAATGTTTTAGTTGCTGGATCAACTGGTTATATTGGTGTTCAATTAATTAAATTATTAGTTAAACACAGTGATATTAAAATTAAATATCTCTGTGGGAACTCCTCTGTTGGAAAAAATATCTCCAGTTATGAAAAATCATTAAGTTCAAAAAAGTTACCAAAAATAATCAAATACAACAGATCTCTTTTAAAAGACATAGATCTTGTTTTTACAGCCTTACCTAATGGTGGGAGCCAAGATATTTCAAATGATTTACTAGATCATAATGTGTTAATTGATTTAGCGGCTGATTTTAGACTTAATAAAGCATCAGACTATTTAAAATGGTATAAGCAAAAACATAGATCAGTTAAGAATATTAAAAAATCAATTTATTCTTTACCAGAAATTAATGGCGATAAAGTTAAGAAATTTAATATTATTGGGTGTCCAGGCTGTTATCCGACATCGATACTTTTACCTCTTATACCTCTAGTTAAAAAAAACTTAATAAAAATAGATAATGTAATTATAGATTCTAAATCTGGTTATTCAGGAGCGGGAAGAGGAGTTCATGATAAATATAAAGATAAAAACCTTTATGAGTCATTAAGTGCATATGGTGTTGGTTTCCATAGACATAACTCTGAAATTCAACAAGAAATTAATAACCATACTAAAAAGAAATTCTCTTTTACTTTTACACCCCATCTAACACCAATGTTTAGAGGAATTTTAAGCACAATTTATGTTGATTTAAATAAAGGTGTAAGTTCTAAAAAATTAGAAAAAACCTTAAATGCAGAATATTCAAAAAGTAGATTCGTTAAAATTTTAAAAACAAATTCGTTGCTAAGTACAAATGACGTAATTAACACAAATAATTGCTCTATAGTAATTTGTAAAACTAAGTATAAAAATAAGGTTATTATTTTATCTGCTATTGATAATTTAATTAAAGGTGGGGCAGGTCAAGCAATACAAAATATGAATATTAAATATGGTTTTAATGAAGCAAAAGGATTAATTTGAAATACTTATTTTTATCTTTAGTTTTATTCTTAACTTCGTGCTCATTAAACAAAGACTCTGCTTACTGGAATGAAGACCCAACAAAGAAATCTGTAGAAGATAAAAAATTATTCAAGATATTAAAGAAAACTGGTGATTATAAATCTATGACTTTTGATGAATTTAACCTTTTTCTTAAAGATTATTCAAATAATGCAGAATACCCAGATATTAATAAATAGATGAAAAATATAATTAATATTGCTGTTGTTGGTTTAGGACAAGTAGGTATTTACTTGTTAAATGAACTTAATACTAAAAAAAAAGATATTGAACTTAAGACAGGTAAAAAGATTAATATAATAGCTGTTTCAGCAAGAAGCTTATCCAAAAAGAGAAAATTTAAAGTTAATAAGAATATATTTTTTAAAAACCCATTAGAAATTTTTAATAAGACTAAGGTAGATATTTTATTTGAAGCTATAGGTATGTCGGACGGGATATCTAAAAAAGTTGTAGAAACTGCTTTAAAGAATAAAATACATGTAATCACTCCTAATAAAGCACTTATTTCTAAACATGGTGATTATTTAGGAAAGTTAGCTGAAGACAATAACGTTAACTTAGAATTTGAAGCATCTGTTGCAGGTGGTATTCCAATATTAAGAACTATTAAAGAGGGCCTTGCAACTAACAAGATTACTAAAGTTTATGGAATTCTAAATGGTACTTCCAACTACATTCTTTCTGAGATGGAGAATTCAAACGATAGTTTTGCCAATGTATTAAAGAAGGCACAGAAATTAGGTTACGCAGAACCAGGTAATCCAAAATTAGATTTAAATGGTTTTGATGCATTTGCTAAAGTAAGAATTTTATCTGCTCTCGCATTTAATACTAAAATTTCAAAACACAAATGTTTAATGGAAGGTATTCAAAAAATTGAACTTAAAGATATTGAAATTGCTAATCAATTAAATTTACGTATTAAATTATTGGGTATTTCTGAACTTATTAATAGTCAACTTTTTGAAACTGTTCATCCATGCTTAGTTAGTAAAAATTCATACATTGGCAACGTTGGTGGTGTTATGAACGCTGTTATTCTTGAAGGAAAACCAGTAGGTGAAAGTATATTGCAAGGCGAAGGGGCTGGACCAGGTCCAACTTCATCATCATTATTATCTGATCTACTTTCAATATTAAATGGGAATGTTAAAAAACCATTTGGTATTCCGGGTAATAAACGTAAATCAATTAAATGTTACAACGTTGATAATTATGTGAATTCACTATATTTGAGATTTGAAGTTAAAGACAAACCTGGTGTTTTATCAACAATCACTAACAGATTAGCTAAGTATAAAATTTCAGTAAAAAGATTAATACAAACTCCTGATAAAAAAAATAATAAAGCTACTATTGTTATTATTACCCATAAAACTAATGAACTTAATTCTAAGAATTGCCTTTCTGTTTTCAAAAAAGACAAAAATATTCTTAAATACCCAACATTGATTAGAATTTATAATTAATGGAAATATATCTAAAACTGTTTGAGGTTTTATTTCCAGTCTTTTTTGTTGTTGGCATTGGTTACTATCTAGGTAAAAATAACCCTAAACTTGACACGACTTTTATAACCAATTTTGCAGCTAACATTGGATCACCTGCAATGATTATATATTCATTAACATGTACAGGTATATCTTTTGAAATATTTAAAGATTATTTTTGGTATTATCTAATTGCAATTACAGCTTTTGCTTTTATTGGAGTAATATTTTTATTTCTTTTAAAAACTAAAGATATTATCCGTGAGCTCCCGCCATTTATTATGCCAAATACAGGTAATATGGGACTGCCTATTTGTTTGTTTGCTTATGGTTTACAAGGCTTAGGTGTTGCTGCTGCAATTTCAGCTTTGATAATTTTGTGTCATTTTACTTTAGGTATTTTTCTTGCTGATAGAAAATTTAATATCAATGTCATTCTTAAGAACCCACCATTCTATGCAATAGTGATTTCTGTTATTTTTCTCTATTTCAAGATTGAGATGCCAACTTTTGTCGAAAATACTACTTTTCTATTAATGTATGCTACAATTTTTTTAATACTAATGTCTTTAGGTATTGCCTTAACACGATTTAAAGTTTTTTCTTTTAAAAAAGCACTAATCTCTTCAATTGGAAGAGTTATTCTTGGCCCTATTGTTGGATTTTTAATTATTATATATTTTGACCTTTCTGGTTATGCTGCTGGTGTTTTATTAATTCAATGTTCTATGCCAAGTGCTGTTTTGAACTATCTTGTAGCTTCAATTTATTCACCTAAAAAAATTACCGATAGTGTTGCTAGTACTATTGTTGTTTCTACACTCATGTCTTTTATTACAGTTCCAGTGGTCGTATTCTTTGCTTTAAAACACCTTAATTAAACTGTATCTATTGGCTTATGAAAGCCATCTCATTTAATCTGTTAGCTTGGGTAATGCTTCCAATCATGGATGGTTTTGCTAAATATTTAAGTGCAGATATGCCTGTTTTACAAATCACATGGGCTAGATATTTTTTTACTGTAGTATTTACTCTTCCTGTGATGTTCTTCTTCTACAGAAAGCAGCTTGTTTGGACAGGCAAACCAAAGTTGCAGTTAATTAGAGGTCTTATTTTGCTTTGTGCAAATATTAGTTTCTTTTATGCCATATCAGTTATCTCTTTAGCAAAAGCTTTAACTCTTGCTTTTATAGCTCCCCTTATTGTTACAGCATTTTCTCCTATGTTACTGGGTGAGAAGGTGGGTGTTAGGAGGTGGACAGCTGTTATCATCGGCTTTATAGGCTCTTTAGTGGTTATAAGACCTGGTTTTGTTGAACTTAACTTAGCTAGTTTTTCAGCTTTAGGAACGGGTGTAATGTATGGTTTTTACCTAATAATTACTCGTAAATTAAGCACTTCAGACAACCCTTTATTAACTTTATTATTAACTGGAGTTGTTGGATTAGTGGCTGTTTCAGGTGTTATGCCATTTATATGGGTTAATCCAAGCCTTTCACAGTGGTCCATGATGGCCTCTATAGGTGTTTTTGCCTGTGTTGGGCACTTATTCCTCATATTATCCCTTAAATATGCGGATGCCTCTAAATTAGCCCCATTTAGCTACTTTGAGATCTTTACCAATATCATTATAGGTTACTACTTCTTTAGTGATTTTCCTGATAATTGGACATTCTTAGGTCTGTCGATTATCATTATGAGCGGTATTTATATTTCAAGAAGAGAGGCTTATATTAAATCATCTTAGTTAGTTAACATATTGTTACTAATACTTAATATCATACATTAGCTATTTAATTTAAACAGTTGAAATCATTAGATTTAATATTATTTATACATTATGTAATAACTGTCAAATAAAACTAGTTAAGTATTAAAATTACGTAAAATATATTTACTAAAATAGTAAAATAACACATCAAAAGTAGAAAAATTAATTATCCGTAGATAAAAAATTAAGATTATAGGAATTTAGATTTTTAAGAAACCAAATATTCTTATAATAGAGTAATAGATTGCTTATTAAGTGTTGCTACTAAATGCTTATTTAAATTATAGCTAATTTTAATTAAATTTACTTTATTTTGAGGGTGGAATAGGGGTCTAAAAAACCCTTTAAAATTGTGCTTTTTAACCTTTTCAGAATCGTTGCTATTGTTGACAAGTAGAGCAATGCAGTATGAGAATATGCCGTTTAAACGTCCATAGGACACCTTATTTTAACTGAAAGGTCATTTGTAGTACAACTGAAGGATGCATTAAGAAATTGTGTAACAATTATGGCTAAATTAGCTATAAGTATTTAATACCAACACTTTTTAAAGGTTTAGAAGCTTAAAAACCTTATTTTATGAAGACTCTTTCAGACCTCAATAAACGGCGTTTTTGTTGAATTCCTCCTTTTCCAGAGTATCCGCCGAGGCTTCCATCTGATCTGATCACTCGATGACAAGGTATTTTAGGAGGATAGGGGTTTTTACCTATAGCATTAGCGACTGCTCTGACTGCTAGAGGTTTTCCAATGGCTTTAGCAACATCCTTATAAGTCTTCACTTTACCTTTGGGTATTTTCTTCAAGTAATTCCAGACTTTTAGCTGAAACTTAGTCCCCTTTAAGTTCATAGAGTTCAAAACCTGTGTTATTGGCTATTTTATCGTATAATTTCTTTGCATGTTCATTGCTAGAGTGGGTGATCCAACGAACTCCTTGCCAATTATTGGCTTTAGATAAGGATTTTAGATGACTAATAAGCTTTTGCGCTATTTTTTGACCTCTAAAATCTGGGTCTACGAACAAATCATCTAAAAACCCAATATATTGACCTTTGATTGGTCTTGGCATTGTTCTATAATGAGCAATAGCAACGATTTTATCCTCTAATTCAAAGCAAAGACCTTTAACATCGTGGCTTTCATCATGAATCCATCCCCAAAGAGTGTCTAAAACCCCCGTATTCATTGGGACTTTGTAGAAATCGGCATAACCATTGTATAATTTAGCCCAATTTTCCTTGTCTTTTTGCTCTAACTTTCTAATCATTTACTTAAATTTTAAACTTTAAATAGTTGATATTTAACATTTTTATCTATTTTTAGTAAAAATTTTTCTTATCCATCCAGCTATATTAAATAAAATAATTGGCAAAAAAGCTAAAAACAAACCGTCTTTTATTGGTATAGAATGTATTCCCCAGGCTATTAAATTTGGATGATCTATTATGGATATAAAGAAAAAGGATGACCCGATAATGCTTATAATAATAAATATTTTATTCATTTTATATATTTTAACATATTGACAACATAAACAACTTAATATATTACTAACGATAATTAATGGTTATCAATAGTAATATATATATATGAATGATATAATAACTGACATAAAGGCTTTACAAGAAGAAACATTAATAAACCTGCAAAACTCTAAAGCTAGTAATACTGTAAGAGCATATAAATCAGACTTTAGTGATTTTGGAGTGTTCTGTGCACAAAATGGATTCAAATCACTACCATCTGAACCAAAAGTAGTTTCTTTATATTTAACTCATTTATCCACAAAAGATGCTAAAATGAGCACTTTGAAGCGCAGACTTGTATCAATAGGTGTCATCCATAAGTTAAAAGGGCATTATTTAGATACAAAGCATCCTGCAATCATTGAAAATATTATGGGTATTAAAAGAAGAAAAGGTAGTTTTCAGAAAGCTAAAAAACCCATATTAATCAATAGTTTAAAAAAAATAATTAATGCAATAGATCAGCAAAAAAAAGAAGAAATTAAAAAATTAAGGGATAGATCTATAATCCTAATTGGTTTTTCAGGTGGATTTAGAAGAAATGAGATAGTTTCACTAGATTATGATGATCTAGATTTTGTTCCAGAGGGTTTAAAATTAAGCATTAGAAGGTCTAAAACCGATCAATTTGGTGAAGGTTTTATGAAAGCTCTACCCTACTTTGATAGCTCTCAATATTGTCCCGTTGTATCATTAAAAAAACTACTCGATCTATCAAAAATAAAATCAGGACCCGTATTTAGAAGGTTTGTTAAGGGATCAAAGTTATCAGAAAAAAGATTAACAAACCAAACTGTAGCTTTGCTTATTAAAGAATATTTAAATTTAGCTGGAATAGATAGTAAAAATTTTTCTGGTCATAGTTTAAGATCAGGATTTGCAACATCTGCGGCTGAATCTGGAGTGGAAGAAAGAAGCATTATGTCAATGACAGGACATAAATCTTCAGAAATGGTAAGAAGATATATTAAAGAAGCAAACTTGTTTAAAAATAATGCCTTAAATAAAATTAAAATTTAATTATTAGAATTATTTTTATATTTTTTTTTTAAAATCTTAAATAAGTTTAATGCTCTTTCAATTACCTCATCTGTATTAAAATATTTATATTGAGCAAGCCTACCTTCAAAAAATACATTCTTATTTTCAACTTTTTTTATTAATTTTTCATATTTAGAAAATTTATTTAGGTTATTTTTGTTTATTATAGGATAATAAGGTTCGCCTTTACTTTTAGGAAATTCTTTTGAAATAACTGTGAATGGAATTTTTTGTCTAGTAACGTGCTTAATTTCAACTTTTCTAGTAAATTTAAAATCATTTGGAAAATTATATTGTACTGAATTTTGTATCAAATTTTTTTTATATGTTTCAAATTTAAAAGCTAAAGATCGCCAATCAAGCTTACCATATTTATAATTAAAAAATTTATCGGGTGTACCTGTATATATTAAAAATTTATTATATTTTATTTGTTTTCTAATTTTAAAAAAATCTGTATTTAAAGATAATTTAATTTTTTTATTAGTAATCATTTTTTTAAACATAAGTGTAAAACCCTGTCTTGGCATAAATTTAAGTTTTTCTTTAACATAATAAGGATTACGATCATATCTAATAGGAACACGGCCAGCGACAGTGCTAGATAATTTTTTTGGACTAACACCCCATTGCTTTATTGTATAATTTTTATAGAATTTTTCATAAATTTCAGTGCCAAGTTTTGATAGGATAAAATCTTCTGAATTATTTAAACTCTTATTTTTAATTTGTTTTTTTTTAATAAAATCAATTGCTTCTTTTTTTGATTTAAATTTAATATTAAAAAATTTCTCAAGTGTATTCAAATTAATCGGAAATGGATAAAGTTTTTTATCTACAAAAGATTGCACAATATAATTGCCAGGTATCCATTTAGTAAATTTAGATAAATATTCAAAAATTTTATTATTTTTAAATCTTAAATAATGTGGTCCATATTTGTGGTATAAAACTCCTTTTTTATTTTTTTCATCATAACAGTTTCCTGCAATATGATTTCTTTTTTCAATTATTAAACAAGATAAGTTTAATTCAGTAGCAATTTTATTTGCTAAAACACAGCCTACTGGGCCAGCACCAACTATAATTACATCTGCTTTGAACATTTATATATCTAGTTTTGTAGGAAAAAATGACGATGTAAAGGGTAATTTTAAAGGATTTATAATATTATTTACAGCATCTGATATATAAAAATTATTTAATACTGCGTAAGACAAATAACCAACTTTAGAATGTTTTTCAAACCAATAAGGTGTAAATCTCTCTATAAAGTAGGCTGGTAATTTTAAATTGTTTCCAATACAAAGATTCCTATTTAAACATTCTTCTAACAATTTCTCCATCAATGGAAATATTAAATTGCAATAATTAATGAAAATTTTAGGTTTGGTTATAAACATATTACAAGGACTAAATTTTTTTTGATTTCCATAATTTATAAAATCATTATATAGACTTTTATCTAAAATCTTATGTAAAAATTCAAATATTTCTTTTCCATGGTTGTTATTAAAATGACCTATTATACTTTCATTTTTTAAATATATTGGATCAACTAATATAGTTTCAAAATTATTTAAAGATTTATTTTTATTCTGCAATAGTTTGGAATAAATGTTCGAAAATGATATTTTTTTATTCAAAATTCCATTCATCCACAATCTTCTGTAATGACAAAAACCTACGAAATCATCATCATTATGATATGCAATTCTATTTTTGAAAACCCAATACAAACCAGTTAATTCAGCATAATATTTGTTTAAATTTGAGATATTTATACCTACATTCTCACTAAGAAAAGTAGTGGAATTATTGTTACCTATAATAACGGGTACAATATTAGTCGGTAGTTTTTTTAAAAATTTTGACTCATTAGTAACAAAACAGTATATTTTCAACTTATTCATAATTAATAATTTTATAAATATATTCCATAAAAAAAAACATAAGTAAATGAATAATGATGCAACAATAATTATCTTAACACATAAAAGTAAAAAGTTAGTTTTAGATTATATTAAAAACTTATACAAAAAATTTAAAATTATAATAATTGATAATTCAAATGATGTTAGCTTAAAATCAATTATAGATAACAATTATCCTGATATTGATATTCAGCTAATACCCAATAATGGGTATGGCAACCAAGCAAATTATGGAAGCAAAATGGTTAAAACTGAGTATTTTTTGATTAGTAATCCAGATCTTACAGGTATAAATGAAGGGGCATTACTTAACTTCGTAAATGCTGCCAAAAAACTAAATAATAAATTTTCCACTTTAGGCCCTAGATTTATAAACGCAAATCCCAAATCTCACAAACAAAGTATTGATAATGGAACAATAAGCGAAATGAAATTTATTAGTGGAGCATGCATGTTTTTTAATAAAAACAATTTTGATAATTTGAATGGATTTGATGAAAATATCTTTTTATATTTTGAGGAAAATGACTTTTGCTTAAGATCCTTTAAGATAAATAAAAATTATCAAATTAATAATGTCCTTGTTGAACACGATGTAGGTACTTCAGTTGAAATTAAAAATAACCTAGAAAAAATAGATCAAGTCAATTTTAGAACTTGGCATTTTATTTGGTCAAAATTTTATTATTTTAAAAAACATTATGGATTTCTTTTTGCCCTTATTTACTTTGTTCCAATTTTTATTAGAATTAATTATCGAGTAATTTTGTACAAATTAAAAAATGATAAAATTAATTATGGCAAGTATAAAGCTCGAAGATCAGGCTTGTACGCTTCGATTTTAAATCAGAAATCTTCAAAAAGAATTTAATATAGTCACTTAATATTTAGCTTTTCCAATATTCATATATGCCTTTGTTTAATTCATATTCAGGCCATACGTATCTTTCTCTGTTAGGTTGTTTTTTTGCCCATTCCCACATCTTTGCAGTACCTTCTTCAAGGTTAACTTTATGTTCAAAACCCAAGAGTTCTATTGATTTATCCCATGTTGCCCATGCATATTTACTTTCGTGCCTTGGTTCCAAATAAACTGGTTTAATATTTTGGCCCGTTACATTAATTAATATGTTGCAAGCGTCACTTATAGAATATTCTTTAGTACCACCTAAGTTTATGATTTCACCCTTGCAATTGTCATTTTGAGATGCATTCCAAAAAGGTATAACTGAATCATCAACGTAACTAAATGCTCTCACTTGGGATCCATCTCCAAAAATTGTAGGACTTTCTTTATTTAGAATTTGATACATCCAAATACCCAAGACATTTCTATATTTATCCCAAATATTTTGATTAATACCATAAAAATTGTGCGGTCTAATAATGGTGTAATTTAATCCATGTTGATGTGATGCAATTTTTAAATCCATTTCTACAGCATACTTTGCAACACCGTAAGGGTCTATTGGAGCCTGCAAAAGATCCTCGTGAAACGGTGGTTCGTATTTATCTCCATAAACGGCCATAGAGCTTGCAAAAACAAATCTTTTTATATTAAATTCAATTGAGCAAGTTATTAAATTTGAAGAAGCTATTATATTATTTTCATAATTAAATTTTCTAATGAATGGGCTCAATCCTTCAGCCGCATAAGCAGCAAAATGATAAACAATTTCGATATTTTCATTTTTAAAAACTTCTTTTAGTTTATTTAAATTGGTTAGGTTAAATTTATAAAACTTTACTTTAGGATTTATATTCTCAATAAAACCACCACTTAAATCATCAATACCAATCACCTCATAATTTGTATTATCAATAATCCAATCAGAAAGCCTTGATCCCAATAAACCAGCAACACCTGTAATTAATATTTTTTTCATTTAATATTTAAATTTAATTAATGATAAATATAACATAACAATTTTACCTTTAAAAAGATTAATATAAAAGTTCAAATTTTTTTTTGGATTATTTAATGGTCCACTAAATTTATTAAAAATAAGTCTTTTATTTCCATCAAGACCAGACTTTAAATAGAATTTTTCAAAAAAATTAATAGTAATTCCCCATTTTTTCAAAAAAATTTTATTTCCTTTACTACCCAAGTATGTAAATAAAGTTTTATTTTTTTTTCTAGTAGTAATAGATCCAAAATGATACGCAAGACTACTTCCTAGTCCTTTAAAAATTCTAATATTATTTTGCCATAGTTTCATTGCAAAATCACTATCATCTCCACCTGTCGGGGAAAATTCTTCACTCCAGCCCCCTACTTTGTTCCAAATATCTTTGTGTACCAAACCAGGACACTTTGTTGTTCCTTGAAAATCAAATGTCTTAATTGTTTCAATATTTTTGATAAGTTTTTTTTCATCAAAAGTTTCTATGGATTGTCCAGCATCAAAATATACTTGACCAGCACCAACCATGGTTCCTGATAAATAAAAATTATTATGATTTATTTTTTTTATTTCATTTATAAATTCAGTATCCCACCCTGGACAATAATAAAAATCATCGTGTGAAATTAATATATAATCAAAATTTGCGAGTTTTGATGCTTTATTTAAAGCTTTTGGCATCCCTATATTTTCAGATGTATAAGTGTAATCAAAATTATTTTTTTGAACATAATTAAGAGTACCATCCGAACCTTCATTAACATGAATTATAATTTGATGTTCAAATTTCGAATTTTTCTCTAAGCTCTCTATGCACAATTTAAGATAATTCAAATTATTATAACTAGGAATTAAGATTGAAAACATTAATTTATCTAATTAAGTTTCCAATATAAGTTTTGATATCTTTTTTTGCCTTAAATCCTAATATTTTTTTGGCATTATTGTTTAATATAGTTGAGCCAAATCTTTCACCAGGCCTAGACTTAAGAAATTTATACTTAGTATTAAACATTTTTGCGATTTGCTTGATTGAATATGATTTGTTTGTGCATAACATATATTCATTTTGTTTCCCTTTAATCATAGCTAAGTAGCAACCTTTTATAATATCGTCTATATGAGTAAAATCTCTTTTTTGTGAACCTGGTTTAACAATAGTTAAAGGCTTTCTTTTTTTATATAGTTTTTCAAAAGTACCTATGACAGCTGACATTTTTCCGTTCATAATTTGACCAGGCCCATAAACATTATAGAAAAATATTAATTCATATTTTAGATCAAACCATTTACTATAATTTTTTATCAATTCAATATTTTTTGATTTAGACCAAGAATAAGGTGATAAATTCTCATCTTTACCACCGTTACCAAGATTACTAGATGTAGCAGAATAAATAATCTTAATTTTATTATCCTTAGCAAAATTAACAACTTCAAATGAATGTTTAATATTATAGTTTAAGCATCTTTTTGAGTTTAAAAAACTTTGATAAATTCTTGAGAATTCTCCAAAATGAAAAATAACTTTTATTTTTTTTTTATAGCGGTTTAGTATTTTTGAAATATTAATATTTTCACCCTTTATATATTTAACATTTTTATGATTAATATGATTCATTTTAGTTCCTGTGGAGTAATTATCTAAACTGATAATTTTTAAATTAGTTTTTTTTAACATGTATTTAATTAAATTTGATCCAATAAATCCTGCACCACCTGTAATAACTATTGTATTTTTCATATATAGACCTTAATGTTATTTTTTATTTTCCCAAAAATATCTTTTATTAATATTAAAAGTTTTATTTATTATAAACTCTGCAACGATTGTTGAATTAAAAAATTTAAAATATTTATCTCTGCCTTTTTTAGCAATTTTCTGTCTTAATACATCATCATTTGAGTATTTTGTAATCTTTTTTGCTAAATCATTAATATCTTTATATAAAATGATCTCATCTTTATTAAAAAAATCACCAAATTTAGTCTTTTTGTCAATCATCACTAATAGTCCATTTCCTATCAATTGAGCAAATCTATCACTAGTATAGTACTTAGATCCACTTCCTTGACTTAAATTTAATGCAATCTTTGATTGAGAAAGAGCTTTAATAAAATTATCAGCCCATACTGGTTGTTTATTTTCAATACCATATATATCAAACTTTATGTTTGGTAATTTATTGATTAATCTATTAAGGAGATTTTCACGCTCATCAAACTTTCCTTTTTTTAATATACCTCTATGAACTCCATGACTCATTGCAAAAAAAACATCATTTTTTAAATTTCTATTTTTATAATTATTCAATGTTTCAAAAGATTCATCTACCGGATTAGGAACATAGTAAATCATATTTTTTTTAGAAAATTTCAAAACATCTGGATTTGTTGTGCAAAAACTTGCATCCATAACATCAATTTTATCAAGAAATCTTTTTTTATTAAATATCCAATTTGAATCCATTCTATCTAAAAACCACTGAGCAATTTTTATTTCTGGATAATATTGCTTAATAATTTTCAGAGTTTGAATATTAATTAAATCAGCGTGTCCTAGTATTATTAAGTCAGGTGTGTAATTACCAATTACTGTAAGTAATTTTTTATTTAAATATTTTGCACCACTTAAATCATTCAATTTTCTATTATTACTTAGAATATCTCTATCACTAAACTCCAAAACACTATGGCCCAAACGTACTAAACCGTTATTAATTCTTTTGCCAGTATTATAAAATAATCTTCCATTATGTCTTTCATTAAAATTTGTTATATGAATAATCTTTAATTTTGATTTTTTGGTAGAATTTGATTTTGATTTTATATCTAATATGGATGATCTATAAATGTCAATTTTTTTACTTATATATTTATTAGTTAAATAAAAATTTTCATGTGATTTTTTTTGTAAATTTAATAATTTTTTTTTATTTTTTATCAAGTCATCAATTGCATTAAAAATATTATTTACTGTATTTTTTTTAAGTATAGTACCATTTGTGATAGTCTCAGTTAAACCACCCTTATTTGATATTATAACAGCGCACCCCCTACTAGATGCCTCTAAACTAGTACGACCAAAAGGCTCCTGCCATCTTGAGCAAGCCACAGCAATACTCGTTTTTTTAAGAATTCTTAGAACTTTTTTATGTTCTTGAAAACCTAATATATTAAGGTTTTTATGTTTAAAGATTAATTTTTCACGAGGTTCATCACCAATAACTAATCCACTCCAATCCTTATGTTTCTCTAAAATTCTTAATATTGCGCCACCAAATAAATCGTAGCCTTTTGCTGAATTTAACTTTCCAACAAAAGTTATTATTTTATCTTTTTTTGTAAAATCTATTTTTGGTTTGTTGGTAGATTGATTTATAACTTCTAGTTTTGAACTACCACTATAAAATTTTTCTAAACCTTCTAAAAACCTATTTTTTGACCACTCACTATTAAAAATAATTTTTTGACATATTTTGAGTAAGTTTAATCTTTCATTAATTTTTTCAGAACCAGCCATTTCAAGTGGATCGTTATGAAAATATAAAACAATTTTTGTATTAAGTTTTTTAATAAATTTTAAATAATTTGGTCTATTATGAATTTCAATAATATCTGCATTAATAGTTTCTTGTAATTGAATAAATCTATTTACATAAATTCTACTTTGGCTTTGTAATAAATTGCTCTTATTTAAATCTATATTTGTATAATTCTTTGATAGTTTAGATTTGAAATTTGTACTACCAAATACTCTTATATTTTTCTTAAATTTGCTTAATTTTGTTGTGTCATTTATGAATAAAGATACAGCACCAGCATAGTTAACAGAATAATTTTCTTTATATGGCAAAAGTATTGAAATTTTCATTAAGTTGATTTTTCTACAATTTCTTTTCGTAATATTTTATTTTTTTTTAATTTATATTCATAAGACATAGCTTCACTCTTTGTTTTAAATTTTTTACTATAAATTAACAACCATTTATAGCCCATTGTAGACTTTGCACCTTTGTTTGAATTATGTTTATTTAGTCTTGAAACCAGATCATTTGTATATCCTACATAAGTTTTTTTAAAACCAGGTGATATAGATTTAAGCATATATGTGTAATAATACATATTTAATGGCGGTCCCTGGGGGAATCGAACCCCCCTTTGCAGGATGAAAACCAGCTGTCCTAACCGATAGACGAAGGGACCATGTTGAGATCTTTTATTTTAAAAGTCATTATTTATCAAGTGCAATTAACCTATAAGATAAGGTCTCTAATAGTTAATTGAAGAGCTTTTTTATTATTCCAGATATTTTCATTGATTTGGCCTATTACATTAATATTATTTTTATAGTTCATTAAGCACTCACCAATCTTAGTATTAATAGAATTAAATGATATTGATTTAATCGAAAATCCTGTTTTTGATTTTAATATTGAAGAAATATGCTTGTTATTCAATAATATGGGCTTAATTATTCTCAAATCTCTTAACATGAAGGTTGGTACTGAGTTTCCTGTACCGAACGGTTCTAATTTTTTTATATTATCATAAAAATCTTGATTAAATGCTAATGGTGAAACTTCTGATTCATATGAAAATATATTATTATTTACAGTATTAGATTCTAAAAAATCTTCTAATATATAATTTTCAAAATCTTTGAGGTTTGCTTTATTTAGCGTAAATCCTGCAGCCATATTGTGTCCACCGCCTTTTAAAATTATACATTGATCTAGTGAATTTTTAATTACACGACCAATATTATAATTATAAATTGATCTTGCTGATCCTTTTAATAATTCATTAGACGTGGTAATAACAATGGAAGGTTTATTAAAATAATCTTTTAATCTTGCTGCAATAATTCCAATTAAACCTTCATTTATATTTGGATTATAATAAATAATTACTTCTTTATTTTCTTTTTCGATTTTTTGAAAATCAATTTCATTTAATATTAAGGTTTCAATTTCCTTTCTTTTATTATTTAATTTAATTAAATAATCAGACCTATCTTTGACAACTTGATAATTATTAGAAGATAATAATTCTGTAGCATATTGAGACTTACCTAGTCTACCGCCAGCATTCAATATAGGACCAATTAAATAACCTAAATCATTAATATTAATTTTATTTTTTTTTTCATTTAATTCAAACAAAGTGTTCAGAGGTAAATTTTTTGTTATATCAAAATTTTTAAGAGCATTTAAGGCAATTAATCTGTTAAGCTTTCTTAAAGGCATCACATCACACACTGTAGCTAATAAAACATATATTAAATAATCTGATATATTTATTTCACTTTTAATTTCTTTAATTAGTAAATCTAAGAAAAAATAAGAAAGTGATGTAGCGCATAGATAGTCATATTCTTTATAGCCATTATCTTTTTTAGGATTTATAATTGAGTTTGCATTTGGAAATGGATTATTAATTTCATGATGATCAATGATTAGGGATTTAATTTTATTTTCATTTAAAAAATCTATTGCTTCATTAGAAGTAGAACCACAATCAACCATTATAATTAGTTTTGGTTTGTCTAAGATTAATTTTTGAAACAGTTTTTTGGTGGCTCCATACCCATCTTTTTCTCTATCTGGGATATAATAAAAAAATGCGTGATTTATGCTTTCTAAAAATTTCACAAATAATGCAGTGGCTGCTGAACCATCCACATCATAATCACCCAAAATACATATTTTTTCTTTGTTATTGATACAATTTACAACAAGCTTAATAGATTGATTGAAATCTTTATTATTTAAAAAAACATTGTTTAAATCTAAATTCGTATGGATTGTTGCAATTTCATCATCATCAAATTTTCGTGAAATAATTAGTCTGGATAAAGTGTCACTAAAATCAAAATCCTGTTTTAATTTATCTACTAAATTTTGATTAATTTTTTTGTGTTCCCAATTCTTACCTGAAACAGAAATCATTCTTCAATAAAATTTGTTCTTTTTATGATTTCTTTAAATTTTAAACTTTTATGAGTAGCGAGTGTTTCAGTTATATACTTATTGCCGTCAATCTTCACTCCGTCTAGCATCTCACTAGAGGTAATTCCTGTAGAGCAAAATATAGAGTCTCCTTTTATAATTTCATTTAATTCGTATTTTTTATCTAAATCAATTATTCCCATTTTTTTTGCATCTTTAATATCTTTGTCGTTATCAAATATGAATCTTCCTTGAAAATTGCAGTCAAAGGCATCAAGAGCTGAAGCAGCCAGAACTCCCTCTGGTCCACCCCCTATACCCAAAAATATATCAACATTATATTTTGGATTTGTAACATACAATGCACCAAGTACATCACCATCGGTAATTAATTTAATATTAATATTTAGTTGCATTAGTTCATCTATTATTTTTTTATGTCTTGGCCTATCCATTACACATGCTGTGAGTGATGATATATCTTTATTTAGAAAATCAGCCAGATTTGAAACATTTTTTTTTAATGTAAAATCTAGATCTACTAATCCCTTCTGAATTGGTCCAGTTGCAATTTTATCCATATATGTTTCTGGTGCATTAAAAAGATTTCCTTTTTCAGCAATAGCAATAACAGAAGTTGCGCCAGGTAAATTATTTGCTGCAAAATTTGTTCCTTCTAAAGGATCAACAGCAATATCAAAATATGGACCGTTTTTATTTCCAAGTTTTTCACCAGTATAAAGCATTGGAGCTTCATCAAGTGAACCTTCTCCAATAACAACTTCACCATTCATATCTATTTTATTTAATTCAAACCTCATTGAATCGACAGCTGCTTGATCTGCTGCAATCTTGTCCTTTTTTCCAACCAAATAAGATGATGCTAGAGCAGCCTTTTCAGAAACTTTTATGATTTGATCAACATATTTTTTATCAATAGCCATTAATCTTTTTGAATAACTATTTCAGTAGAATTTATTACACTCTCAAATTCTCTTAGACGTTTATAAACACTTGCTAACTCTATAATGGTAGGCCAAGCTTTTAATAGGTATTGCATAGAACCTTCAACTCTTCCAAAAGCTCTTATAATTTGCTGCATAACACCTAATGTTACAACACCTGCTACAATAGCTGGAGCCAAGAAAACATAAGCTGATAATACATTTGCTTGTAAGTAAGCCATACGACCAATATTAAAATATAAATACCTTGTATAGCTTAAAAAGTGAATTGATCGAACGTCATCAAATAATTCATTTATTGTTTTGGGTCTAACGTTACCATCATCTTCAGCTACTACTAATATCTTTCTGTATGCAGCCTCTTTTTTTTGTAGATCATATTCCACTCCAACTAAACGCAATATCCAACCTAATCCTATCAAGAATGCTGTACCACCCAATGTCCAAAGTAATGCGCCAGTTATCAGTCCATATTGCCAATCACCAAAAAAGAAAATTGGTATACCGACTGATAGCCCTAATAAAATTGGAGTAAATTGTATTAATACCATGACTGATTCAATAAAACTTGTACCTAGAGATTCCATAATACGGGTAAACTTAATTGTATCTTCTTGAACTCTTTGTGAGGCACCTTCTATTTTACGAGCTCTATCATAAACAGAATGATACCATTCCACCATCGCAGTTCTCCATCTAAACAAGAAGTGTGCTGTAAAAAAACTAATTACAACGTAAAGAGCTATATATATTCCAGCTAGTGTAATAAATGATGCTAAATTTGCCCAGTACTCTTCAATTGTAATAGCGTTGGGTTTAGCAAGTGCTTTTTGAATCATATCGTAGAACACACCAAACCACTCATTTATTTTTACATCAATTTTTACTTGAACCCACAATGATAATAAAATTACAAATGAACCTAACCAAGACCATAATTGCCATTTTTTTTTTGCAAAAAATTTAAACATATAGATTATTTAAGAAAATTATCAGCGTATGATTTTTTAATTGTTTTTCTTTTTTGTGGTTCAATAATTTCGAAATCTATTTTATTTTTTTTTGCATATTCAGCTGCTAATTCTTTAGTCGAAAATTCTAAATTTAATTCTGAAAGAGTATTGGTACTTGTCTCCCAACCCATTAAAGGGTTAACACCAGCATTTTCAGTTTCAAATTTGATAACCCATTTGTCTGATTTACCCAGGCCTGACTGCATGGAATTTTTTGTAGGAATATAAATTTTTACTTTTTTCATAAATTGGTCGGGGCGGCAGGATTTGAACCTGCGACCCTCTGGTCCCAAACCAGATGCGCTACCAGGCTGCGCTACGCCCCGATTGAGGTACTAATACATTAGATATTGATAATTTCAAAGAATAAAGAACATCAAAAACAAGGCTTTTTTATAAGAATCAGATATACATCAATAATGATCATAACTTGTAATAATTGTAATAAAAAATTTGATATAGATTCAAATTTAATTCCAGACAAAGGTCGTTTGTTGCAGTGTGCCAGTTGTAATTATAAATGGTTTTTTAAAAAAGAAATTCTTGAAAATACTGTAAGCCCAATTGTTGAAGATATTGACAATAATAATGTTAGTGTTTTTGATCAAAATAACCCTACAAACAACGATGAGATCAATCCAGCAGACCTATCAAAGGAACAGGTTGAAATAGATACAGTTGAAGAACTTGATGAAAAAATTAAAATTTATAACAAAGAAGAAACAGGAAAAAATATTGAGGTTAATATAAATGAAGACATAACCGTTATATCCAAACCCAAAAAGATAAAAAATTTAAAAATATTAAATTCATTTATTGTGGCAATTATTTCATTCGTAGCTTTTATAATTATTGTAGATACATTTAAATATCCTATTGGGCAATTTGTCCCAAATATTGAATTTATACTTTATAATCTTTATGAAAGTATTAAAGATATCTCATTATTTATTAGAGATTTAACATAAAATTATGATCAAAAATCTTTCAAAGCCTTTTAAGTGGTTTTTTCAGTTAGAAGCAGCCAGTGGTCTTGTTTTGTTAATTGCTGCAATTATTGCTCTTGTAATAAGCAATTCTAGTTTTGGTAATTTATATTTTGATACATTAAACCAATACCTCTTTGTGGGTATTAATGATTTTGGTTTAAAACTTTCCGTACATCACTGGATTAATGATTTATTGATGGCAATTTTCTTTTTTTTTGTAACGCTAGAAATTAAACGAGAATTTATTCAAGGTGAACTTTCTAACTTAAAAAAAGCGTTACTTCCGATTATTGGTGCTGTTGGGGGAATGGTGGTCCCTGCCCTAGTCTATGTTTTTATAAACTTTGGGAATTCTGAAACATTGAATGGTTGGGCAATTCCATCGGCTACAGACATAGCGTTTTCACTAGGAATTTTATCTTTACTTGGTTCAAGAGTTCCAATTTCTTTAAAGATCTTTTTAACAGCTCTTGCTATTATTGATGATCTCGGTGCGATATTGATTATCGCTTTTTTCTATTCTGGTGATTTAAGCATAAGCTATTTAAGTTTAATCTTAATCTCATATATTTTATTACTAACTTTAAATAAATTTGGTGTTAAAAAGTTCATACCCTATTTAATAATTGGTGCCTTCATGTGGTTCTTTACATATAAGTCTGGAATTCATGCAACAATAGCAGGTGTTCTTTTAGCTACGACCATACCTCATAGAATTAAAGAAAAAGATTTCTCTTTATTAATTAAACTTGAGCATGCAATCAGTCCTTATGTTGCCTTTATGATTATGCCTATATTTGCATTCGCTAATGCAGGTGTGTCTTTAGAAGGATTATCATTATCATCTTTATTAGAACCTGTTCCATTAGGTATTCTTTTAGGGTTGTTCGTGGGTAAACAAGTTGGAGTAATGTTGATTTCTTTCTTTGCGGTTAAATTTGGTGTGGCACAAATGCCAGATAAGTCTAACTGGTTAAGCTTATATGGAGTTTCAATATTAACAGGTGTTGGTTTTACAATGAGTTTGTTTGTTGGAAACTTAGCCTTTGCTGATAATATTCAGTATATAGATGGTGTAAAAATTGGTGTTCTTGCGGGATCTTTACTGTCTACAGTATTTGGATATTTTATATTATTGTATGCCACTAAAAAGTAAGTCATGTTTTATAAAAATAATTTATTAATCCTACTAATTATATCTATGTTTACATTTTTTGAAAAAGTTGATGCTAAGTATGAAAAGCTATTTTTTGATCACTCAATAAAAAATATTGATAATGAAACTATTGATTTAAATCAATACAAAGGAAAAACTATACTTTTAGTAAATGTTGCTAGTAAATGTGGTTTCACTAAACAATATACAGGCCTTCAAGACCTTTATGAGAATTATAAAGACAAAGGTTTCTATGTAATTGGTGTTCCGTCAAATCAGTTTGGTGGACAAGAACCAGGGTCTAATTCCGAAATTAAGGATTTTTGTGAAACTAATTTTAATATTACATTTCCAATAATTGATAAAACAGACGTTAAAGGTGATGATGCCCATGATTTATATAAATGGGCAAAAAAAAATTATGGTAGCTCGACTGTTCCTAAGTGGAATTTTCATAAAATTTTAATTAATAAAGAAGGCAAAATACATGACACGTTCAATTCTTTTATTACACCGATGTCAGATAAAATAACAAAACAAATAGATTTAATCTTATAATCTAACAGTCAAACCATCAAAACCAGGAATAATATTTTTAGGTAATCTTTTTTTAAGTTTCATATAATCTAAATCGCTATGCATATTTGTTAATATAGTTTTTCTAGGAGTAAGAATTTTAACTATTTCCAAAACTTGATCTAAATTGAAATGTGCTGAATGATCACGGTACCACAGACAGTCAATAATCAAGTATTCTAAATTTTTTAATTTTTTGTAATCTTTCTTAAAGAATAAACTAATATCACTTGCATAGGCTAATTTATTATTAATTAGATAGCATATACTTTCAATTTTACCATGCTGTACTGGTATTGATTCAATTTTAATTTTTTTATTTTTATTTGTAAATTGATGTTCTTTTTTAAGACCATTAATATTTAAAGTAGATGGATAACCATAAGATGATTTAAAACAATATTTAAAAGTCGAAAATAAATATTTTTTTGTTACAGAATCCGCGTAGACTGGAATTTGCTTCTTGTTAGTTAAGAAAAATGGACGAAGGTCATTAATACCATGTGTTTGATCTGCATGTAGATGTGTATAAAAAACTTTGCTAATAGATTTAATTTTATTTTTTAGTAGTTGTGACCTTAAATCTGGAGATGTATCTATCAAAATATTTTGATCTTCAAATTTAATTAAAGCAGAACATCTTGTTCTAAAATTTTTTTTATTTTTTAAATCACAATTTCCAGAATATCCATCTGCTCTTGGTACGCCCATTGAGCTACCACTACCCAAAATGACAAATTTAATAGACATTACAGGTTAAAAAGTTTATTAAAATTTTCAGTAGTTAAATCTGACATTTCCTGATCGGTCTTTTCTTTTAAAATAGATAATTTTTCTAGAGTATATTTAATAAAACTTGGTTCATTTTTTTTCCCCCTCATAGGTATAGGAGCTAAAAATGGACTATCTGTTTCAACAAGTAATTTATCTAAGGGAATATTTTTAAAAGTTTCCTGAAGATCTAAACTATTTTTAAAAGTAATTATTCCACTTGCAGAAAAAAATGCATCTAATTCAAGTAATTGATTTGCAAAATTTAATGAACCAGTGAAACAATGCATTAAAATTTTTAATTTTTCTGATTTATATGGCTTTAGGATTTTATATGTTTCATCCTCAGCATTTCTAGAGTGTATGATAATAGGTATATCAAGGTCTATAGAAGCCTCTATATGGGCTTTAAAGCTATCAATTTGCCTTTCTTTATTGCTATAATTATAAAAAAAATCTAAGCCAGTTTCACCTATACCGATAATTCTTTCATTTTGATTTATTTGATTAATTATATAATTTTTATCAATTAAAGGACTTTCCTCAGTTTCATGAGGGTGAATACCAAACGTTCCATAAATCATTGGATCTAATTTAATAATATTCTTTATCCTAACAAAACTTTCTACTGTAGTGCATATCGTTAGTAGTTTTGAAATACCTACTTCTTTAGATCTTTTTATAACTTCACTTAAATTCTCAACTAAGGGCTCATGATCTAAATGACAATGAGAATCAATCATTTTTCTTCTCAATTTTTTTAAATAAAATATCTATTTTGTTAATAGGTTTTCCAGATACAAGATAGTCATGTTTTGCAATAGATTCAAAATTAATTGCATCTACATTTAAATTAAAAATCTTTAAGGCTTTTTCTATTGAACTTGGAATTATAGGATAAAGCATGAATGAAATTTTTCTGATCATTTCTAAAGATGTATAGACAATTGTATTTAATCTGTCTTTATTATCTTTTTTTTTCCAAGGTTCCTGGTCATTAAAATACTTATTTGCTTCAAATAAAGCACTAACAATAAAATTAATATAATAATTAATATTTTGATTATCAATTTCAGTACGTATTGCCTTTAAATTATTAGTAAATTTATTTAGCATTACTAAATCCTCATCGTTAAATTTTTTATTATCAGGTATAGATGATGAGCAATTTTTCTCAGCAAATGCTGTCACTCTTTGACATAAATTTCCATAATTATTAGCTAAATCACTATTGATACAATCCTCTAATTTATCTTGGGAAATGTTACCATCATTACCAAATGAAACTTCTTTAATTAAATAATATCTTAATGGATCAAGACCATAAATTTCAATAATATCTAAAGGGTCAAGAATATTTCCTTTAGATTTAGACATTTTTTCATCACCAGACAAAATCCAGCCATGACCATAAACTTTCTTAGGTAAAGGTATTTTCGCAGCCATTAAAAATGCAGGCCAATATACAGAGTGAAATCTTAATATATCCTTACCTATTAAATGAACTGATGCAGGCCAAAATTTTTTGAATAAAGTATCATTTGTATCTGGATAGTTTAAAGCACTTATATAATTAGTTAGAGCATCGAGCCAAACATAAATTACATGATCTGGATTGTTAGGGACCTTGATGCCCCAGGAGAATGCTTTACGACTTATAGATAGGTCTTTTAACCCCCCTTTTACAAAGCTAATTACTTCATTTTTTCTAGATTTTGGTGAAATAAAATCAGGATTTGTTTCATAATAATTTAGTAATTTATCTTGCCATTTAGACAGCCTAAAAAAATAAGACTCTTCCTCTATCCATTCAACTGTTGAACCAGATGCAGTTGCTATCTTAATGTTTTCTTTTTCAGTAATCTCTTCATCACTATAGAAAGCTTCGTCAGAAACAGAATACCAGCCCGAATATTTTGATAAATAAATATCATCATTTTTTTCAAGCTCTTTCCATAAATGTTGAACTGTTTTTTTGTGCCTTTCTTCTGTAGTTCTAATGAAATCGGTATTAGATAAATTTAATGTTTTTGAAAGATCTCTAAATGTTTGACTAATTTCATCACAAAAAGCCTTAGGATCAACATTTCTTTTCTCCGCTGCTCTTTGTATTTTTAAACCGTGCTCATCAGTGCCTGTTAAAAAATGAACATCGAAACCATCTATACGTTTAAATCTGGCAAAAAAGTCAGCAGTAATGCTCGAGTAAGCATGACCCATATGAGGTTTTGCTGAAGGGTAGTAAATTGGGGTTGTGATATAGTAGTTTTTATCCATTTATAATAATTTTGATTTAAATTCTAAAAATAGACTTTCCTCATCAAGATTAAAATTTTCCATATTATAAATTTTTTTCATAAATTTATGATAAAAATTAATTAGTGCAATCTTTGTATTTGTTACCATGTATTTTTTTAAAAAGAATAACTCAATTAAGTTTATTAACAGAATTTTAATAGGTTTATTTTTCTTATAATAATTATTTTCTATTATTAAGTTGATAAAACTAGAAATAGTATGATCTTTTAAATTAATTGATTTTTCCTCTGCAAAATTAAATAAGCTAATTATTTCACCAGGAGAATTATAATAACTCAGCAAGTCATAACTAAGAAGCTCAAGCACATTTTTTTCAAGTATTGAGTTTGAGATATTTATAGAATCATTAAATGTTAAATTAATCTTAAATGTTAAACATCGTGATTTAAGAGTTGGTAGTATATATTTTTCACTATTATTTATTAAAATAAAAAAAACATTTTCATTTGGCTCTTCAATAATCTTAAGCAGTGCATTAACAGAATTCTTATTTAAATTTTCAACATTATCTATTAAAATAAATCTTGCCCTATTATTGAATGTTGATTTATTTGTGTAATTAATCATTTCACGTATTTGACTTACATCAATGCTTTTTTTTTCAGTTAATAGATCTATTAAATAGAAATTAGGATGTGAGTTATTTTGTAAAAGTTTATAAGATTTATTATTCTTACTGATGCTAAGGTTTTCTAAATTATATTTGTGTTCCTCATTTTCGGATAAAATATAATTGATTAAATGATAGGATAATGTTGATTTTCCCGATCCTTTTTTTCCAGATAATAAAATTTTATTAGGCAATTTTTTTTGTTTATATAGCCCAACTAACTCGTTAAAGAAATTTTCCATACCATAAATCTTAGTATTTTCTGATGGTTTTAAATTCATAAATCTAAATTAAGTCGTTAATCTTATTTAATATTATATTTTCATTAAGATCTATATCTAGATTTGAATTTATTCTAATATATTTTTTGGGATTTTTTTTTAATATCTTTATAAAACCATTTTGTACTTTTTCATAAAACTTACTGTTAAATTTATCGTATCTGTTAAGTTTTTTTCTTAGCCTAAGTCTTTTTTTCATATTTGGTAAATTAACCGTATTCAAGAAGGTAAAATCAATTTTAATATTTCTTAAAAGATGATTATTAATATTTTGTATAAATTTTAGGTTTACACCCATTCCATAATGCTGGTAAGCAATTGTTGAGTCTGAAAACCTATCTATCAGAATGATTTTTTTACCAGCATTTTGTTTTATGATTTCTATATTTTCACTTCTTGCGGATAAATAAAGCAATAAATCTGTTTCATTATTAAATGTTGATTTGTTATCGAGAATAAGATTTCTTATTTTTTCTGAATTTACACTACCACCTGGTTCTCTAATTTGAATAAATTTAATTTTTTTACGTTTTAGATAATTTGCAACATTTTTTATGTGATGAGATTTGCCAGTTCCCTCTATACCTTCAAATACGATTATTGGTTTTTTAGACATCGCCCCAAATTAAAAAATTAATAGATTTCATTAACCTTGAAAAAACATTTAATTTTTTAACATCTTCATAAGCAAGTAAATCATATTCCTCAATAAGATCACCATCATAGGTTAACTTTAATCTACCTAAAATGTCATCTCTTTTAATGGGTGCTTGTATGGGGCCATTATAATTTAAAGATACTTTTAGTAATCTTTTTTTTGCCTTTGGAATTGTTTTATAGATATCATTTTTTATATAAGTTTTAACAGTATCTTTTTTACCCAACCAAACATCAATATTTTCTATTGGTGTGTTAGCTTTTGTGATTTCAATTAAATCAAAATTAGTTAAACCCCACGTTAGAAGTTTGGCACTTTCACGGGATCTGTCATTTTTAGTATTGAAGCCACTACCTACAGCTATTAATCGCCTTCCATTTCTCTCTACAGATGACGCTAGTGAATATTTTTCGACTGCTAGATAGCCAGTTTTAATCCCATCTGCTCCAAGGCTTTTATATAATAGTGGGTTTCTGTTACCTTGGGTTATTGGGTCACCACCTGTTCTGTCCCAAGTAAATTCTTTTTCTGCAAAATATTTATATTCTTCAGGAAATTCTTTAATAAGATGTTTGGACATAAGCATAATATCTCTTACAGTTGATACGTTTTCAGTATTATTAATTCCTGATGAATTAGCAAAATTAGTATTATCCATTCCTATTTCTTTAGCTTTAGCTGTCATCATCACTGCAAATTCGTCCTCTGTTCCGGCTATACCTTCGGCCAATGCAACACATGCATCATTACCAGATGCAACGATTATTCCTCTAAGTAAATTTTCTACACTCACTTCATCACCAACCATTATAAACATAGAAGAATAGCCAGCCGATGAAAGTCTCCAGGCATTCTCAGATACTAAAAATTTTTCATTTAAATTTAAATCACCACTTCTTATCAAATCAAATGCTATAATAGCTGTCATAATTTTCGTCATTGAGGCGGGATAAATTGATTTATCTGCATCTTTTTCAAATAATATTTCACCTGAAAGATAGTCTTGTAAAATGGCTGTTCTAGCCTTTACATCAAACGCAGCATTAGAATTGAATGCTAATAAGGTTGTTAATAAAATTATTATAAGTTTTAATTTAATCATTTTTTATAATTTCGATATTTTCAAATTCAAGTATGCTTATATCATTAAATGATTTTTGTAGAGAGTTAATGTTATTAAAAGGACCAGCATATACTCTATATTTTTTTTCATTAATTTTTTTGATTTTAACATTTCTAATCATTGTTTCTTTAATGATTCTATCAACTAGCAATGACGCTGTATCATTAAAATAAAAATCAGCTATTTTTATTTCATATGAAAATTTTTTACTTAATTCATTTTTGGTATTTGTTTCTTTAATGTTAAGATCACTAATATTGATATTGTTAACTGGAGCCTTGTTGGCAACTTTTTTTTCTACTTCAAACGTTTTAGCTCTTTTTGCTACAAATAATGCATCTTCTAGTACTTCTAAAATTTCTACATAAGGTTCATTTTCATTTAACTCTATTTCTTCTGCTATTCTGAATGATAATACTGCATTATTAAATAAGGGATAAACAGCACTACCACCAACAGTGCCAATAACAGATTTATTATTTAAAATATTAGTAATTTTAACAATTGTATTTTTTTTTAAATTTTTTTGAAAAATAACCAGGCTTCGTTCATCAATGCTTTTTGAAATAACCTTATTATCATAAAACTTATCACTATAAATAAGACTAAATCCTTTGTTTATAAATGGATCATTCAATGAATTGGAAATTTTATTTTTTTTTAAGGTAGTTGCTGTACAGTTATTTAGCAAAATGAAGCAGCATAAAATTAATAGTTTCTTACAATGCATTTTCAAATTTTTTCTTTAAAGTGCATACTGCAAGGCCAAATCGCAAGGATCTATTCCATTGTAGTATTTTTTCATAATTTTCAAAAACTATGTAGGCGGGATCTAAATTTTGAGCGTCAGGTATAATATCTTTATCCGGTGTTATTATTGATACAATCAAATTTTCGTCAACAAAATTAAAACTATCCTCATCAATTAAATATTTTTTTAATAGTTTAAACATATTTTTATTGTGAAGTTTTTTTGCGGATGTGTTTAATATATTATTAGGTATATCTTTTTTTAATTTGACTTTTATGAAACAAGGTTGTTTTTTCTTCCATCCTATTTTATTTATATAGTTAGCTGCAGAAGCAAATGAATCTATAGTTGATTTAAGCTCAATAATGTTATTTTTGTCATAGTCTATGGCATAACTGTCTATAGTAGAGGGCATAAATTGAAAAAAACCGAAAGCTCCTGCCCACGAACCATATAAAATATCATGGTCTATTTTCCCCGCATCTATTAATTGTAGAATTGTAATTAACTCATTAGTAAAAAAATCAGATCTTCGTTGATCATAACTTAAAGTTGCAAGTGATGACAATATATCCATTTTTCCTACATAAGTTCCAAAATTAGTCTCTATCCCCATCAATGCTAAAAGTAACTCTTTATCAACTGAAAACTTATTATCTATCATATTTATGAAATCTTTATTCAATCCATAAAGTTGAACACCCATTTTTACTTTTTGTTTAGAGGTTCTCTTCGATATGTAAGTCTTTGTGTCTTCATAGAACTCGGGTTGAAAACGGTCATATTTTATTACCTTAGGTAAAAACATAACATCAGACATTGCTAAATTGAATGTTTTTTCTGAAATTTTTTTTTCTAAAGCATAAACTTTAAAATCTACCAACCACTCATTAAATTCTTTTTCATTGGCATTTAATGCTCCCTGGATAATTGTGAAAAATATAATTATAAAATATTTAATTATTTTCATATAAATCTTTTAAATAAATAATTACAGCAATCCATATTAAAATGAAACTTAATGATTTATCGAAAGAAAAAGCCTCATCATAATAAAAAAAACCTAATAAAAACTGAAATGTTGGGGTTATATAGAAAACCATTCCAGTGGGTCCAAGACCACATAGCTCAACACCTCTTACGTGTAGAAATAGAGGTATGACAGTTATTGGCCCAGCTAACATTAATATAAACATTAATGAAGGATCATTCAAACTAAAGATATTTAAATTATTTTTAAAAAGTAAAAAAAATGCAAATAATGCAAATGGTAATATAAAGAGACTTTCTATTAGAAGGCCAATATCAGTATCAACATTTACTTTTTTTCTAAGAAGGTTATAAAGACCCCAACTTAGAGCAACAATTATTCCAACCCATGGGATTGAATGGAAACTTTTAAATAAAAGAAATAATATCGACAACAAAACAAGAAGTATGGAAAGACCTCTTCTTTTATTTATTTTTTCACCATAAAAAATATATCCTAGGAATACACTTAAGATTGGCACAATAAAATAGCCAAAGCTTGCATCAATAATCTTTTCTGCACCTACGGCATAAATCCAAGTTGCCCAATTTATAAAAATTAGTAAGCTTGAAAAAAATAAATAAATTATGCTCCTTTTATTATTTATAATTTCAAAAAAAATATCCCATTTAGAAAAGTAAAAGGTACTTATTATTAAAACTACAGATGTCCATACACAACGATGGATCACTACCTCTATAGAACCAGCAAATGAAATATATTTGAAGTAAATAACACCAATAACACCCCACCAAAAAGATCCTAGTGCAGTTAATCCTATACCTTTATTAAATTTTTGCATTTCCACGGTAATAAATTTATACCTTTTAAGTGATAATCTGTTCAATTTATTAATTTTATTGTTGAATTAAAAATTTATAATAATAAAACGATGCTAACGGAGAGATGGCAGAGCGGTTGAATGCACCGGTCTTGAAAACCGGCAAAGGGGCAACTCTTTCCTGAGTTCGAATCTCAGTCTCTCCGCCACTATTCACTTGTATAATTATAATTTTTAAACATCTCTGTAACTTTGTTTGTCTTAATTTGAATTGTTAAATTTTGACCTTGATTAAATTTATAAAGATTTTCATCATCACAATCTAACAAATCACATAAAAGCATTAACTCTTGTTCATTAAACTGATTAATATATTTTTTAGTAAATGAACCTAGCAGCTTATCCATTTCCTTAGTCCCTCTATAGTTTGCTCTATAAATTATTTTATTTTTTAATTCCTTTATATTAATAGTCATAAAATTTAATATATTACACCTAACATGAAAAATATGAATAATTATGATTATTTATTGGCTGATCTAACCAAATTAAATGGTGTGGGTAAAAAAACCATGGAAATTTTGAAGAAAAAAAAAGTAAATAATATTTTTGACTTACTTTGGAGATTGCCTAAATCTTTTACTGACAGAACACTCGTTAGTAAAATTTGCGACCTCCAAATAGGTGTTATTCAAACTATCAGAATTGTCCCATTAAAATATCAATTTCCAAGAGTTAGAAACTTACCAAATAGAGTTAATTGCATTGATGAAACTGGAAAGATTGATTGTATATTTTTTAATAGTCATGAAGGATATGTGAGAAAAATTTTACCACTAAATGAAGAAGTGACAATTAGTGGCAAGATAAGTAATTATAAAGGACGATATCAAATAACAAACCCCACGTATATTTCACAAGACAGTTCTTTAATTGAAAATGTTGATAATAAGTATTCATTAACAGAAGGCATTACTGAAAAAACTTATAATAAAATTATTAATCAAATATTAAAAAACTTACCTACTTTAATAGAGTGGCATGATAAAGACATATTAAAAAATTTTAATTATCAAAGCTGGAATGAATCTATAATAAAATTACATGATCCAAAAAATATTGAAAATTATAAATCCGATTTCTATAAAAGGCTTGCTTATGATGAAATACTAGCGTCATTTTTAGTTAATTCAGAAATTAGAAAAAAAATTAAAAAAATTAAAAAAGTTTCAAAAAATTTTAGTGAAAAAGCTCATAACAATATAATTAATAAATTAGATTTTATTCTTACTAATGATCAAAAGAGTTCATTAAATGATATCAATAATGACCTAAATTCTAAAAGTAAAATGTTTAGACTTTTACAGGGTGATGTTGGAAGTGGCAAAACTATTGTTGCATTAATTTCTTCTTTAAGTGTCATTAGTTCAGGGTTCCAAGTTGCATTAATGGCCCCTACTGAAATATTAGCTAGACAGCATTATAGTTTGGCAAAAAAACTATTTCCTAAAAATATTAAAGTTGAATTACTTTCCAGTAAAAGTGAAAATAGTGAAAAAAAAAGAATTGTAAAAGAATTAGAAAACAATGAAATTCAAATGGTATTTGGTACACATGCAATTTTTCAAAAAAAAATAGTTTTTGCAAACCTTGGTTATATTATAATTGATGAACAGCATAAATTTGGAGTTAGGCAAAGAAAGCTTTTATCAGATAAGGGTGGTGATAATTGTGATGTTCTTTTAATGTCTGCAACACCAATTCCAAGAACCCTAACTATGTCAGTTTATGGTGATATGGATGTTTCTATTATTAAGGAAAAACCAAGTAATAGAAAAGAGGTTAAAACTTACAGTAAATTAGAAAGTAAAATAGATGATGTTATTAGTTTTGTTAAAAAGGAAATAAAGGAAGGAAACCAAATCTTCTGGGTATGTCCCTTGATAGAGGAATCAAAAAAATTAGATCACCAATCTTCAGTTACTAAATATAAATTTCTTAATGAAATTTTTCCAAACAATGTTGCATTACTTCATGGAAAAATTGACAATGAAGAAAAAGAAGAAATATTGAATAAATTTTTAAACAAAGAATATTCAATTTTAGTTTCAACAACAATTATAGAAGTTGGTATAGATTTTCCTAATGCTAATGTAATCATAATAGAAAACGCTAATAAATTTGGTTTATCACAGTTACACCAGTTAAGAGGAAGAGTTGGACGTGGCACAAAACAAGCTAGTTGTATATTGATGTTTAAGTCTAATTTAAGTGTTAATGCAAAAAAAAGAATTAATATTCTAAAAAACTCTAATGATGGTTTTGAAATTTCAGAAGAAGATATGAAGTTAAGAGGTTTCGGTGATTTACTTGGATTTAAACAAAGTGGTATTAAAAATTTTAAATTAGCAGACCCAATTCAAAACGAAGATTTATTTTTAATGGCAGAAAAGCAAATTAAAAAAATAGAATTAGAAAATATTGATATTAAAAAATATAAAGCATTACTCAAGTTATACGATCAAGCAGATATAATTAACGATATAGTTTAGTTTTTTGGCTTAGAGGTTCCCGCTGAAACTATAAATTTTGACGCTTCTTCAAATGTCATATCCAGATAAATCAAATCCTCTTTTGGTATCATTAACAGAAAGCCACTTGTTGGGTTGGGCGTCGTTGGAATAAAAACATTAACCAAGTTAATATTTGTTTTAGCTTTAATTTCACCTGTATTCTCTTTGGTAGCGAAACCTACAGCCCATGATCCTTTTCTTGGATACTCAACTAGTACTACGCTTTTTTTATTATCCTCTTGCTCTCTAAAAGAATCTGTCATTTGTCCAATCGCTGAGTAAATAGTTCTTAGTATCGGCATTCTTTTAAATAAATCGTCAATTATTTGTAAAAATTTTTTACCTATAAAAGTTAAAGAAAGGCCACCAACAACTGTAATAAAAATAATTGTTAAAATTATTTCAATACCTGGAATTGCATAAGGAAGATAAGTATTAGGATTTAATCCAGATGGTACTAAATTTGTTAAAAAATTTATTAAAAATTTGCTTAAATAAAGTGTAAAGCCAATAGGTATTAAAACAATTACACCTGTAAAAAAATAGTTTCTTAATTTAAGAGCTAATGATTTTTTTTTCTTAATAGGCATAGATAATTTAGTTATAACTAGAATAAACAACAAATGAAACGGCTACGATGAAAAGTGTAACTAAGATTTTATTGTTTAAATTCATAAAAGTATATATTTATATGATTATCAAAATTTTAATAAAATGAATAGAAGAAAATTTTTAAATTATGTTGGGTGTGGATGTTCAGGCTTGATGCTAAGTGCCTGTTCTACAGCGCCAATAACTGACAGAAGGCAATTAAAAATTATACCCGAATCTAAATTAAACGCTCAAGCAGCTCAAATTTTTGAAAAGGTCAAAGAAAAAGAGAAAATGAGTGATGACACTAAAACACTAAATGAAATTAAAGATATTGGAAAAAGAATGGAAAACTCTATATCAGAATATTTTTATAGAGCGGGTCTAAATGATCCTACTGTTAATTTTGATTGGGAATATATTTTAATAGATAATAAAAAAGTTAAAAATGCTTGGTGTATGCCTGGTGGTAAAATTGCTGTGTACACAGGAATACTTGATGTTACAAAAAATACAAATGGCCTTGCATCAGTTATGGGTCATGAAATTGCGCATGCTGTTGCTAAACATTCTGTTGAAAGAGCAAGTAGAAGTGCACTTTTACAAACTGGAACATCTTTGATTGATATTTTTTCAGGTGGAAAATTAGGACAGATCAATCAAGCAACAGGCATGAACACTGTAGGACTATTATCCCAAATAGGTATAATGAATCCTTTCTCAAGAACCCAAGAAAGTGAGGCTGATTACCTGGGAATGATTTTTGCATCATTATCTGGTTTTGATATTAGGGAAACTAAAAAGTTATGGGAAAGAATGAAAGCAGAAAATAAAGGCAAAGAACCCCCTCAATTTATGAGCACACACCCATCATCCTCTAAAAGAATAAAAGATTTAGCAGAATGGGAAAGTAGTGTTATTTTAGACTATCCACCAATTACAATTAGTTAATATTTAAGAGATTATTTTAGTGGTGAGCCCTGATGGACTCGAACCATCGACCCATTCCTTAAAAGGGAATTGCTCTACCAACTGAGCTAAGGGCCCACATATAAATTTATTAAGTTGAGATAAAAGTTTTTTTTATTTAATTTTAAAAAAAAACTTTTGGTGAAGTCTTTTTTAAAATTTTTAAATTTCTTTACACTTAAAAATTTAAACAATAAAAAAATATCAAACTTGAATAATTTTTATTACCAAAAACAATTATTTATTCCATAACATCACAAATTGCAAATATTTAAATTACAACTTATCAATGTATTCATCATGAAATTTATCAAATGTACCTTTTTTTATATTTTCTCTAATCGAGGACATTAATTCTTGATAAAAGTTGATGTTATGTAAGGTTAAAAGTGTAGAACCCAGTATTTCATTAGTATTAAATAGATGATTTAGATAGTTTTTTGAATACTTGTTAAGATTTAGATTTGAACAATTAGGATCAAGAGGCTCATTGTCATTTTTAAATTTATTATTTTTAATATTTATACGACCTTTCCAAGTAAAAGCTAAACCGGTTCTTCCAGATCTCGTGGGCATTACGCAATCGAACATATCAACACCTCTCTTAACAGCTCCTAGAATATCAGCTGGCGTTCCTACACCCATTAAATATCTTGGTTTATCATCAGGCATAATATTTTCTAAATCATCCAGAACACTAAACATTTCATTTTGACTCTCTCCTACCGCAAGACCGCCAATCGCATAGCCATCAAAGCCAATTTTGATTAACTCATTAAGAGATTTTGTTCTTAAATCTTTGAATAAACCACCCTGGACTATTCCAAATAAAGCTTTGTGTGGGTTTAAACCAAAAGCTATTTTAGATCTTTCAGCCCAATATATGGATAGTTCCATAGATTTATTTATTACATCATAATCGGTAGTCTTTTTGGGACACTCATCCATGATCATAACAATATCTGAGTCTAGTCCCTTTTGAACTCTTATGCTTTCTTCGGGACTTAATATGAATTTTTTACCATCTACATGAGAGTTGAATATTGCACCTTTTTCTCTGTCTACTTTATTTAATTTTGAAAGTGACATAACTTGAAACCCACCAGAATCTGTAAGTATGGGAAGCTTACAATTCATAAACTTGTGAAGTCCTCCTGCAGAAATTATTCTATCCACACCAGGTCTAATCATTAAATGATAAGTGTTAGAAAGTATTATTTCAGAACCAGTTTTAATAACATCGTCAATAAAGCAAGCTTTTACAGTTGCCTGTGTACCAACAGGCATAAATGCTGGTGTCTGAATGTTGCCTCTATGAGTTTCAATAATGCCAGTTCTGGCAAATTTATCATTTTCAATGACATTAAATTTGAAATTTTTCAATGCCATTAAAATGTATATTGATATTATTTTAAGCTAATAATTTTATCTGGGTTAGAGACAGAACCATTATTATTTTGGTCTCCTCTTTTAATTTTATCAACTAGTTCCATACCTTCGATAACCTTACCAAAAACAGTATATTGTCTATCTAAGAATGATGACTCTTTGAAACAAATAAAAAATTGACTATTAGCACTATTTGGATCTTGTGATCTAGCCATAGACAGGGTTCCTCTTTCATGGGGTAAGTCGCTAAATTCTTCTTTAAGGTCTGGTAAATCAGAACCACCCATTCCAGCTCTTTTTAAATCAAATTGGTCATTAGAAGAGTTACCAAATTGAACATCTCCTGTTTGAGCCATAAAGCCATCAATTACCCTGTGAAATACAACACCATCGTACTTCCCATCTTTAGCTAATTGTTTAATTCTTTTAACATGGTTGGGTGCAACATCTTCAAAAAGTTCTATTTTAATGTCTCCATCTTTAAGTTTTAAAATCATTATATTCTCCTCTGCGTTTATATTGTTGGTTAGTATAAAAAATAAAATTAAAAATTTTGTTATAAATTTATTCATATTTCTCTTTTAAAGACTTTATTATACTTTTTGTAGTAAATTTTTTTATATCACCTTTTAGTCTCACTATTTCTTTAACAAATCTTGATGAAATAATTTGATTTTCAACATCAGACATTAAAAAGATTGTTTCTATATTGTTATTTAATTTTCTATTCATTCCAGCTAATTGAAATTCATATTCAAAGTCAGATACAACTCTTAGACCTCTTAAAATAATATTAGATTTGTATTTTTTACATAAATCTGTTGTTAGTGATGTGAATGAAATAACTTCAATCCTTTTTTTATCAAATTTTAAATCAACAAATAGAGCTTTTTTAATTAACTGTATTCTTTCAAGTGAATTAAAAAGATAATCTTTATTAGTACCATCAGAAGCAGCAATAATAACTTTATCAAATAATTTTAAGGCTTTTTTAATTACATCTATATGACCAAAGGTTATTGGGTCAAATGTTCCAGGATATACCGCAACTTTATTCATTACTCCAAGTTATCATCAATTTTTATTGCTGAAACAACTTTTTCATCACCAGATAATTTGATAATTCTTACGCCTTGAGTATTTCTTCCTGCCGTTCTGATTTCTTTAACAGCAACCCTAATCACTCTTCCTTTATTTGTTGAAATCATTACATCATCTCCTTCAATAACCGGAAATGATGAACATATACTACCATTTCTTGGAGAGTTAATAATTCCTATTATACCCTTACCACCTCTATTGGTAACTCTATATTCATTATTCAAAGTTTTTTTACCGTATCCATTTTCTGTAATAGATAAAACAAATCTTTCCTCGGATTTTGAATCTTTTTTTGTTTTTTCTTTATTTGCAATTGAAAGTGAAACGATCTCATCATTAGGTGATAACTCTATACCCTTAATACCTTTAGAGGATCTACCCTTAAATATTCGTAGTTTTTTTGATTCAAATCTAATGCATTTACCATTTTTTGTACTTAACATTACATCTTGATCATCTTTGCAAATTTCAACACCTACAATTTTGTCATTGGGATCTAATTTTATTGCAATTTTTCCAGCTGAATTAATTGAAGAAAAATCTTCTAGGCTATTTTTTCTAACTTTACCTTTTGCAGTAGCGAAAACAATTTGAAGATTTTTCATATCGCTCTCATCATCAGGAAATGGCATTATTGAACTAATAGATTGATGATTTTTTAATGGTAAGATGTTGAATAGAGATTTACCTTTTGATGTAGTTGATCCTTCAGGTATTTTCCAAGCTTTAATTTTATAAACAAGTCCTTCTGTTGAAAAGAAAAGAACAGAAGTACGAGTGTTAACTGATAAAGTTTGAACAACAGAATCTTCATCTCTCGTTGTGATCCCAGATTTTCCTTTACCACCTCTTTTTTGTTGTTTGACGCTACTTAAGGCTCCTCTTTTAATATAACCCTGAAGAGTAACCGTAATAATCACTGCTTCTTTTTGAATAGTCTCTTCGATATCATAGTTTAAAACAGCATCTATAATTTTAGTTCTTCTTGGAACTGCAAACTTTTCCTTGATAGTTTTAAGCTCGTCACTTATTACGTTTAAAAGTTCTTTTTTAGAATTAATTATTTTTTTATAACCTTTAATCAGGTCAGCTAATTTTTTAATTTCGACTTCTATTTCATTAATACCAAGAGCTGTAAGTTTTTGAAGTCTAAGTTCTAAAATAGCAATTACTTGAGGATCGGTTAGTGAATATAAGTCTTTTCCCTTTTTATCTTCAACAAGTGAAATTAGCTTTAAAGATTTATTTATTTTCCACTTAGTGTTTAATAATGATTTTTTAGCATCATCCGGAGTTTTAGAAGACCGTATAATTTTTATAATTTTGTCTAAGTTCTCAACAGATACTGATAATCCAATAAGGATGTGAGCTCTGTCTTCAGCTTTTTTTAAATCAAACTTAGTTTTTTTGATTACTACATCTTCACGGAATGTTAGGAAATTTGATAAAAATTCTTTTAAATTACAAATTTTAGGTTTGCCATCAACAATAGCTAAAGTGTTAAAGCCAAAAGAGCTTTCTATAGATGTATTTTTATAAAGTAATCTTTTAATAGTTTCTGGTTCAACACCATTTCTTAAATCAATAGCAACTCTAATCCCTTCTCTGTTAGATTCGTCTCTAATATCTTTTATTCCCTCTATTTTTTTCTCTCTAACAAGTTGGGCAATTCTCTCATTTAAAACTGATTTATTTACTTGATAGGGCACAGAAGTTATAACGAGTCTCTCTCTACCATTTTTTTGTGCTTCAACGCTAATTTCACCTCTAATTTTAAATGATCCACGACCAACATTATATCCAGCTTTAATAATTTCTTTTCCTATAATAACGCCACCTGTAGGGAAATCTGGTCCAGGTATATGCTTCATTAATTCTTTAATCTTAATATCTTTATTTTCAATTAAAGCTAATGTTCCATCTATAATCTCACCTAAATTATGTGGTGGAATACTTGTTGCCATTCCAACCGCAATACCACCCGCACCGTTTACTAGTAAATTAGGATATTGAGCAGGCAAGACAGTTGGCTCTCTTTCCGTTTCATCATAATTACTTTTATATTCAACGGTATTTTTTTCTATATCATCAATTAAGTATTGAGAAACTTTAGCTAATCTTGTTTCTGTATATCTCATAGCCGCAGCTGGATCTCCATCAATAGAACCAAAGTTACCCTGACCTTGAACAAGAGGTAAACTCATGGAAAAATCTTGAACCATTCTGACAAGAGCGTCATAAACAGATTGATCTCCATGCGGATGATATTTACCAATAACATCACCAACTATTCTTGCTGATTTTCTAAATTGTTTTGACCAATCGTAACCACCTTTATACATAGCAAACAATATTCTTCTATGAACAGGTTTAAGTCCATCCCTGACATCAGGAAGAGCCCTACTCACAATTACACTCATTGCATATGACAAATAAGATGAACTCATCTCATCATGCATTGAAATAAGTTTTATATTCTCGTTTTTAGGAATTTCTGTATCTTTCATAGAAACTAAAAGGGAATTTCGTCATCCATATCATTAGGGGCTTGGGGGCTATCATCAGGATTGCTAGCAACAGCTTGTGAATTGTCATTTTGAATACCACCACCGCCAGTGTTTCCACCACCCAACATAGTAAGTGAAGAATTGTATCCTTGAATTACAATTTCAGTTGAATACTTGTCTTGACCAGATTGTTCATCTTTCCATTTTCTAGTCGTTATCTGTCCCTCAACATAAATTTGAGCACCTTTTTTCAAATATTGCTGAACAACATTGACTAACCCTTCATTAAACACAACTATTCGGTGCCATTCTGTTTTTTCTTTTTTTTCACCAGTTGCTTTATCTTTCCAAGATTGGCTAGTAGCTAAACTTAAGGTAGCAAGACTTTTGCCATTCGACATTTGTTTGATTTCTGGGTCTGCGCCTAAACGCCCAATTAATAATACTTTATTTAAACTTCCAGCCATAATATTTATAATTCTTTATTTATTTAATTAATTTTATATCACAATACAAACTCAATATTAATTTTATTAATTTAAAGCAACTAAAATTATGATTAAAAAGATAGTTATTAAGGGTGCAAAAGAGCATAACTTAAAGAATGTTTCAGTAGAAATACCGAAAGATCAGTTTGTTGTAATTACTGGTCTTTCTGGTTCAGGAAAATCCTCACTAGCATTTGACACTGTCTATGCAGAAGGACAAAGAAGATATGTTGAAAGTTTATCAGCTTATGCTCGTCAATTTTTGGATAAAATGAAAAAACCAAATGTTGATCTTATCGAGGGATTAAGTCCAGCTATAGCTATTGAGCAAAAAAATACATCTAAAAATCCAAGATCAACTGTTGCAACAGTTACTGAAATTTATGACTATATGAGAGTGTTGTATGCAAGGGCTGGAGTTCCCTACTCACCATTCACAGGAAAGCCAATAACATCACAAACAATAACTCAGATTGTAGACTTAATAAAAAAGTTACCTAAAAAAGCTACTATATATGTTTATGCTCCAGTTGTTCGTGGTCGTAAGGGTGAGTATAGAAAGGATATTTTAAGTTATAAAAGAAGAGGTTTTAGAAAGATTAAAATTGATGAAGTCTTATATGAAATAGATAATGCACCTAATTTAGATAAAAAACTCAAGCATGACATATCTGTTTTAGTTGATAGAATTGTTTTGAATTCTAATCTTGGTAATAGACTTGCGGAAAGTATTGAGACAGCTGTAAATTTATCAAATGGATTGGTATTTGTTGAGTATGAAGATGAAACATTGCCACAAAAATTTAGAAAAATTGAAAAATTAATTTATTCTACAAAATTTGCCTGTCCAGAAAGTGGTTTTACAATTGAAGAGATTGAGCCAAGACTTTTTTCTTTTAATAGTCCTTACGGAGCGTGCGCAGAATGTGAAGGTATAGGTATTAAATTGAATGTAGATCCGAATTTAGTAGTTCCCGATGAGAAAAAAAGTATAGCCGATGGTGCCATAGAGCCCTGGGCCAAATCAACAACACTATATTACGCCCAAACCTTAGCCTCTATTGCTAAACATTATGGATTTTCTTTAGATGAAAGATGGAAAAAACTTTCAAAAAAATTTAGAGATGTAATATTGTTTGGATCAGATGAAGAAGAAATTAAGTTTGTTTATGACGATGGTTATGAAAAATATTCTCATAAAAAAACTTTTGAAGGTGTAATAAATAATCTTGAAAGAAGATTTCTTGAATCTGATAGTGAATGGAAAAGAGAAGCAATAGCTGAATACCAATCCGATTCTGCTTGTGAAGGATGTAACGGTAATAGATTAAAAGAAGAAGCCTTGTGTGTTAAAATTGACGATCAGAATATAAGTGAAGTAACTAAAAAATCTATTTTAGATGCAGCTAAATGGTTTAAAGGCTTGGAACAAAACCTTGATAAACGACAATTTAAGATAGCAGAACATATTTTAAAAGAAATTAATGAAAGACTAACATTCCTTTTAAATGTTGGGCTTGAATATTTAACATTATCGAGAGAGTCAGGTACTCTTTCTGGAGGTGAAGCTCAAAGAATTAGACTCGCCTCACAAATTGGTTCTGGATTAACTGGTGTACTGTATGTACTTGATGAACCTTCTATCGGATTGCATCAAAAAGATAATGTTAAATTAATAAATGCATTAAAAAGACTAAGAGATTTAGGTAACACCGTAATTGTTGTTGAGCATGATACGGAAACGATGGAAAATGCAGATCATATAATAGATATGGGTCCAGAAGCCGGAACTAATGGTGGTGAAATAATTGCACAAGGTACTTATGATGAAATACTAAAAAATAAAAACAGTATTACTGGTCAATACTTATCTCATAAAAAGTATATAGAAATTCCAAGAACCAGAAGGCTTGCAAAAAATGGAAGATTTGTTGAAATTAATGGTGCTAGTGGAAATAACTTGAATAACGTTAATCTTAAAATTCCAACAGGAAGTTTTACTTGCGTAACTGGTGTTTCAGGTAGCGGTAAATCAACACTTATATTACAAACATTATATCATGCATTAAATTTAACCTTGAATAACAAAGCTAGAAAAGTCCCTAAAGAGTTTAAGAGTTATAAAGGTGTTGAGCTTATAGATAAAATAATTGATATAGATCAGTCTCCTATTGGAAGAACACCTAGATCAAACCCAGCAACTTATACAGGAGCTTTTGGCCCCATTAGAGATTGGTTTACAGCACTTCCAGAGTCAAAAACAAGAGGATATAAGCCAGGCAGATTTTCTTTTAATGTTAAAGGTGGAAGATGTGAAGCTTGTGAAGGTGATGGTGTAATTACATACGAGATGCACTTCTTACCCGATGTTTATATCCAGTGTGATGAATGTAAAGGAACCCGATATAATAGAGAAACTCTTGAGATAAAATTTAAAGATAAAAGTATTGCCGATGTATTGGATATGTCTGTAGACGAGGGATGTGAGTATTTCGAAAATATTTCAAATATTAAAACAAAACTATTAACACTAAAAAAAGTAGGTCTTGGTTATATAAAGATTGGACAGCAGGCAACAACACTATCTGGTGGTGAAGCTCAACGTATTAAATTAGCTAAGGAATTATCAAAAAGATCTACAGGAAGAACCATGTACATATTAGATGAACCAACAACGGGTCTTCATCAACATGATATTAAAAAACTATTAGAAATACTTCATACATTTGTAGCTCTAGGAAATACAGTTGTTGTTATTGAGCATAATTTGGATGTAATCAAAACAGCTGATTATATTGTTGATATGGGTCCTGAAGGTGGTGTCAAAGGTGGAAATATTATCGCAGAGGGAAAACCAGAGGATATTATTAAAATAAAAGGTAGCTATACCGGGGAATTCTTAAAGCCTATGCTAGAAGAAAAATTTAAAAAGAAGTTAAAGATTTAAACAATTAGTGTATAAGTGATTCTAATTATGGGTAATTTACTATCATCACTTCCAAAAACTATTCATGCCTCATTAGGATTGGCTATAATTCTATTTCTAGGATTATTTTATGGTAATGGTGGTTTTGATTTTGATACAATTTTTTGGAGTTGGTTAACAAGATTGATTCATGTAACGGTTGCTATCATGTGGATTGGTCTACTTTGGTATTTTAACTTTGTTCAAATTCCAAACATGCCAAAAATCCCTGATGAGCAAAAACCAGCTATTGGCAAGGTTATTGCGCCAGCAGCTTTGTTTTATTTTAGATGGGCAGCTTTACTAACAATATTATCTGGATTAATTTTAGCACATTTAAATGGTTATTTACACGATGCCATGACTTTAGGTGGTGGAGGAAAAAGTACGGCTATTGGCATTGGGATGTGGCTTGGTTTATACATGGCTTTCAATGTTTGGTTTATAATTTGGCCAAATCAAAAAAGAGCACTAGGTATGGTTGAGTGCGAACCTGATGTTAAAGCGAAATCAGCAAGAACAGCCATGTTGTTTTCAAGAACAAACACTCTTTTATCATTACCAATGTTACTTTCAATGGTAGCAGCTCAAAATCTTTATTAAATCTACTCGGTATCTTCTGTTAGGATTGTTTTTTGTGAAACTCTAAGTTTCACAAGTATCGGATTGGCTATATAAATTGAAGAATAAGTTCCAAATACAACACCCATTATCATAGCTAAAGAAAAACCTTTTAATATTTCTCCACCAAATAAATAAATTGAAACTAAAGCAAGTAATGTTGTGGCTGATGTAATTATAGTTCTTGAAAGTGTTTCATTGATTGAGATATTTGTAAGTTCATAAATTTTGATGTCAGAAAACTTTCTTAAATTTTCTCTAACTCTGTCATAAATTACAACTGTATCGTTCATTGAATAACCAACTATAGTTAAAACAGCAGCAACTATTGATAGATTTATTTCTAAACTAAATAGTGAGAAAAGACCTAGTGTTATAATGACGTCATGGAATAAGGCCAAAATAGCACCTAAACTAAATTGCCATTCAAATCTTATCCATATGTAAAATAACATTGCAGCTAGAGATAGTGCGATTGCAATAATACCAGACTTTAATAATTCAGAACTAACTTTTGGACCTACATTTTCAACTCTTCTGAAATTAAAAGACCCTCCCAAGGAAGATATTAAATCTTTTTTAATAACCTCAATAGCGTTTGCACTTGTGTCTTTTTTCTCTATCTTAATTAAAAAATCATTCTCATTACCAAATTTTTTAACATTAAAATCTCCTAAATTCATTTGGCTAAAAGATTGCCTTAGAGATGTAACATTGATATTTTTATCATTTGATCTTAACTCAATTAGAGTTCCACCTTTAAAATCTACACCAAAATTAAGTCCTTTAAAAAATAACAATAGAATAGATGCTACTACTAGACCCAAAGAGATGAGATTAAATAGTTTATAAAACTTATTAAAATTAATCATTAAATTAGTTTAGTTTTTTCTTTATTTCTTACCACGTAAAGACCGGTAAGCATTCTTGCAATAAAATAAACTGAAAACAGTGTAGTAAAAATTCCTACAGCTAAGGTTACAGAGAAGCCTTTAACAGGCCCAGAGCCCATAAAGAATAAGATTACAGCTGCAATTAATGTAGTTATATTTGCATCTATAATTGCCGTTTTTGATTTCACATAACCAGTATCAAAAGCTATTATATTATTTTTTTCTTTCTTACATTCTTCTTTAATTCTTTCAAAAATTAATACATTGGCGTCAACTGCCATACCAACTGTTAAAATGATTCCTGCTATTCCTGGTAATGTTAATGTTGCTTCAAATAATGTCAGTATACCTACTAAAAAAAATAGATTAACTAAAAGTGTTATATTGGCTATCAAACCAAATATCTTATATTTAAAAAACATAAAAATAATCACCAGTAAAAAACCAATCATTAGAGCAATAACACCAGCATTGATTGAATCCTGTCCAAGATCAGGTCCTACAGTCCTTTCTTCAATTATATTTAGTGGTGCTGGTAAGGCTCCAGATCTAAGTAATAATGCTAAATCTGTTGCTGATTGAAATGTAAAATTACCACTAATCTGACCATTTCCACTTGCTATTACACTCTGAATAGTTGGTGCACTAACAATTTTTCCATCTAAAACAATTGCTAACTGTTTACCAACTCCTGTACTTGTTGCTTTACCAAATCTTTTAGCACCCACCCGATCAAGAGTAAATGATACTACAGTTTCATTTGTTTGGTTGTTCATTTGTGGTTGAGCATCAAGTAAGTTTTCACCATTTAGAATTATTCTTTTACTAACCATTGCTTCACTCATGCCATCTTCAAATTGGAGCATTTCAGTGCCAAAAGTATCATTCTTATTTTGAGTAACAAATCTAAAAGTTAGGTTTGCAGTTTTACCTAGTAGGGATTTTATTCTCATAGGATCATCCAAACCAGGAAGTTCAACAAGAATTCTATTATTACCTCTTTTTATTATATTTGGTTCATTTGTCCCAACTTCATCAACTCTTCTTCTAACGATTTCTAGAGCTTGATCTTGAGATGATGTTTTAATTTCAATAAGTCCATATTTAGAAAGTGACAGTGTAAATTTACTATCTTCTATTATTACATCAAATTGATGTGATTTATACTGATTGTAATAAGGGTTAATCTCACTCTCTTTATCAAGAAAAAAAGCTTCAACTGAACCAACATCCATTATAGGGATAGTAAACACTATTGTTTTATCTTGTATTCTTAAATCATTAAAATTAATTTTCTTACTCTTTAGAAAATTCCTTATGTCAGTAGTGGTATTTTGTAGTTTTTGTATTTCGACAGGTTCATTATCTATTTCAAGCAATAAATAAGACCCTCCCTGCAAGTCAAGGCCAAGGTTTATTCTTTTCGAGATAAAGCTATTTTCAGGATCTTGAAAGTTTGACAGTGCAAAATAAATAAAAAAAAGGGTTACAAAAAAAACTAAAGTAATTCTTAATTTAGAAAAGTATAACACTTTAGTTTGATGTTATTTTTTTACTTCAGGAGCGTTAAGTAATCCTTGGATACCAGTAGATTTGATAATTTCAACTTTAACGTTATCAGCAATTTGTACTTCAACTTTTTCATTATCAATAATTCTTTCAACTGTACCAATGATACCAGCAGATGTTACAACCTTGTCGCCTCTTGATAAGTTTTCTACCATGGCTTTATGCTCTTTAACTTTCTTTTGTTGAGGTCTTATTAAAAAAAAGTAAAAAATAACAAATATTAAAATTAGCGGTATAAATTGTCCTATTCCTGAATCCATAATTCTCCTTAATTAAAGTGAATACTTACAACATCTATTAAATTAAAACAACTTTAAATCTTAATGATTTTCTCAATATTATTCATGTAAGGCTTTAAAACCTCAGGTACAATGATAGATCCATCTTCTTGTTGATAATTTTCTAATATAGCAACCATAGTTCTACCAATAGCTAAACCACTGCCATTTAAAGTTCCAACTAGCAGAGTTTCTTTTTTCTCATTTTTATATCTAGCTTTCATTCTTCTTGCTTGAAATGATCCACATGAAGAGCAACTTGAGATTTCTCTATATTTATCTTCTGACGGAAGCCACACCTCAATATCAAAAGTTTTTTCAGCACTAAAACCCATATCACCAGTGCACAAAACTATTTTTCTATATGGAAGTTTTAGTAAATCTAAAATTTTAGTGGCACAATTTGTCATTCTATCGAGTTCTGGTAAACACTTATCAACCTCGACAATACTTACCATTTCAACTTTGTAAAATTGGTGCTGTCTGATCATGCCTTTTGTATCTTTACCATAACTTCCTGCTTCTTTTCTAAAACATGGAGTTGAAGCAACCATTCGCATAGGAAGTTTTTTTTTATCAATAATTTGGTCTTTTACAATATTGGTTAAAATAACTTCAGCAGTTGGAATTAAAAATTTTCTATCACTAGAATCATCTAATTTAAGTTCAAACTGATCATTATCAAATTTAGGCAATTGTCCCGTACCATACATAGTATCATCTGTTGCAATTAGTGGCGGTGATATCTCTTCATAACCATTAGTATTCACATGTGTATCAAGCATAAAATTTGATAAAGCTCTTTCCAACAAGGCCAATTTATCTTTTACAAAAACAAACCTTGAGCCAGTAGTTTTTGTAGCTAGATCAAAATCAAGCATGTTTAAGTTTTCACCTAATTCATAATGAGATTTAGGTTTAAATGTAAAATTAGGTAATGTTCCTGATTTAGAAATTTCTACATTTGAGTTTTCATCTTTACCTGTAGGAACGTCAGAATGAGGTATGTTTGGTATTGAGGACAAAATAGCCTCTAATTCACTTTTAACACTAGATTGTAATTTACTAATATTATCAATTTCAGAAGAAATCTTTTTAGATTTTTCAAAAAGAGATTGATCTTTAGATTTTGAGATATCTTTTTTTTCTTTTTCAAGTAATTCTCTTTGTTGGATGTATTCTCTATTATTCTCATCCAATGATAAAATCTTATCCACATTTATATCTAGGAATCTTTTATTCAAAGCTTTTTTAAAAGCCTCAATATCATTTCTAATTTCTTTTATATTATGCATTTTTTTTATTTTTCTTATCAATAATGTTTACAGAAAATATAGATAATTCATATAAAATCAATAATGGTATTGCTAGTCCAATTTGAGTTATAGGATCAGGCGGTGTTAATAGTGCGGCTGCTGCAAAAATCATTACAACGACATATTTTCTTTTTTCTCTAAGAAATTTAGCATTAACTATGCCAACTCTAGCTAACAAACTAAGAACAACTGGTAGCTGAAAACTTATACCAAATGCAAAAATTAATTTCATTACAAGTGAAAGATATTCACTAACTTTTGCTTCTAATTGGATGGGTAACCCTGTTGAGGCCCCTGTGCTTTCAAAAGAGAGAAAAAACTTTATCGCTAGTGGCATTATTAAATAATAAACTAGCATCCCTCCTAGAAAAAATAATATAGGCGTTAAAACTAGATAAGGAACAATTGCAATTTTTTCATGTTTATAGAGCCCTGGTGCAATAAATTTCCAAATTTGCACTAATATGAAAGGACAAGTAACAAAGAATGCTGCAAAAAAAGAAACCTTCAAGTATGTTAAGAACGTTTCTTGTAGAGCTGTAAAAATTAACCTTCTATCTGTACCACTTTCATTTACTGCTTTAGCAAAAGGCTCGACTAAAAAACCATAGAGATGTTCTGAAAAAAAATAACATCCAATAAAAAATATGAATAAAAAAATAAACGAATGAATTAATCTTTTTCTAAGTTCTGTTAAATGACTTACAAAGCCACCTTCATTTTCAGATTTTGTCATCTTTTTTTTCATCTTCTGGTGGCTTTTCTATTTCATTAGAACCAATATCAAGGTCAGCTACCTCACTTTGTATATTGCTAATATATCTTTTTATCGTTCCGATCCATGAACCAACTTTTTTTAACATATGTGGGAAATCTTTGGGTCCAATAACGATGATTGCTACAGCTACTACGAGTAAAATCTCAAACCAGCCAATAGTAGGCATTTGATTTATTCTTTATCTTTGCTGTCTTGATTATTTTCAGAAACATTTTTAGGCTCTGGCTCATCTGTGATGTCTGTAGCCATGCCTTTTTTAAAACTTTTAATACCTTTAGCTACATCACCCATTAAACTAGAGATTTTACCTCTACCGAATAGAAGGACAACTAAGATAACAACTATTGCTATTTGCCAAATTCCTATGCTCATATAATTTTATACCCTTTTTAGATTTAACTTTAAAGTAACTTTTTATTTTTCTTCATCAGGACTAAGCGTTCCACCTAACATTTCATCTATATTTTCATAGATGTCTTCTTTTTTTTCTTCTTGTTTTTCTTTGTAAAATTTACCTGTACCAAATATTGCATTATCTATGTTTGAACTATCAATCAGTCCGGCGGATCCCAATTCATCAACTGTAGGTAAATCTGACAACTTCTGAAGACTAAAATGACTTAAGAAATCATTAGTGGTTCCGTACTGAATTGGTTTACCCGGGACATCTTTACGCCCTTGTGGTTTTACCCAATTGAGCTCCATTAAAATATCAAGTGTATTTGTACCAAAAGCAACACCTCTTATTTCTTCTATTTCAGCTCTAGTAACAGGTTGGTGATAAACAATTATAGCTAATGTTTCAATAGCAGCTCTAGATAGTTTTTTTTCTACAGTTTTTTCTTGAGACATAAGGTTTGATAAATTTTCAGAGGTTCTAAAAGACCATCTCTTAGAAATACAAACTAAATTAATTCCTCTTGATGAGTATTCTTTTTGAAGCTTTTCTAATGATTTTAAAACATCAATTTTTTTTGAAATTTTAGATTCAATGGTGTCGATATCTAACGGTTCGGCAGCAGCAAAAATTATTGCCTCAACTTCTCTTTCGCCATCATTCATTTTTGAAGGGAAAGTAACTATATTATCTTTTGTTTCTTTTTTTATTTTTGTCATTTTAGTTCTTTAATATAAATATCATCAAATAAGTTTTCTTGCTTTATAGTTAGATTGCCCTCTTTAACCAGCTCTAAAGAACCAGCAAAAATTCCCGCTTTACCAGTTCTTTTATATTTTGAGCCATTCTTAAATGAAGATGGTATTAATTCATTAATGTTTCTCCAATCAATTAACTTACCAAAGAATTCTTTTATTCTTTTAATGCCATCTTCAGTGGTAAAAACTGGAAGTTTAGGAATATTCATCCTTTGAAAATCTTTAGTCATAATAATTGAGGAATAAGATTTTAATAGTTCGTAAAGATTTAGTTTATATTCTGTACTATATATAGATCGTATATTTCCTTTAATTCCTCTAACTCTTATTTCTCTTCCAAGTCTTTTTCTTTTTAACATTTGGTCAGAAAGTAATCTAATCAACTCTAATTTTTTTAATTGTAATTTTAATTTTTCAGCAACTTCTAAAACTTTAAATTCTTCTTCTGGATTTCCTGGCAACAAAAGTTTTGATTTAAGATAGGTTAACCAGGTAGCCATCAATAAATATTCTGATGCAGATTCTAGATTAAGATTTTTTTCGTTAGTAATATAATTATGAAATTGATCAGCCAGTAATGTTATTGAAATATCTTCAAGGTTAACCTTTTGGGCTTTTGCCAAATCTAACAAAACATCTAACGGGCCGTTATAATTATCAAGATCTACATTAAAATTTTTAGAATCGGTGTCAGGCATATTAAATATTAACTTATAATCTTATAAAATTGTGATGTTTTTTTTATAATAAACTTACTTATAATCGGTGAATAAAGAGCGACAACATTCATTTCTTTTAAATTTCCATTACAATGAAGAACTAGATCGCAACCAGCACTAAAAGATTTTTTTGTATTAATTGCTATAGAGCCTTTTAAACTCTTCATTGATATATCATCAGACATCAAAATATTCTTAAATTTAATTTGGTTTCTTATTAATTTTATAATTTTCTTCGAATGTGTTGCGGTATTAACTTTATCGATATTTTTGTAAATAAGATGCGCTGTCATTGCAAACAAACTATTTTTATTTTTGAATGCCATAAAATCATTATTATTTAGATGTCTTAATTCCTTGTTGATTGTAGGAGTTTTTTTATGACTATCAACTTTAGCCAAACCGTGACCAGGAATATGTTTTATTACAGCAGCAATCTTATTATTATGCAATTCTTTAATACAAATATCACCAATTTGTGAAACAATTTTCGCATTACTTGAAAATGATCTGTCACCAATTATTGAGCTAGACCCTTTTGATCTTACGTCAAGAACGGGTAAAGTATTAATATTTATGCCTACAGTTTTTAATAATAAGACAGTTTTATTTATAAACTTTTTATACTCAATATAAAATTTTTTTTTATCATTTATATACAGATTGCCAAAAAACTCTCCTGTAAACTTATCTGCATTAAAAAATTTTCTTAATCTATTTACTCTGCCACCCTCTTGGTCAATTAAAATAGGATATTTCTTATCATTAAATATTTTTCTAATTTCATCTGTTAATTTTTTTACTTGTGTAATATTTTTAATATTTCGTGAAAAAAGTATTATTCCCCAGGGCTTATGTTTAATTAGAAATTTTTTTTCATTAATCAATAATTTAGTTGATTTTAAACCAACTATAAAACTTTTACGATCATCCATCATTATTTATTAATTTCCAAAAATTGTAATTCTTTTTGTTTTTATCTATGCTTTTTTCAACATATTCTACGATATCAACAGTATCACTATTAAGTAAAATAAGATTACGAGAATAATTTTTAGTTTTATCTTCAATATTTTTTAAAGATCTATATGAATTTTTTTTATTTTCATTTGAAAAGTAGTATTTGAAAGATAGAAAAAAAAATAAAACTATAACAATCAAAAATAAAAGATATTTAAGTTCTTTTAACATTACATTTTTTGCGGAGTTTCCACTCCAACAATATCCATTCCAGATTTGATAACATTAGATATAACTTTTAAAAAAACTAACTTATCATTTGGTATTTTCTTTTGTTCATTAATAAATCTTTTTGATGGATCATCTTTACCCATATTCCAATAAGAATGGAATTCTGATGATAGCTCATAAAGATAAACAGGTATTCTGTGAGGTTCAAGTCTTAAGCTTGCAGTTTCAATACACTTGGGCCATTCAGCTATTTTTTTTAATATCTTGATTTCATCTTCTGTGTATTCAAATTCGTAATCTTTTATATCTAAATCATTTTCTATATTAAGATCCACATGTCTAAAAACAGATGATATTCTAGCATAACAATACTGAACATAATAAAGAGGATTATCTTTTGATTTTTCTTTAACTTTTGTAAAGTCAAAATCTAACTCTACATCGCTACTTCTATTAAGCATAATAAATCTTGTAGCATCCCTGCCCACTTCAGAAATCAAGTCTTCAACTGTTATATAGTCACCTTTTCTTTTCGACATTTTGAAAGGTTTTCCATCTTTAATTAGTTTAACGAGTTGGCTTACCTTGCAAATTAATTTTTTTTTATCTCCAGACAACGCTTCAACGACAGCAGTTATCCTTTTTATATAACCGGCATGGTCAGCTCCCAATATATTAATAAGTGTATCGTAATTTCTATCCAATTTATTATCGTGATAAGCCACATCACTAGCAAAGTAAGTCCATGATGTATCAGATTTTTGAAGTGCTCTATCTTTATCGTCACCAAAATCTGTTGATTTAAATAAAAGTTGCTCTCTTTCAACCCAGTTTTGATCATCCTCACCTTTAGGAGCCTTAATTTTTCCACTATAAACTAGTTTTTTATCCTTTAATTTGTCAATTGCTTTTTGAACTTCATTATTTAGGACGATATCAGTTTCACTGGTAAATTTATCGTGCACTATTCCAAGGTTTAATAAATTGCTTTTAATTAATTTTAAAGATTCTGAGACTGACAATAAAGTTAATTCTTTTGAAACATCTTCAAATTTATCAAATTTTAAAACATTTTTAGATTCTATAATATTTTTAGCAATATCAACTAAGTAATCACCAGGATATAAATCTGAATTTTCAATGGGAAATTTTTCATTAAAAAGTATTTCTCTAATTCTAAAAAAAACAGACTTTGTAAAATTTATGATCTGATTACCATAGTCGTTTACATAATATTCTTTCGAAACATCATGTTTGTTAAAAATTAATATATTTGAAATTACATCTCCTAATATTGCACCTCTACAATGTCCTACGTGAAGAGGACCTGTTGGGTTAGCTGAAACAAATTCTACAAGATATTTCTGTTTTTTTTCTTTTATATTGACACCAAAATCTTTGTAATTTTCGTTAACATTTTTAATAAAATTGTTCCAATATGTTTGTTTAAATTTAATATTAATAAATCCAGGTTTTGCTACAGAAATAGTTTTAATTTTTTCATCTTCATTTTTAATTAAATCAATTAGAGTGTTTGCAATATCGATTGGAGATTTTTTATTCGCTTTAGAGAGTACCATGGCTACATTGGTCGATATATCACAGTCAAAATTTGATGGTGGTATATCTACATTAATTCCTTTTAAAGATTCAGGTATTTCTAAGGAACCATCTTTATTTAGCTTTTTAATCAAAATTATTATTTTATCTAAGTAGAGATCAAAAATGTTCATTAAATAATTTTGTTTAAATTGATTGCATATCTATCTGTCATACCTGAAATAAAATCAGCAATTGCTCTATTAGAGTCATTCTTTAATTGGTCAGCATTTAAGAATCTTTTGGGCTTATTCTTAATTTTATAAAAAAGTTTATTAACAATTTTTTTTCCATGATTATTTTTTAATAATACTTTCTTATTATTGTACATTTTGCTTCTTAGGAAAAACCTAACTTCTTTTTCAATTTTTAGAAATTTACTAGAAAAACATACCATTGGATTATCTAATTTATAAACATCATTTAAAGATTTGATCTTATTGGTTTTTAAATTATTTTTAGTATTTTTAATCAAATCTCTAACCATTAAATCAATTGAATCCCGTATTATTTGATATATCAAAATATCTTTATTATTATTTTTAATATTTTTTTTGTGTGATTTATAAATATCTTTAAAAAAATTAATTTCAATCAAGTCGTTTAAATTAAACATTTTGGCTCTAATTCCATCTTGTATGTCATGATTATTATAGGCAATGTCATCAGAGATTGCTGATATTTGAGCCTCCAATGATCCAGAGTTAATAAAATTTATTTTATTCTTTAAACTTTTTAATCCAATCAACTTATTAACTTTAGATAGATCTTTAATTGGACCGTTGTGCTTTAATAATCCATCTAAAGTTTCTAATGTTAAGTTTAAGCCTTTAAATTTAAGGTATTTATGCTCAAGAAACATAATTATTCTTAAGGTTTGAAGATTATGGTCAAAGCCTCCAAAGTTAACCATGCATTCACTAAGAGCATCTTCTCCAGCATGCCCAAACGGTGTATGTCCCAAGTCGTGTGCCAAACTTAAGGTTTCAGCTAGATCATCGTTTAGGCCTAAATGTTTAGCTATAGATCTAGCAATTTGCGCAACTTCAATCGAATGAGTAATTCTAGTTCTAAAGTGATCCCCTTCTGTATTAACAAAAACTTGTGTTTTATGCTTTAGCCTTCTGAATGAGGCACTATGAATAATTCTATCCCTATCTCTTTGAAATGGTGTTCTATAAAGTGAATTGGCTTCTTTAAAAATACGGCCTTTACTTTTAGATAGAGCTAAATTTGAGTAATTATTCATACTTTAAATTTAATAAATTGATATTATATTAGTAATATCAGTGTTGTTATATGATTAAAGAAATTAAATTTACAGATAAAGCTATAAAACAGATTAATAATTTGTTGTCTCAAAAAGATCCAGGGTCATTTTTTAGAATCGCTATTAAAGGTGGTGGTTGCTCAGGTTTTCAATATGAGTTTACTTTTGACAAAAAATTAGAAGCAGATGACTTAAAGCATGAAAATATTCTCATTGATAAAACTTCAGCAGACTTATTAAAAGGTTCAGAAGTAGACTTTGTCTCAGAACTAATTGGCGATCAATTTAAAATCTCTAACCCACAAAGCAAATCTTCTTGTGGTTGTGGTGTTTCATTCTCAGTATAATGATCATAACATCTTGGAATGTTAATTCAGTTAGAGCAAGAATTGAAAATATTAAAGAATATCTGCAAAAATTTTCTCCAGATGTTGTCATGATGCAGGAAATTAAAACTCAAGACGAAACTTTTCCTTATGATGATTTTTCAGCATTAGATTATGAAAGTCATGTTTTTGGTCAAAAAAGTTACAATGGTGTTGCTATCATTTCTAAGCACAAACTAGAAAATGTTAGATTAGATTTGATTAAAGATAAGTTAAAACAATCTAGAATTATTTCGGCAGAATTAAAATATAAGAAAAAGAATATTCAACTGATTAACATTTACACACCAAACGGTAATCCAGTAGATACTGATAAATATACTTATAAAAAAGAATGGTTAGATACTTTGATTAAACAATTAAAAACTCTTTCAAAAAAAATGAAAATATTATTTTAGCTGGTGATTTCAATATTCTGCCTTCTGAAGAAGATGCATATAATATTAAAGGATTTGAAGATGATGCTCTGTATAGACTTGAGATAAGAAAAAAATTTAGAGAAATGATTAATCTAGGTTTCCATGATGCTTACCGTCATATTCATGGTGAAATAGAAGGTTATACTTATTGGGATTATATGAGAGGTGCTTGGCAAAAAAATAATGGATTAAGAATTGATCACTTCTTAGTATCAAATTCTTTATTAAATATAGTTAAGAATGTTTATATTAATAAAGACCCTAGAGGAAAAGAAAAACCTTCAGATCACACACCTATTGAAATTGAATTAACTTAAAGATTTGATTTTATTAACAAGTTCTTCATTAATATTTCTTGGACCTTTATCTAGTCTATTTTTATGTCTTCTTTCTCCAGGTAGCCTAACACCATCCATAGCTGACATTTTACTAAAAAACTCATCAGCATGTTTATCCCAGCCTTTACCAGAAATTTTCTCAGGTGAGATTGCTATAATAAATTCACCACCACTAGGAGGACCACCATCGTTATTATCTTTAGCAGCAGTTTCAAAACTAAAATTTTCACCGATTAATGCACCAGCAAGTAATTCTACCATCATTGCTATACTTGATCCCTTGTAACCACCGAACGGTAATATAACTCCACCATCTGCAATTTCTCCAGGATCGGTAGTTTCTTTTCCATCTTTAGTTAAGCCAGTTCCAAGGGGTACTTTATGCCCTTCTCTTTTTGCAATTTGAACTTCACCCATAGCCATTGATGCTGTTGCCATATCATAGACAACTGGAGTTTTACCAGGTCTAGGCCAAGCAAAAGAAATTGGGTTTGTTCCATACAAAGGTTTTGTAGCACCTGCTGGAGCAACAGCTGGCTTATAAGAAGTACAAGCTATACCAACAAGTCCTGCTTCAGCAATAGCTTCAGTTTCAGGCCAAAGAGCTGCCATGTGATGTGAATTTTTTATAGCAAGAACAGCGACACCATTTTTTTTAGCTAAATCAATAACCGCTGGTAGTCCTAAACTTAAAACCATTGGTGCAACAGCATTATTACCTAATACTTTAATAATACTTGGAGCAACATTTTCTAATTCGGGTCTTGCTTTGCCATTAATTTTTTTGCTTTTTAAACCAGCTACATAAGCTGGGAGTCTAAAAAGACCATGTGATACAGAGCCATCTCTTTCAGCTCTCATAATAGTATCCGCTAAAATACTGGCATTTTCATTATCACAACCATTAGTTAATAATGTTTTTTTAGCTAATTCTAATATTTCATCTAAAGTTAAGGAAACTGTATTCACACAAACTATTAAATATTATTTATGTTTACTTTTCAAATCCTTTTTTAAATCTTCGTGATCACCTACCACATTATGATATTGACTTTTGGTTACATACTTTTCTAAAAAAGGTACTGCTAATAAAGGCAAGAATCCACCAAGAACAATTCCATAAGCTGCACTTTTTAAGTTGGGATCAAGCATGGCTGCTATAAAATCCGCTATAATATGAGCTAAAACTATTCCAATAATTCCAGCAATTGCACCATTAGAAACTAATTTTAAAAAACGGTTAATACTCCAACCTGAATAAAATCCGATTAATGGAATTAATGTATGTATGAAGCCAAAGATAAAACCTCTTAATATTCCGTATTCTTCTATAAGTTCTTCTAAAAAATGAAGAAATTCTGGTAATTCGTGTGCGTGTTCCATTAGTTACATCTCCTACATATTGTTGAGACTTCAAGTTGAAACTTGCTGAAGTCATATTTTTTTATTGGGTTTTTTTTAAATATTGTTTCAAATAATTCTGAATTAAGCTCTTCTGTATCTCCACAATCTCTACAAATAGCTATAGATGGATTATGTTTAACATGTTCATGACTGCACAATACATAAGTCTTATTTTGATTGGATTTATGTATCTTATCTTCTTCTATTAGTTTTTTTAAAGACCTGTAAACAGCCATCGGTTGTATCTTCTTAAATTTTTGAAATTTATCTAATATTTCATAAGCAGTTAAATGCTTCTTGGATTTTTTAATTATATCAAAAACTATGTCATTATTATTCATTATGTGATGTTATAACATAACACTTTATAATGTCAATACCCTATGGTAATAAAGATTTTTGTTTCTCTATAATTGTAATAAATTAATAACAAAACTTACATATAAAGGAGACTATGTTTATAAAAAAATACCTTAAATGGATTAGTACAGCTTTAGTATTAATAGGAATATTATTAACCAATCTAAACATCTACCCTATCAATATTTACTTTCATGGGCTGGGTGTTGTTGGTTGGACAATTGCTGGTTTTATATCAAAGGATAAGGCTATATTGACTAATTTTGGTTTACAAATACCTCTTTTCTTAATGGGAATTTATAAGGTTATATTTTAGATTTAATATGAATACGACAAGTTGTATTTAAAGTATTTTAGAACTAGACAAATATATCAGTTAATATAATTAACGATGAATCAGCATCATATAATTAATCTTATCAAATTTAATTGTAGATATATATTTCCTCCCATATTAAATCATCATCAAGAATAAGAATCGTTTGAAATGGAAAACAATAAAGAAAATATAAAATAGGAAAATAAGATGGAAATGACACTAATATATACAATCGTTGGATTTGCGTTAGCTGGATATAGCGTAATAGCAAATGACTCAATTCAAACATTGGGTACTTTTATTGCCTCAAAACAAAAATGGTTTAAATGGTATACACTTGCAAGTGCAGCATCATTTGTACTGATCCTTGCTATTACTTGGGGCTGGTACAGTAATGATGGTGATATCTCATATGGAAGATTAACCCAAATACCTTACCAGGAAATTCAATGGTATCATGCTGTTGCACCCGGAATACTTTTGGTATTAACGAGATTTGGAATACCCGTTTCTACAACTTTCTTAGTTTTATCTGCTTTTGCGTCAACTGTAATTCTTGAAAAAATGCTTATGAAAAGTGTTGTGGGTTATGGTCTTGCAGCAATAGCTGCTTACATTTGCTGGATTATTATCTCAAAATTTATTAATGAAAAATTAGATGAAGTTGAAGATAAATGGATTGGTTTTTGGCGTAACTCAGTATGGTTTACTTCGGGTTTATTATGGTGGGCTTGGTTATCTCATGATGTAGCTAATATAGCTGTATATCTACCAAGACAATTGGATGTAGCATTATTATTAATTGTTCTGGGTTATTTTACAGTTTTATTATTTTATATTTTCTACATTCATGGTGGAGCAATCCAAAAAGTTGTTTTAGAGAAAACTGGCACAAGATACGCAAGATCTGCAACAATAATAAATATTATTTATGCTGGTGTTCTTTATTACTTTAAGGAACTTAATGACTTACCAATGTCTACAACTTGGGTGTTTGTGGGACTATTATGTGGAAGAGAATTAGCGATTGCATCGATGAATAGTGATTACAAATTCAAATATGTTTTCCCACTTATTGGTAAAGATTTTCTTAAAATGACATTGGGATTAACTGTGTCTGTAGCAATTGTATTAGCAATTCACTACATTATTATTCCAAATGGATTTTTCTAAATTATTAGTTATTTTAATGTATTGGGTTTATTTAATACGGCCATATACATCTTGAAACCTTACAATATCACTTTCTTTTAATATTGATCCAACTTGAGCTTCAATAATTTTAACTGGTTTGCTACCAAGGTTTTCAATCCTATGAACTGCTTCTAATGGAATGAAAATATGATCGCTTTGTTTTTTAGAAAAACTATCTTTGTTAAGTGTAATTTTTGGTGTTCCTTGAGTAACTAGCCAGTGTTCAGATCTATGGTGATGTTTTTGTAAACTTAAAACACCTTTTGGTTTTACAAATAATTCTTTAATTAAAAAACCTTTACCTTCAAATAAATTAACATACCTACCCCATGGTCGGTAATAAACATTTTTTTTCTTATAATATTTATTCTTATTTTTATCGTACATTTTTAAGATCTCTTTCCAGCTACCAAGATCTGACCAAGGAATATCTAATTTAATTGCATTGATTTGTTTAGTTTTTTCTAAAATTGCATAATCAAAAGATTTAGCAGTAGCTCTCTCAAAAGAAGTTTTATTTAAATAATAAGTGTTATCTTTAAGTCTCGCTTTTGAAACAGCATTAACACAGTTTTTATATATTGTTGGTTGGTACTTTTTAAAGTTATTTATTATTGAGTCTTTTCTTAAAAAAAACATTCCAGAGTTCCAATACCCTTTTTGTTTAATCACTTGTTTAGCCTTAGCTTCAGTTGGTTTTTCAATAAATCTAGTTACTTTATTAATATTTCCTTTAACTTTTTTTGTTATAAAATAACCATATTCACTAGAAGGAGCTGTTGGTTTAATACCAAAAATAAATATATTTTGATCAGTTAAATTGTCTTTATTTTTATTTATAGCTTTATTAAAAATACTTGCTTTTTCTATCAAATGGTCAGCTGCAAAAAACATCAGGGGTTGTTCGTTTGGAATATCTTTAATTAATGCTGAAGCTAGAATTGCTGGTGCTGTATTTCTTTTAGATGGCTCTAGTACTATTTTATAGTTTTTAACTTTAAACTTTTTTAAGTAACTTTTTACTAATTTTAAGTACTTAGCATTTGTACTGATAATTGGATAATCAAAAGTTGGACTTTTAACACGTTCTAAAGTTTTTTCTAATAAACTCCATCCACCAAAATCAATGAATTGTTTTGCTAAATTATTTTTAGATTGTGACCAAAGTCTTGTTCCAGCTCCGCCACATAAAATAACAGGTCTAATTTTCATTAAATATCAGCGTAAACTTTTACTTCTTTTCTTTTACCAGGATGTGTTGGTGCACCTAAATAAGCAGGACCTACTGTTTGGGCATATTTCCAAATAGTTCCAGATCCAAAGCTTGATTTTTTTGGTTTCCATTTTTTACGTCTTGCGGCTAATTGTGATTTAGTCAATCTAACGTTTATTGTTCCTTTTTTAGCATCTATATCAATAATGTCTCCATTACGTAATAAAGCTAAAGGGCCGCCTAAGGCCGCCTCAGGTCCAACATGACCCACACAAAAACCCCTTGTAGCACCAGAGAACCTGCCATCAGTAATTAGAGCAACCTTCTCACCCATACCTTGTCCATAAATGGCACCAGTTGTTGAAAGCATTTCTCTCATACCAGGACCTCCTACAGGCCCTTCATAACGAATAATAATTACATCACCTTCTTTATATTTTTTATTTTGTACTGCAGCCATTGCTGCCTCTTCATTATCAAAGCATCTTGCTTTACCCGTAAATTGAAGTTTCTTTAATCCAGCAATTTTAACAATACCACCATCTGGTGCTAAATTACCTTTAAGGCCAACAACTCCACCATCTGGTGAAAGAGGATTGTCATAAGCTCTTAAAACTTTTTGCTTAGGATTAAACTTAATGTTCTTTAAATTTTGTTTCATAGTTTTGCCTGTAACAGTTAAGCAATCACCATGAATAAATCCACCATCATAAAGTGTTTTTAATAGCATCGGAACTCCACCAGCTAACCACATATCTTTGGCAACATATTTTCCTCCTGGTTTTAAATCAGCAAGGTAAGGAGTTTTCTTAAATATTTTAGCAACATCCATTAAATCAAATTTAATCCCAATTTCATTTGCAAGTGCTGGTAAATGTAGAGCAGCATTCGTTGATCCACCCGTAGCAGCTACAATTGTTGCAGCATTTTCTAAAGATTTTTTTGTAACAATATCTCTAGGCCTGATATTTTTTTGTAATAAGTTCATTACATTTTTTCCACTTAATAATGCATACTTATCTCTTTCTTCGTATGGAGCAGGAGTTCCAGCAGAATAAGGTAATGCTAAACCAATAGCTTCAGAGACACAGGCCATAGTATTTGCAGTGAACTGTCCACCACAAGCACCTGCACTTGGACAAGCAACAAGTTCTAATTTTCTTAATTCTTTTGCAGACATTTTACCTGCCGAATGTTTTCCAACAGCTTCAAAAACATCAACAACAGTTACATCTTTACCTTTATACTGACCAGGTAAAATTGAACCACCATAGATAAATACACTTGGAACATTTAATCTAACCATTGCCATCATCAAAGCTGGTAAAGATTTATCACAACCAGCAATACCAACCAATGCATCATAACAGTGACCACGAACAGTAAGTTCTGTTGAGTCAGCAATAATTTCACGAGATACCAAAGAAGATTTCATTCCCTCATGACCCATCGCAATACCATCTGTAACAGTTATTGTGCAAAATTCTCTTGGTGTGCCACCTGAAGCTCTAACACCTTTTTTAACAGATTGAGCCTGTCTCATTAAAGCGATATTACAAGGCGCAGCCTCATTCCACGTTGAAACAACTCCAACAAAAGGTTTCGCTACATCTTTTTCAGTTTCTCCCATGGCATAATAAAATGATCTGTGTGGAGCTCTATCTGCTCCAAGTGAAGTATGTCTGCTTGGTAGTTTTTTTTTATTGAATTTACCCATTATAAACTTTCTATTGTTACCGATATCTTTTTAATATCATTTTCTAAATTATTATAATTATTTTTTTCTTGGTCAACAATATCTTTTGGTGCTCTATCAACAAAGCCTTTATTGGCTAATCTTTTTGATATTTTATCCATTTCTTGTTGATATTTTTTTTGCTTATTTATCAAATTATCTTTAATCAATTTTAAATCAACATCTTCAGCAAAATATACTTTAAACAAATCACCAGATACCATTAATGTGGGGGCAGGTTTGTCTAGATCTTTGTCAAATAAATTATTAATTCGTCCTAATCTTTTTAAAATAATTTCATTTTCAGTAAAAAAAACTTTAGCATTTTTATCAATACCTTGAATTGAAATATCAATAAAAGATCCAGGACTTACGCTTAATTCATTTTTAAAAGATCTTAATTCAGAAATAATACTGATAATTTTCACAACTTGATCTGTACTAGAATCTTTTGCAAAATTTCCAGATGGCCAATTTGCTAACATTAAAAAATTTTTTCCAGAGTTATCAAACTTGTTTTTTAACCAAATTTCTTCAGTAACAAATGGTATAAATGGATGTAATAGTATTAGTATTTGTTTAAATATATAGGCTGATACCTCTCTTACTTCATCTTTGGCTTTTTCATCTTCTGAAAATAGTATTGTTTTTGACAATTCTATATATAAATCACAATATGAATGCCAAGAAAATTGGTATGCATTTTTAGCAGCCTCATCAAACCGATATTCTTTTAAATTTTTTTCAATTTTATCTTTAGCCAATAGTAATTCTGAATAAATCCATTTATTAATATTAATTGTTAGTTTTGGAGTTTTATCAATCTTACTAAAATCACAATTATTCGTTATTAGAAAATTATTAGCATTCCATAATTTATTTAAAAAATTTCTATATCCTTTAACTCTATCTTCTGACAGTTTTACATCTGTTCCTGGCGAGGCCATTGAAAGTAAGGTAAACCTCAAAGCATCAGCACTATATTTTTTAATTAAATCTAAAGGATCAATTACATTTCCTTTTGATTTTGACATTTTCTGACCCTTCTCATCCTTAACAAGTGCATGTACATAGATATCTTTAAAAGGCTCCTTATCTAAAAATTCCATTCCAAACATAATCATTCTAGCAACCCAGAAAAATATAATATCAAAACCCGTTACAAGAACTGATGTTGGGTAAAATTTTTCAACATATTCTTTATTGTCAGGCCAACCTAATGTTGCAAAAGGCCAAAGACCAGATGAAAACCATGTATCCAATACGTCAGGATCTCGCACTAATTCTACATCTTTATTGTAATGTTTGTTTGCGGCAATTTTTGCATCCTCTTCATTAACTGCAACAAATATTTCTTTATCTGGACCATACCAAGCTGGTATTTGATGGCCCCACCATAACTGTCTTGAAATACACCAGGGTTCAATATTATTCATCCACTGAAAATAAGTTTTTGACCAATTATCAGGAAAAAAATTAGTTTTTTTTGAAGTAACAACTTCTTTAGCTTTGGTGGATAATTTTTTTGCATCGACAAACCACTGTTCAGTTAAAAAAGGTTCAATTACAGAGTTTGATCTATCTCCATATGGAACTTTATTTTTAATATTTTCTTCTTTTACAAAAAATTCTTTTGTTTTAAGTTCTTTTAATATTTTCTTTCTAGCTTCAAAACGATCAAGACCAATATAATCCTTTGGTGCATTTTGATTTATTTTACCAGCTTCTGTAAAAATATTTATTATTTCAAGATTGTTTCTTTGACCTACATCATAATCATTAAAATCGTGAGCTGGCGTTATTTTTAATGCACCCGTTCCCTGTTCAGGGTCAGCATAATCATCTTCTATAATCTTAATTTTTCTACCAACGATTGGAACTGTAACATTTTTACCTACAAAACTTTTAAAACGTTCATCTTTTGGATTTACAGCTATGGCTGTGTCACCAAGCATTGTTTCAGGTCTTGTGGTTGCAATTGTAATAAATTCATTAGAATTATCAATAGGGTATTTTATATAATACATTAAAGAGTTAACTTCTCTCTGATCGACCTCTAAGTCAGAAATGGCAGTTTTTAAAACCGTATCCCAATTAACTAATTTCTTATCTTTATAAATTAGTTTTTTTTTATGAAGTTCAACAAAAACTTTTACTACAGATTTAGAAAGATTTTCATCCATCGTAAAGGCATTTCTTGACCAATCACACGAACAGCCTAATTTTTTAAGTTGATTGATTATAATGTCACCGTATTGCTCTTTCCATTCCCATACCTTTTCGATAAATTTATCTCTCCCAATTTCATTTTTATCAATTCCATCTGCAATTAACTTTTTTTCAACTAAGGCCTGAGTAGCAATTCCCGCATGATCAGTTCCTGGTTGCCATAACGTTTCATAGCTGTTCATTCGGTGATATCTCACTAAAAGATCTTGAATTGAATTATTTAGAGCATGACCCATATGTAAACTGCCTGTTACATTTGGTGGTGGTATAACTACTGAAAATTTCTTTTTATTTGTTGTAGGTTTAAATAAATTATTTTTTTCCCAATAAGAGTAAATCTTATCTTCAACATTAGAATGTATGTATTTATCATTACTCATAAGGTATTCATAAGTTTATAATTTAATAATATCAATTAACAATAATCAATTTGGTAGCTTATTTGGTAGACTAATTATTAATATTTTATATATAAAAGCTTCACTATTTGATTTATTATGAAATGTGAGGGCAACGTGGCGGAATGGTTACGCAGAGGATTGCAAATCCTTGTATCCCAGTTCGATTCTGGGCGTTGCCTCCAAAAAAAATCTTGTTTTACTTTAAAAAAAAAGTAGATTGTGATTTTGATATTCCTCGGTAGCTCAGTTGGTAGAGCAGTTGACTGTTAAGCATTAGGTCGTACACCAGAACCTAGCTATACTTGACTTTTACCTTTAAAGTATAATTAAGGTATAATTTTCATATTCATTTATTTCTTACGTCACATCACTTATGTAAATTAAATGACAACCAAATGTACAATCTATACTTCAGTAAAATATTTATTAACCCTGCACCTAAAAGTCAATTGACTGAGTGAGTCATATTTAGCTCTTTATTTAACAACATCTTCATGATCAAACTTCATACCTTCGCTAAAGTTTTCTTCATAATATTTTTTTTCATAAAAAAAATTAGAACTTTTTACTTTAATTTCCACCCACATTAACTTTAACCTTGTTATACTCAATCTGCAATTCTTCCTTAGAGATGCTAAAGTATTCATTCATATCTTTTGAAAAAGATATGTCTTGGATTTGATTATATTTTTCAAGATAACAATGTTGCAGGTAGGACAAACGATAAATAACAATTAGATGAAGTATTTGCTTATCATTTAAAGAATGCTTCCAAGTTAGCCAACCATCGCTCCAAGCATCGTCCTTTCCTATAAACTTAGTAAGCTCTGGTTTATCTATTGGATTAATTCTTATAGATTCTTTGCTAATGTTTGCTTCAAATTCAGCTGGATAAATTTTGTTTTTTAAATACTGATAAAAGCATAAACCTAACATTGTTTTTTCTTCTCCAGGAACAGTTAAATCTACCTCACCAAAAATAGTATTTAGAAAATTATCAATAGTTAAATTTATATCCACAACAAATGTTTTTTCATAAACTAGCTAACTCTTCTGCCAAAGAAATACT
>CAJQSQ010000003.1 GCA_905616395.1 uncultured Candidatus Pelagibacter sp. | reverse complement strand
ATAAGTAATAATTACAAAGTTAGTGATGTCAGTGCTTTTGAACAAATAATCAAATCTAATAATATACAAAAAAATACAAGCACATCAGTTAATAATAGAAATATCAAAATAATAGATTCTGACAAATTAGATAAAGATAAAAAAAAATTAGGTATAGAAAAAATTAAAGTAATTTATTTCGATTAACTTAAAATTCATATTATGGAATTAATAAAAAAAATTAAAAAAACCTATAGATCTAGTACAGATCATTCAGCAAATAAATATTTAATGGTACCAATATTTATTTTCTTTGCTTTGTTAATTTTTGCTTTAATTAGAAGTCCAATTTTGATCTCTTCTTCTGGTATTGGAAGTGCTATAATTCTAACTTCTCCATTAATACTGGCAACTTACTCTTTAACATTTATAGTTATGGCAGGTCGTGGAGGTGTTGACTTATCAATAGGACCTTTCATGGGCTTTATTAATGTGAGCTGTATTCAGCTCTTTGCTGCAGGATATTTACAAAGCCCAGTTACTTTTTTTGTTTATGCCATATTTATGGGAATGCTTTATCAATTATTTTTTGCTTTGGTAGTTTGTTTTGTTAGGGTTTCACCAATCATAGTTTCTCTTGCGGGATATTTAGCATTTGTAGGAATGAATATTGTAATTTTACCTAGACCTGGAGGTATTGCACCTGACTGGTTAATTCCATGGGGCGAAGGTTTTACAATTTTTAATGAAATATTTCTTCTAATGATTTTAGCAACAATATTATTTTACATGATAACTCATACTGCTTTTTGGGGACATCTTAAGCTAATGGGTTCAGATGAACGTGCAGCTTTTACAAGTGGTGTAAAAATTAACTGGGTTAGAATAGTTGCTCATTTGATAGCTGGAATTTTTGCAGCTTTATCTGCAATAACATTTACAGCCTTGATTGGTTCGGGAGACCCTCTCCAAGGTACCAAATATACATTACTTGGAATAACAGCTTTAGTGCTTGGAGGTGCAAGTCTAGCTGGTGGTAGAGGTGGAGCCTTTGGTGCTATACTTGGTGCAGGCACCCTATACTTAATAAACTTTATTTTAGTTACATTTAATTTTGGAAGACTCCAAAGTTTTATATCAGATTTATCTTATGGGGCAGTTTTAGTTTTAGCATTACTAGTAAGTCTTTTTCTTCCTGCCGTGCAAAGAGTAACTAAGGGTTTATCTGTTATAGTATTTTTTATTTTAATGTCGTTTGCGGGTCTATTTGCAGTTATTCATGGAGTTTATGACCAGCCAATAATTGATGAAGCAGCACTTGCTCTTGAAAAAGCAGAAGCCGTAAAGGTATATGAGGATACTTCAAAAGGTGAACGTAAAATTGATGCTACTGGAAATATTATTGTTGAAGATGGTTCGTCCACAACCGGAGAAGGTTCTTCTCAAGGTGGTTCATTAGCAGGACATGGTATCACTCAGTTTACAGAAACCCCGGGCACTATAGTTCTTTATATAATTCTTGGCCTAGCTCTATTAGCAGGATTGCTATATTTACTTACCAAACATAGAAGTCCTTCCATAATATCTTTTGTAGTTATTGTTGTTATCATGATTGCAGGATTAATATTTGATCCTGATGATAAAAAAGAAAACTTATTAAAAAATAATAATCAAATCAATCTTCAATCAAATCAAAGTAGTATTGAAACATTTTCACCTCAATATTTCAGTCTTGAAAAAATAGACTTTTTATCAGATATTTCTTCACCAGCGAGCCTACTAACTAGTACAAGCTATACAATTATCTTAGCTGCTGGAATAATTTTACTTGTCTCTTTAATAGTTATTGCGATGTTACCGCAGTTTACTGTTAGAGCAAAATCTACAGCTATACTTTTATTTCTTGCTGCCTTATCAGTAATAATTTTAGGGGGAATTTCTTATAACAATTTAATTGGGGAAGTTGATAGTAGCACTTTTGGTATTCAGGGATATGGTGTTATATTGGTAGGATTGCTTCTTTTTGTAATAACCGCTCCTTTTGTTCATTCAAAAATAAAAAATTTAACTAATGTTTACATATTTGGATTTAGTATTTTAGCTATTCTTGCTGTTTATTTTGTAGGAGGAAATACATTTAATGTTGAAACAGACGTTTCTTTTTACCAGCCTCAGATCATTAGCGACATAAATGTTGGAGATCTTTCAGCAGTAACGTATGGAGAGCCTAAGAGATTTTTTGGTGAAAGTTTGACCTCAGGCTACGCTCAATTTGCGTATAGCATATTATTTGTATT
>CAJQSQ010000002.1 GCA_905616395.1 uncultured Candidatus Pelagibacter sp. | reverse complement strand
AAACCACAACCGTTAATCTTAAATAAAAAAGTTATTTCCTCAACATATATTCGTTCTCTTCTAGAAAAAGGACAATTAAAAAAAACTAATAGATTGTTAAGTCGAAATTGGTCAATTGAAGGAATTGTTCAAAAGGGAAGGCAACAAGGAAAAAAAATTGGTTTTCCAACCTGTAATATTGATATTAAGGATTATGTGATTGCGATGCCTGGAGTGTATGCGGTTAAAGTGAAGCAAAAAAACTCTAATAAATCACTAAAAGCGATTGCTAATCTTGGTTATAGACCAACGTTTAATCAAAAAAAAATTTTACTAGAAGTGCATATTTTTAATTTTTCTGGAAATCTTTATAATAAGTATTTATCAGTACAGTTCACAAAGTTTATAAGAAAAGAGAAAAAATTCAAAAACGTTGATCAATTAAAAAAACAAATTCAAAGTGACTTAAAAGTTGCTAAAAAAAGTTAATATGAGCAAAGAAAATATAAATTTACCTAAAACAGCTTTCTCCATGAAGGCAAACTTACAGAATAAAGAGCCTGAAATTTTAGAATATTGGAAAAAAATTGATCTTTATAAAGAGTTGAGAAAATCTAATAAGGGTAAAGAGAAGTTTATACTTCATGATGGCCCACCATATGCAAATGGAAATATTCATATGGGTACGGCCTTAAATAAAATTTTGAAAGACATAATAGTAAAATTCCATCAAATGGATGGTAAAGATTCCGTATATGTTCCAGGGTGGGATTGTCATGGTCTACCTATTGAGTGGAAAATTGAAGAACAATATAAAAAAAATAAAAAAAATAAAAATGAAGTTCCAATAACAGAATTTAGAAAAGAGTGTAGAGAGTTTGCTCAAAAATGGATTGATGTTCACAAAACACAATTTAAAAGATTAGGTGTTGTTGGAGATTGGGATAATCATTATGCAACAATGAGTTTTGAGGCAGAAGCTCAAATCGTAAGAGAGTTAGGAAAATTTTTAAAAGAAGGAAGTCTTTATAGAGGATTTAAACCTGTTCTTTGGTCAACTGTAGAAAAAACTGCTTTGGCAGATGCTGAAGTTGAGTATCATGATCATAAATCAGATACAATTTATACAGCCTTCCCAGTTAAAAAAACAAGTATAAAAGAATTAGAAAATACGGATATTATTATATGGACAACTACTCCATGGACTATACCTGCAAATAAAGCGCTAGCTTATAATGAAGCCTTAGATTATTTAATAATTGAATTAAATGACGAAGGGGATTTTAAGAATAAAAAAATAGTAGTTGCAGAAGCCCTACTAGAGTCTGTTATCAAAGATTGTGAAATCAAAAGTTACAAAGAAATAAAAAAATTTAAAGGTAAAGATTTTAAAGATACAATTTGTAGCCACCCTTTCTTAGAGCTTGGTTATGATTATGATATCCCAATGCTTGAAGCAAGATTTGTTACAACAGAGCAGGGAACAGGTATTGTTCATTGTGCACCCAGCCATGGTCCTGATGATTTTAATCTTTGTTTAAAACATGGAATAAAAGCCATAGAGACTGTAGATGGTGATGGTAAATATACTAAAAACCTTCCTTTATTTGAGGGAACTCATATTTTTAAAGCTAACCCGATCGTTATTGAAAAATTAAAAGAACAAAAAAAATTATTATCTAATGGAGAGCTAGTTCATTCGTATCCGCATTCATGGAGATCAAAAGCACCCCTTGTTCATAGAGCAACTCCGCAATGGTTTATTTCAATGGAAAGTCATGGCTTGAGAAAAAAAGCGTTAAAAGCTCTTGATGATACTAAATTTTATCCAGATAAAGGTAGAGAAAGAATAAAAGCAATGATTGAAACAAGGCCAGATTGGTGTGTTTCAAGACAAAGAGTTTGGGGAGTTCCGCTTCCAATATTTGTTCATAAAACTACTAAAGAAATTTTAGTAGATGATAATGTAAATGAAAATATTGCGAGCATTTATGAAAAAGAAGGTTCTGATTGTTGGTTTTCTGATAATCCTCAAAGATTTTTAGGGGATAAATATAAAGCAGAAGATTACGAAAAAATAAGTGATATTGTTGAAGTTTGGTTTGATAGTGGTTGCACACATGCATTTGTTTTAGAAAAAAGAGAAGACCTTCAATGGCCAGCATCAATGTATTTGGAAGGCTCTGATCAGCATAGAGGTTGGTTTCATTCATCACTTTTAGAATCTTGTGGAACGAGAGGTAGAGCGCCTTATGAATCAATATTATCACATGGATTTGTTGTGGATGGCAAAGGTCTCAAAATGTCAAAATCTGTAGGAAATGTAATTGCACCTGAGGATATTTTAAAAAAATATGGGGCAGATATTTTAAGAATATGGGTTGCCTCATCTAATTATGCAGAGGATTTAAGAATTGATTATTCTATTTTAGAACAACACGCTGATTCATATAGAAAAATTAGAAATACATTTAGATATTTACTAGGCAACCTAAATGATAATTTCCAAAAAGTTGATATGGAAAACCTAGATATCAAACAATTACCAGAGTTAGAGAGATATATGCTTCATAGAGTGTATGAGCTAAATCAAAATTTTAAAAATTATTTTAAATCTTATGATTTTCACAATCTTTATAAAGAGCTTTTAAATTTTTGCACAGTAGACCTATCTTCATTTTATTTTGATATTAGGAAGGATGCTTTATATTGTGATTTAAAAGATTCTGATAGAAGAAAGAGTAGTATAGTTGTTTTAAATATTATTTTAGAATCTTTGGTTAAATGGTTTGCACCCATACTTTCATTTACAGCAGAAGAAATTTTTACCCTAATAAACAAAGAACAAAAAAGTATTCATTTAGAGCAATTTATTAAATTTCCAAAATCTTTCCAGGATAAGGAACTGCATGAAAAATGGATAGAACTGAAAAAAATTAGAGACATCTGCAATATAAGTATTGAAGCAAAAAGAGCTAGCAAGGAAATAGGATCAAGTTTAGAAGCTAGCCTAGTTATTAATCTAAATAAAACATTATTTGAAATTTCAAAAAATGTAGATTTTTCAGAAATATGTATTACGTCTTCTGCTTTAGTTCATCAGTCTAATGAAGATGAAATAATTATAGAAACAATTAAAGCTGAAGGAGATAAATGCCCGGTCTGCTGGAAAATCAATAAAGTTAAATGTGAGAGGCATTCAAATTAAACAAAAAAGTTGATGAACAAAATTAACTTAAAAAACTTTTATTTAAATTTAGTAATTCTATTAATAGTTTTTATATTTGATCGTGCAACAAAGCTATACATCTTAAAACTTGCAGAAGTAGAAGCTTCAGTGGATGTCTATATAGCCCCTTATTTGAACCTATTTTTAATCTGGAACAAAGGAATAGCTTTTGGTTTATTTTCAATAGACGGTAGTATTATTTATAACTCTATTACAATCTTAATTGCTCTTATCATTATTGCTATTTTGTTTATGATGTTGAAAAATAATAATATCCAGCGTTACCTTTTTGCATTAATTGCAGGTGGTGCCCTTGGAAACTTTTATGACAGAATAGTTTATTCAGCTGTTCCAGATTTTATCGATTTACATTTTTATGGCTTTCATTGGTTTGTTTTTAATGTAGCTGATATATTTATTACCATTGGAGTTTTTTGCCTTATTTTAGTAGAACTTTTCTTTAATAATAAAAATATAAATGAAAAAAACTAATCCATTAATAGCTTCTTTTTTAATACTTCTTTTTTTAAACTCCTGTGGAACAGTTGCTGAAGGGTTGGGGGGAAGTAGAAAAAAAGGAGGTGATGAGTTCTTAGTTGAAAAAAAATCACCCTTAGTGCTACCACCTAGTTTTGGAGAGTTGCCAGAACCTGGAAAAGAACCTAAGGAAAACATAATATCAGATAAAAAAGATACATCAGATATTGAAGATATAATTAATCAAAGCTCTTCTACAAGCACAAGTGAGAAAAGTGATGATACAAAAAATTCTATTGAAGAATCAATCATTAAAAAAATTAATGAATCAAAAGCTAAATCAATAGAAGCTACAGAAATAAATTTAGATAAAACTATTGTAGAGGAAGAAAATGAAAAACTCAAGAAAAAGGGATTTTTTAAAAGACTAATAAATAAATTTAATAAATCTGATAGTTAGAAAAATGATATTTAAAAATTTTTTAAATATCAAAAACTCCAAAATAATAAAAAAAGATTTTTTAAAATTGCTAAAAGATCAGCCAGCATTATTTGAAACTTTAAAACCCACGTATAAATATAGCTATTCAAAAGAAATAGTTAAAAAATATAAAAAATTATCAAATTTAAGAATAATTGGTATGGGTGGATCTGTTCTTGGATCTGAGGCTATTTATGATTTTTTAAAGCCTAAAATAAAAAAAAAAATTACTTTTGTTAATAATTTAAATAGCAATGCAGATTATTTTAATCATAAAAATATCAATTTAAATTTAATTATTTCTAAATCAGGAAATACATTAGAGACAATAGCAAATGCTAATACGTTAATTAATAAAAAAGAAAAAAATATTATTATTACAGAAGCAAAAAATAGCTACCTAGCTAACTTAGCAGCAAAACTTAAGGCCGAAATATTTGAGCATAAAAATTATGTAGGAGGTAGGTACTCCGTATTGTCGGAAGTTGGAATGTTACCTGCAGAATTAATGAATTTGAATGAAAAGAAATTTAAGCAATTTAATAATCTTATTAAAAATAAAAATTTTATTAACAACCTCGTAAGTAACGTGTCAACTACGTTAAGCTTAATTAAAAGTGGAAAACAAACATCAATAATTTTAAATTATGATGAACAATCTGAAAATTTATTCAAATGGTATCAGCAACTGATAGCTGAAAGTTTAGGAAAAAAATCACTAGGGTTATTACCTGTTATTTCTTCAATGCCAAAAGATAATCATAGTTTAATGCAGCTATATCTAGATGGTCCAAATAAATATTTTTATACATTTTTTAATGTCCTAGAAAATAGAAATATAAAAATTAAGAATAGTAGTGTGCTGAATACTCATAAGTTTTTAAAAAACTTATCAATAGAAAAAATAAAACAATCTCAAATGATTGCTACAGAAAAAGTTTTTATTTCAAAAAAAATACCTTTTAGAAGTTTTAGAGTTTTAAGGAGAAACGAGCAGTCTTTAGGTGAACTGTTCTGTTTTTTTATATTAGAAACTATTTTACTTGGTCGAGCTTTAAATGTTAATCCTTTTGATCAACCTTCTGTTGAACTAATTAAAATAGAGACAAAAAGAATCCTAAGTTAAAGTATTGCCAAATATAATTTTTGAAATACCATAATTCTTTTCTAGAATTAGATTAAATTCTTTGGGTAGATCATCCTCTTCTTTTTTATGTCTATGAATAATTATGACGCCACCAGCGCTAAGTAGTTCTAATTTAGTTATTGCATTCAATAGAAAAGATAATTTCTTCTCCTTGTAGGGCGGGTCCATAAAAATAATATCAAATTTGTCATTTAATAACTTAAGTGTATTTTCTGAAAAAATATCTTTTTCAATTATTTTTGTTTGATTTTGCTGATTTAGATTATCTATATTTTTTTTTAAAACATTTAATACTTCTGTATAGCTCTCTAAGAAGGTAACATTTTTAGCACCTCTAGATAAACATTCGAGACCAAATGATCCAACACCTGAAAATAAATCTAGAATCTTAGAATTTTCTAATTCTACATTTAACAATTTGGAATGCTTTAATATATTAAAAATTGATTCTTTTGTTAAATCTTTAAGAGGTCTTGTAAGCTTATCTTTAGGTAGAAGAATTTTTTTGCCTTTGAAGTTTCCTGAAATTATTCTCATTCATCAATCACTTTATAACCAATGTCTTTTCTATAGAACCCATCTTTCCAATTAAGGTTTTTAATTAAACTTATAACTTTATCTCTACTATTTTTAAAATTAGATGAAAGACTAACAAAATTAATTACTCTTCCACCATTTGAATAAATCTTATTTTTTATTTTTTTTGTACCAGCATGAAAAAAATAATCATCTTCACCTAGCTCTAGATTTTCAATATTTTCTATTAAAATTTCATTATTATATTTATCAGGATAGCCTTTTGAGCATAAAACAATGCATAAGCTTTTTTTATCATGCCACTCTATATGTATGTTTTTTAGGTTTTCATTGCAGCATGCATTTATAATTTCAAACAAATCTGTTTTTAACTTAGGTAAGATAGTCTGACATTCTGGATCTCCCATTCTTACATTATATTCAATTAAATAAGGTTCACCTTTAACTATCATTAAGCCAGCGTATAAAAATCCTTTATAATTAGATTCCATTTCTACCAGGGCTTTAATGGTAGGTTTGATTATTTTATTTAATATTTTTTTTTCTAAGGATTGATTGATTAGTCTTGATGGTGAATACGCACCCATCCCACCTGTATTTGCTCCTTTATCACCTTCTAGAACTCTTTTGTGATCTTGTGCTGTTTCAAAGCTTTTGATTTCTTTACCATCACTTATAATAAAATAGCTCATTTCCTCACCAACAAGAAATTCTTCAATTAAAATATTTTTTGCCAATCCAAACTTTCCATCAAAAACTTCTTTTATTGCTAAATTTGCATCATCTTTGTTTTCACAAATGTAAACACCTTTCCCTGACGCAAGACCATCTGCTTTGACAACAAGTGGAAACTTAGTTTTGTTCAGAAAAAATATTGCATCATTAGCATTTTCAAAAACACCAAACTTAGCAGTTGGTATATTGTATTTTTCACATATTTTTTTAGTAAATATCTTTGAACCTTCTAACTGAGAAGAAATTTTATCAGGGCCAAAAATATTTATTTCTGTATCGCTAAAGAAATCCACTATTCCATCAACTAATGGTTTTTCTGGTCCAACAATTATTAAACCAATTTCATTCTTGATTGAAAATTCTTTAATTTTATTAAAGTTTGATAAATCAATTTCAATATTTTCTGCTATATTTGAGGTTCCTGCATTACCAGGAAAACAGTATATCTTATCAACTCTAGGTGATTTTTTGATGGATAGACATAGAGCATGTTCTCTCCCGCCACTTCCAATTATCCCAACTTTCATATAGATGTATATAAACTAAAAATGAATAAAAAATTAGCAAAATTAAAATATTTACCAAATAACTTTGAAATTATTGAAAATGGTGATCATGTTGTTTGCGTTGTTTCAGGAAAATTAATTAGTTTAGAAAATCTTAATTATTGGAATGTTGAGCTTCAAGAGCCATATTTTTCATATGTAGAAGCTCATAAAAAAAAAGAGGCGAACTAAATTCTTACTTCCATCTGTCATGAGACCATATCCATTCACCTGGATTTTTTAAAATTATTTTCTCCAGCCAAATGTTTAATTCTCTAGTAATTTTTTCAGTTGAGGAGTTTTTTGAAAACTCAATAGGTTTTTCAACTTTAATATTAAAATTTACACCATTATGCCTCTCAATAGTAATTGGTACTACTTTACAATTAAATTTTTTTATAAATTGTGCGGGGATCGTTGTGGTGAATGCTTCCTCATTAAAGAATTTAGATTTTATTCCTTGAGAGACTCTCTGATCTATCATTAAGGCTATAGAGTAGCCTTTTTTATATAATCTTAACAATTCTCTAACTCCACTAGTTCCTTTTTTAATTTGATTTTTACAAATATATTTTTTTCTAATTCTTTCCATTAATATGTTTAAGAAAATATTGTTTAATGGTCGATATATTGCCGATAGATTTACACCAGATTTTTCAATTTCCATCGCCATTAATTCAAAATTACTAAAATGACCAGAAACAAAAATTACTGGAGTCTTTTCAAGTTTTATTTTTTGAAGAATTTCTTTACCTGTAATATTAATATTTGATCTAAATTGATCATTTCTAAAACCTTTAAGAAACATATATTCAGACAATGTTCTTCCATAATTATTCCACATATCTTTTGTAATGGTCTTAATTTTCGAGGTATTAATTTTCGGAATAGCTCTTTGAATATTAGTTTTAATGAGATTTTTTGATCTAAAAATTGGACCAAACGTTTCAAATAATTTTCCACTGATATAAGATGAAATTTTTAATCCTAAAAATATATAAATAATAAAAAGAGAAGATATGATTAAAAACTCAAAAAAATATTTAATTTTTTTCATTTAGCTTAAGTAGTTTATTTGTAAGACTTTTTTCATCTGATATATCAAGATTTGATTTAACATAAAGAATTTCATTTCTGTTAAAGTTTTCTAACCTTAAATAATCTTTTTCAGTAGTTATAATATGTGCATTGAATTTTTTTGCATTAATTATTATTTCATCAAAATCTCTTTTTGAATACTGGTAATGATCCGGATATTCTAAATCACTTACAATCTTTAATTTATTATTTTTTAACATCTCTACAAAAGTTTTGTGATTACCAATACCAGAAAAAACTAAGTAATCTTGATTTTTATCAAATTCACCTATGTTTAACGGTGTATATTTTCCAGAATTAATATTAATATTTGGGTTAATTTTTTTAATTTGATCCTTGATAGCAATTAAACTTTCTTCATTTCCATTTAAAAAAACGTTTTCATAAAATTTCAGGTTATTAATACTCTCTCTTAAGGGTCCTGATGGCAATGTAAGTCCATTTCCAATCCAATTTAGATTGTTAAAACAAACAATTTCCATGTCATATTTGATAGAGCTATCTTGAAGTCCATCATCAAAAATAGCAACTTCAAAATTTTCTGAAATTGCTTCATCAAGTGCAGTAATTCTTTTTAAATTGCTAAATAAAGTTCCATTTTTACTAAGTAGTTTTTGCTCATCAGTTTGGTTAGGGTAAAATTTTTTAACAAAACAAGCTTTGATATTATTTTTATCTAAAATCTCTTTTATTTTGATAGTTAGTGATGTTTTGCCAGTTCCTCCAATATAGATATTTCCAACACAGATTGTTTTTATTTTTGAATTTGGATATTTAGGTTTTGAATTTAATTTAGTAATTAAACCTACAATGATTGAAAAAGGTAATAATAAATAGGCAAAAAATGATGGTTCTTTATAGTCCCAAAATTTAGGTTTTTTTAATTTCATTATTGAATAAACAGTTTATCTCATCTTTAGTTTCATTAAGTATTTTTTTTCCCATTTTTGCAATTTTTAAATAATTTTTTTTGTTATTAGGCTTAGTAATTAATTTGTCTATTGATTGAGTTAAGCTTTTTACTCCATTAACCTTGTAAGCAACCTTTAGTTTATTGAGTAATTTATAGGTATCTTTAAAGTTGTCTACGTTTGGTCCGTACAAAACAGTAGAACCTAAGTTGGTAGGTTCAAGAGGATTTTGACCACCTTTTCCTAATATTGATTTACCCATAAAGACTATATCAGAAGAATGATAAAATTTTTGTGTCTCACCATATGTGTCCACCAAGTAAATATCTGTATTATTTAATTTTTTTGGTCTTGAGCTGTGCAAAACTATATTTAAATCTAAATTTTTAATTTCATTAACTATTTTATTAACACGATGAATATGTCTTGGTATTATTATTGTTAGTAAATTTTTATATTTTTTCTTTAAGTTTATATGAACATCTGCACAAATGATCTCCTCACCAGGGTGTGTACTTGAAGCGCACCAAATTTTTTTAAGATTTATGTTTTTTAAAAAAGTATTATCTAATTTAGTTAATTTAGATTGTTGATTATTGAAAAACTTAAGATTTCCTATTTTTTTAATTTTTTTAACATTCAATTTTTTAAGATAATTAAGTGTTTCTTCATTTTGAGGGTATGCAATTGAAATATTTTGAAAAACTGAGTTTGAGAATTTTTCTACACGCCTCCATTTATTAAAAGTTTTTTTTGTAATTCTTGCATTAAGAAGTTTTAATGGAATACTTTTTTCATTAAGAGCCCTAAAGATACTGGGCCAAATTTCAGATTCAACGAATATGGCAATAGTCGGTTTCCAGTAGTTTAAAAATTTATAAGAAAATAAAATTGAGTCTATTGGAAAAAATTGATGAATAGTTTTTTTAAAACTAAATTTCTTAAATATTTGAGCAGAACTTAGGGTTGAAGTAGTTACTAAAATTTGATTTATAGACTTATTTTTTTCAAGTTCTTGAACTAAGGGCAAAATACTTAAAAGCTCACCAACACTTGACCCATGGAACCAAATTAAATTTCCATTGATACGTTTTTTTGATGGAAAACAAAATTTCTCTTTATATCTTTTTTTATCTTCCTTTTTTTTTAAAATTCTAAAAAATATAATTAATGGAGAAAATATTAACAGTATGATTATCAATATTTGATATAAAAAAAACATTATCCTTTTCGAATTTGTTTCTCGTAGAAATTTTTGTAAAGTTCTGAGTTATTTAATAATTCATCATGTTTACCTTTTGCAACAACATTGCCAGCATCAATGATATAAATTTGATCTGAATTTAAAATTGTTGATAGTCTATGAGCTATTACAATTGTAGTTCTATCTTTAGTTAGGATTTTTAAAGCATCTTGAATTTTACTTTCTGTTTCTGCATCTAGTGAAGAGGTTGCTTCATCTAGAAGAATTATTGGACTTTTTTTAATCATGGCTCGTGCTATGGATAATCTTTGCTTTTCTCCACCTGATAATCTAACCCCATTTTCACCTATTATAGTTTCATAACCATTAGGTAATTTCTCTATAAATTCATGTGCATAAGAGAATTTTGCTGCTGCTATTATCTCGTCATCTGTGACATCATTTTTAGCATATTTAATATTATTTTTAACTGTATCATCAAACAAAGTCGTATCTTGGCTTACAAGAGATATTTTATCTCTTAGAGATTTAATTTTCACTTTGTATATAGACTGGTTATCTATCAAGATATCTCCTGATTGAACCTCATAAAATCTAGGTATTAAATTCAAAATTGTTGATTTTCCAGAACCACTATGCCCAACTAAGGAAGTCATTTTCCCCCCAGCTATATCTAGGCTTACATTTGCTAAAACATCTTTTTCATCAATGTTATATTTAAAATTAATATTATTAAATTTAATATTGGAATTAGTAATTTTAATATTTTGGGAGTCCTTTTGGTCAGCAATTTTATTTTGATTATCAATAATGGGTAGAATTCTATTGGCTGCAGATAAACCTTGTTTTAAAATCATATTCATTGTTGAAAGAGCCCTTACAGGTTGATATGCAAGCATCATTGCAGCAAGAAAAGAGAAAAAATTTCCTATTTCAATCTCACCCTCAAGTGCCAGTTTTCCAGAATAAAATATTAAAATTGCTATCATTATTCCAGTTAAGGTTTCCATTATAGGCGACAGTCTTACAAATATAGTATTGATTTTAATATTTTTTTCTTTTAGCTGATCTAAATGACCATCTGTTCTTTTGCTTTCATAATCTTCTCTTTGGAATATTTTAATTAATTTATGATTTTTAAATAATTCAATTAAATGTGTATTTAAAAATCCAGATTTTTCTTGTGCTTCTGTAACAATTTTCCCTATTCTTTTACCTAAGGTCTTAGATGCCATACCAGCTATAGGTATCATAATTATTGCAATCAATGATAATTTCCAATTCTGATAAAACATCACAAATAGTAACCCAAACAAAGTTAAGCTATCTTTAAATAAGCTTAAAATGGCTGTGCTGAGCATATTGGTAATATGGTTTACATCATAAGTAAGATTTGAAATAAATTTTCCAGAGTGTTTTTGATCTATCAGCTGCGTATCTGCATTAATTAAAGATTTTACCATTTGTGATTGAAGAATTTTTTTAATTTCTTCAGCAACTCTAATCATAATTGCTTTTGCAAAATAAAGAGCAAAACCTTTAACAGTGAATGCTAAAACTATTAATAACGGAATTACAAATATTAGTGTCTGATCTTTTTCAACAAATATTTTTTTTATAGCAGGATCTAAAAGCCAAGCTATTGCAGAAGTGCTTGCTGCAACAAGAACACCAAAGAAAACTGATATTAATATTTTATTAATATATTTTTTTGAATAATCTTTATAAAGCCTTTTATAAATTTCTGAATTGTTCATTAAAACTTTCCAATCAAAATATTACAAAAGACAAGAAGACCAAGTAAATTATTACTTTTAAAAACTTTTAAGCACATAGATGGGTTTTTTGAGTTAAAAAATTTAATCTGGTAAAAAAATAAGTGAGCAATTGTTATTAGTAAGCTTGCATAAAAAAAGTAATTATAATCCATCATATAGCCCACAATTAAAATAGAGAAAATTAGAAAAGCATAACATATAGATATAAAGTTTTTTGGTTTTTTTTTGAATTTTATTGAAGTTGATTTTACACCTATAATTTCGTCATCTTTAATATCCTGAAACCCATATATTGTGTCGTATCCTAGTGTCCAAAATATGGCTCCAAGATAAAAGATAATAGCAACAGTATTTATTTCACCTTGTATTGAAGTCCAACCTAAAACCAAACCATAATTGAATGTTATTCCTAAAAATAATTGAGGCCAATAAGTAAATCTTTTCATTAAAGGATAGGTGAACGCTAGAGGCATGGATCCAAGAGCAAGTAAGATTGTTAAGTTGTTAAAGTTAATTAAAATTAAAAACGCAAGTAGACATAAAATTGAAGTATAAAATATTCCTAATTTTACTGAAACTTGATTAGACGCAATAGGCCTGTTTTTTGTTCTTGAAACTTTTTTGTCAAATTCCTTATCGGAAATATCGTTTACAATACATCCTGCAGAACGCATTAGCACTGATCCTAAAAAAAATAATGATAAGTAGAAAAAATAATCATTTAAGTTTTTTGAAAAATCATAAGCAAGAGTTAGTCCCCATACACAAGGCCAAAATAATAACATATAGCCAATAGGTCTTTTCAATCTTGTTAATTCGATAAAGAGATTTAATTGTTTCATAATAATTTACTTGTAAATAACAAAGGCTAGTTTCATAATCAAATTGATTCGTATGAATATAGATTACACAGTTACAGCATTGATGTTTCCAGCTATTCCTTTGTTAATGAGCGTATATAGCAATAGGTTTCATTCTTTGAGTAAGCTTATTAGGCAACTTCATGATGAGCATGTATATGAAAATCACATTCCGCCTGAGTGGAAAAAACAGTTTATAAATTTAAGTGGAAGAATTAGCTTGTTAAAGTGGACCATTATGTTTGCTGCATTTGGTTTTTTATTTAACATGCTGACTGTTTTTGCTCTTTATCTAAACGAAATTTTTGCAGCAAGAATAATTTTTGGATCATGCTGTTTATCGATGATGATTTCAATTGTTGTTTTTATGAGAGAAATTCAAGTTTCAACGAATGCATTAAAACTGCACATGTCTGATATGGATGTTGATTTAGATTAATTAGGAATAATAACTGCAGGACCAGTTAATAGTCTTGCTTCTAATTCTTCATGAGCTTTTTTCGCATCATCAAGTGAGTATCTTTTTGAAATTTCAACTTTAAATTTCTGAGATAAAATTGCATCAAAAACTTTTTTAGCAGACTCAACTAATTCTTCTCTTGTCATTGTATAATGCGCAATTGAAGGACGAGTAAAAAACAATCCTTTTGCATTAATATGTTTTTTAACATCTATAGTATCAACGTACCCTGACGCATTTCCAAAAGCGACCATCATGCCTCTAACTTTTAAGGTTTCAATCGATCCATCAAATGTTTTAATACCAACACCATCGTAGACAACATCAACACCATTTTTACCTACAATTTTTTCTACTTCCTCAACAAAATTTGTATCCGTATAATTTATCACATGGTGACAGCCATTTTTTTTAGCAATTGCTTCTTTTTCTTTAGAGCCAACCGTTCCAATAACTTCAGCTCCTAATGCATTAGCCCACTGACATAATATTTGACCCACACCACCAGCAGCTGCATGGTATAAAACTTTATCACCTTTTTTAATTGGATAAGCTCTGTGTAATAAATATTCAGCAGTTATTCCTTTAAGCATAATACAAGACGCAATTTCGTCTGAGATACCTTCTGGAACTAAAACTAGTTTTTCTTGAGGAAATAATTGTTTTTCCGAATAACTTCCAATGGGCATTGAAGAGTGAGCCACTCTATCGCCAACTTTAAACAGATCAACTTCAGAACCAACTTCTTCAATTATTCCACATGCTTCTAAACCAATTCCACTTGGTAGAGGAATAGGGTATAAACCTGTTCGGTGATAAACATCGATATAGTTAAGACCAATTGATAAATTTTTTATTAAAACTTCTTTTGGACCTGGTTTACCGATTTCAATATCCTTAACCTCTAATACTTCAGGGCCACCAAATTTTTCTATTTTAATAGTTTTCATTATTTTACAAATGTATCATTATGATAATCTTGAACTGCTTGCAAGATCTCTGCTTTAGTATTCATTACAAATGGACCTCCTCTAGCAATAGGTTCGCCAATAGGTTTTCCAGATATCAGTAAAAACTTAGCTTTAGTTAAGCTAGAGACTTTTAATTTTTCACCTCTAGTTAGGATAATTAAAGTAGAATCTTTAACGGCATCATGATCTTGATCACCAACTTTAATTTCACCTTCAACTACATATATTAATGAATTGTGAGTTGAGGGAAGATCGAAATTAAATTCTTTTCCTTTTTCAAGCTCTACATCAAAATAAACAGGTTCAACATTGTGACCTTTAACAGGTCCTTCTGCATCTTCAAATTTTCCAGCAATCACTTTGACAGTTTTATCGTCGTCTTTATGAGTGCTCATTTTGTCTGCATCAATATAAATGTACTCTGGTTTAGTCATTTTTAATTTAGCAGGCATGTTTACCCATAATTGAAAGCCATGAAGCTTACCTTCTTTCATTGCGGGCATTTCTGAATGAATGATGCCACTCCCAGTTTTCATCCACTGCACATCTCCAGCAGTCATTATTCCTTCTCCTCCTGTACTGTCTTTATGTTCAAAATCACCAGCAAGCATATATGTTACTGTTTCAATTCCTCTGTGAGGGTGAGGAGGGAAGCCTCCAATGTAATCATCTTTATTTTCAGAACCAAATTCATCCAACATCAAAAAGGGATCATGGTAATCAATAAGGTGAGTTCCAATACTTCTTTTTAATTTAACACCAGCACCATCTGATGCTGCAACTGGTTCTATTATTTTTTCTACTTCAATTTGATTCATGATTATGTTCGATTACCTTTAATTAAAAAATAAAATCCACCAATTAAAAGAAATATTTGTTCACTGGTAAATAGTTTTGTTGTGAAGAACCAGTCTTTGTGAGCAAAGATCAGTATAGTTATCATTAAGATAGTTATGTTTAATCCTGATAGTCTTGTGAGCATATTTCCAAAAGGATTTTTAATAAAACCACTTATTATTAGCACCAATCCTGTCAACAGTTCAGACAAGGCAACAGTCGATGCTAATATAGGTGACAGACCAAAATATTCAATTAACCCTTGAGGAGGTAGTGGGAATTTTTTTGCACCATGAATAATAAAAGCTATCCCTATTCCAAATCTAAAAATTAAAGAGGCTAATCCATCTATGTTTGAAAAAAAATTATTAACTTTATTATTTAAATTCTGCATTTTATCCTTTATTTTTTATTATGTGATCCATCACAAAATGGTTGATTGTTAGTTTGCTTACAAGCACAAAAAAACATTTTTTTAGTTTCTTCAGCCTTGTATGCCAGAGGTGTAAAATCTGTACCTTTATGTGATCCATCACAAAAAGGTTGCTTTGCACTTTTTCCACATGAACACCAATAATAAGATTTATCTTTTTCAACTTCAACAGCGATTGCACTTTCGCCTGCTCTTTCTCCATTAATCATATTTACCCTTTCAATTTATTTGACTTGTACATAGTGCTTTGTTATGAATATTGCAATAACGCAAAATAATCATACCAGTATATAAAAACATACCATGAAAAACTTAATAGATTGTCCAGCTGAAAGAGCCGTTTATTTTCTTGGAGGTAAATGGAAAATTAGAATTTTATTTAGTTTACTGCAAAGTAAAAAAATAAGATTTGGTGAATTTAAAAAAGCATTGAAAACTATCACTCAACAAATGCTATCTAAACAGCTTAAAGAGTTAGAGGCTGATGGAATAGTTAATAGAAAAGTCATTCAAATAATGCCACCAAATGTTGAGTATTCACTTACAGAATTTGGCCTTTCGGTAATGCCAATATTAAAATCTTTTTCAGAATGGAACAAAAGAAATACTCGAACTATCTCAGTAAAACTAAATAAGAATTTTGAAGAAAATAGAATTAGATAATATCAAGTAGCTGTTTTAAGTTTTTTACTTCTTCTGTAGGTTTGTAATCAAGGTTATCAAAAATATTATTATTTCTGTTCACCCAAATAGAACTGTAACCGTAATTTCCACCACCAGACACATCCCAAGTATTAGCACTTAAAAATGCAACTTCATTTTTTTGTATTTTATATTTTTTAATTGGCATGTCGTAAACTTTTGAATCTGGTTTATAAATGCCAACTTCTTCAATTGAAAAAATATTATCAAAGATATTTTCTAAATTATTACTTTTAACTAATTCATTAAGAAGAGAGGGCGTTCCATTTGAAAGAATACCTAATTTATAATTTTTTTCTTTTAATTTTTTTAGAACTTCTGGTACCTCTGAAAAAGTAGAAAGTATTTTATAAAGATCTAATAATTCATTCTTCATAGAAGCATCTATTTTAAAAGCTTTCATTGATTTATCTAAACTGTCCTCTGTAATTTGCCAAAAGTCTTTATGCCTATTCATTAAACTTCTAAGCCAAGTATATTCTAATTGAGTGGTACGCCAGTAATTTGCAAAACCTTCCCACTTATCCCCAATTTTATCTTTACATTTTTCAGCTGCAGAATTGACATCAAATAAAGTTCCATATGCATCAAAAATTATTGCTTTAATATTATTCATAAATTAAATTAAAATTAATGAGTAATATTAGATTATTTTTTAAAGAAAGTTTATCACTTAATTTAATTGCTAAACTTGATAAATCACAATCACATTATGTAAGCAAAGTAATGAGAGTTAAAGAGAGTGAAGTTTTCTCTTTATTTAATAGTAGTGGAGAGTGGGAGGCAAAAATTTTAAGTATATCTAAAAGTATTGTTGAATTTAATATTACAAAACAATTAAGACAAAAAGAAAGCACCAAAGAATTGTGGTTAGCTTTTTCACCTATTAAATCAAATTATTTTAATTTCATGATTCAAAAAGCAACAGAGTTAGGGGTGACTAAATTTTTACCAATTATATTTGATAGAACAATAGTTAGAAAAATTAACAAAGAAAGATTAGAAAAAGTAATTATAGAAGCTGCTGAACAATCTAATAGAATTAACGTTCCATCTATTGAGGAGCCTCAGTCTTTAAGAGATTTTTTAAGCAATAAAAAAATGGATTTAATATTCACCGATCTAAACTCTCAAAATAAAAAGTTAGATTTAGAAAAATTAACTAGCAATCCAACTTGTGTTATAATTGGTCCTGAGGGTGATTTTTCAGAGGAAGAAAGAAAAGAGATTCTTACATTTAAGTACGTTCAGCCAATTAAAATAAATGAAAACATATTAAGATCTGAAACTGCTGTAATTTCAGCGTTATCAATTGTTAATTACGTAATTAATTGATATTTTGTCGCAAAAACTAAAGTTTAATTTTTTAAAAGACACTTTATATAGAGTGTGAGAAATGAAAAAATTTATATTTACAGCTTTAACTACTATTTTTGCAACAAGTGCATTTGCCAATCAACCTAAAGAATGGCAATTAGGATTTCAAAATCCAGCCTCTGATGGAATGAGAGATATTGTTAGTTTTCACAATAATATTCTGCTTCCAATAATTATTGCTATCACTGTTTTCGTTTTATTTCTTATGATCTATACTTGTATAAGATTTAGAGCATCAAAAAATCCAGTTCCATCAAAAACTACTCATAATGTTGCGGTAGAAGTTTTATGGACATTAATTCCATGTTTAATTTTAATCGTAATGGCGGTCCCATCATTTAAACTTTTATACAAGCAAGATACGATCCCAAAAGTTGATGTAACAATCAAAGCTACTGGTTATCAGTGGTACTGGGGATATGAATATCCTGACGAAAATATTATTTTTGAATCGTACATGATTAAAGAAGAAGAATTAAAAGAAAATCAACCAAGACTTCTAACTGTTGATAATGAAATCGTTGTTCCAGTTAATAAAGTTGTTAAAGTTTTAATTACTGCAAATGATGTGTTGCATGCTTGGGCGCTACCATCTTTTGGAGTTAAAAGAGATGCGGTACCTGGACGAATAAATGAAACCTGGTTTAAGGCTGAAAAAGTAGGAACTTATTATGGTCAATGCTCTGAGCTATGTGGAATACAACATGCATTTATGCCAATCACAGTTAGGGTTGTGACAGATGAAGAATATGCGCAATGGTTAGCAGAAGCTCAAATGAAATTTGCGAAAGAGCCAATTACAGAAAACGAATATAAAAAACTAGCGAGTAAATAAAAATGTATACACAAACAGCATCACACGACGATCACCATACACCAACAGGTTGGAGACGTTGGGCTTATTCAACTAACCATAAAGATATAGGAACAATGTATTTAATTTTTGCAATTTTTGCAGGAATTATTGGTACAGCTTTTTCAGTATTAATGAGAATTGAATTAATGCACCCTGGTGATGGAATTTTAGGTGGAAATTATCACCTATATAATGTGTTGGTTACTGGTCATGGTTTAATTATGATTTTCTTTATGGTCATGCCTGCAATGATTGGCGGATTTGGTAATTGGTTTGTGCCCATTATGATTGGTGCACCTGATATGGCTTTTCCAAGAATGAATAATATTTCTTTTTGGTTGTTGCCTGCTTCATTTATTTTATTACTACTTTCAATTTTTGTAGATGGCCCTCCAGGTCAACAAGGTGTTGGGGGAGGATGGACTTTATATCCACCTTTATCATCTAAAGCTGGACAGCCTGGACCTGCAATGGATTTTGCTATTTTAAGTTTGCACTTAGCTGGAGCTTCTTCAATTTTAGGAGCAGTTAACTTTATTACAACAATTTTGAATATGAGAACACCAGGTATGACTTTGCATAAAATGCCTTTATTTGCTTGGTCGGTTTTAGTTACAGCATTTTTATTGTTGTTATCGCTACCTGTTTTAGCTGGAGCAATTACAATGCTTTTAACTGATAGAAACTTTGGAACTGCATTTTTTGATGCTCAAACCGGAGGAGACCCAGTTTTATACCAACATTTATTTTGGTTCTTTGGTCACCCAGAGGTTTATATTTTAATTTTACCTGGTTTTGGAATGATAAGTCATATTGTTTCAACATTTTCTAAAAAACCAGTATTTGGTTATTTAGGGATGGCTTACGCAATGGTTTCAATTGGGATTGTTGGTTTTGTTGTTTGGGCTCACCACATGTACACAGTTGGTTTAAGCACTGACACTAAAGCATATTTTATAGCTGCAACTATGATTATTGCAGTACCAACGGGAATTAAAATATTTTCATGGATTGCAACAATGTGGGGTGGATCAATTTCCTTTAAAACACCAATGATGTGGGCGTTAGGCTTTATATTTTTATTTACCGTAGGTGGTGTAACAGGTGTTGTGCTTGCAAATGCAGGTGTTGATACTGCAATGCATGATACTTACTATGTGGTTGCACACTTTCATTATGTATTGTCTTTAGGAGCGGTATTCGCAATCTTTGCAGGATTTTATTACTGGTTTGGTAAAATGTCTGGTTATGAATATTCTGAAACTTTAGGGCAAATTCATTTTTGGTTAACATTTATTGGAGTTAACCTGGTATTTTTTCCTCAACATTTTTTAGGTTTAGCAGGAATGCCAAGAAGATATGCTGACTACCCAGATGCTTTTGCTGGATGGAATTATGTTTCATCAGTTGGCTCATACATAGCAGTTGGTGGTTTATTAGTATTTTTTATTAACTTAATTTATTCCTTTTCTAAGAAAAAAGCTGCAGCTCAAAACCCATGGGGTGAAGGTGCTACGACTTTAGAATGGACCATACCATCGCCACCAAATTTCCATACCTTTGATGAGTTGCCGAAGTTTGTGGATGATCAAGATACTGAAAAATCTAATACCCATTAAATTTTAAGAAAATTATTTTTAACAGATAAGATATTATTATGCTGACACCAGACAAAGAAACTAAAAAAAAAAACATCTTTACTGCACTTGGAATAATAGCCTTCATGATATTTCTATTTTTTTTTACTCTCTATAATGTGGGAGTTTTTGACAGACAATTATGATCCAAAAAAAAACGCTTACTCCTATAATTTTAGCTGGAATCTTTTTTATCATGCTTGGCCTTTCATTTGCTGCGGTACCTTTATATGATATATTCTGTAGAGCGACTGGGTTCGGTGGAACTACGCAAATATCAAAAGAGGCACCAGATATAGTTTTAGATCAAAAAGTAAGTGTTCGCTTTGATACAAATGTAAACAAACTGCCCTGGAATTTTAAAGTAAAAAAAAATGTTATGGATGTGAACATAGGTCAAGTGAATCGAATCGAATTTCAAGTAGAGAATTATGGCGATGAAACAACTTATGGTGTGGCTGCTTTTAATGTATCTCCATCATCTTTTGGTAAGTATTACAGTAAATTAGGCTGTTTTTGCTTTGAAAAGCAAGCGTTGAAAGCAGGAGAAAAAGCAACATACATAATGACTTTTTATTTAGACCCAGAGATGGTAAATGATCCAAATACTAAAAATATTAAAGATGTAACCATGTCCTATACTTTCTTTTCATCAGATTATTATAACCAATCAAAATTATAAAAATGTCCGCAGAAAAAAAACATGATTATCATTTAGTAGATCCAAGTCCTTGGCCTATTTATGTATCATTTTCTAGCTTATTTTTAGCAATAGGGACTGTCTATTATTTGCATAGTGAAGTTTCCTGGGGAATGTACTTAGGTTTTGCTCTTTTATTTTATGGAGTATACATGTGGTTTAGGGATGTAATAATAGAGTCAGTTGATCATAATCATCATACTCCTGTTGTTAAAATTCACCTTAGATATGGAATGACCCTTTTTATCGCCTCCGAAGTAATGTTTTTTGTTGCGTGGTTTTGGGCTTATTTTAATGCAAGCTTATTTCCTGGAGAGTTAATTGGTAATGTGTGGCCTCCTAAAGATATAGTAACTTTTGACCCTTGGGATATTCCACTTATCAATACATTAATTTTATTACTATCAGGAACTACGGTTACCTGGGCGCATCATGCCTTAGAAGAGGGTGATAAGGAAAGTTTTGTACAAGGCTTGGCGATGACAGTTGTTTTGGGTTTTAGCTTTTCTTTATTGCAGATTTATGAATATCACCATGCAAGTTTTGATTTTTCAGGAAATATATATGGTGCTGTATTTTATATGGCAACGGGTTTTCATGGATTTCATGTTGTTATAGGAACTATATTTTTAGCAGTATGCTGGTGGAGAGGTAAGACCGGTAAGTATAAAGAAGGAGAATTTTTTGGCTTTGAAGCAGCTGCGTGGTACTGGCATTTTGTTGATGTAGTCTGGTTATTTTTATTTGCTTCAATTTACATTTGGGGAAGTTAAGTTTTAACCTTTGAGACATAAATTTATATTTTCAATTTTTGTATTTCTTTTTATTTCAACATTTGTTGCTTTAGGAAGTTGGCAATTAGTTAGATTAAATTGGAAGCTAGAATTAATAAATCAAATAGAAAACTCATTAAAAAATGAACCGGTAAATCTATTAGACCACATACCCACAAACTATTTAAGAATTAAAACCACCGGAACTATAGATTTTGATAAACAGATTTATCTATATAATCTAAATGAAAAAGGACAACCAGGATTTGATATTGTTAGTCCAATAATTATTGAGAATAAAAATTTTTTATTAAATAGAGGCTGGATTCCTTTTAATGAAAAAGAAAATGATAAAATTAATATTTTAGCTTCTCCAAATATTACTGGAACACTGAAGAAGCAATTAAAAGCAAATAGGTTTAAACCAAAAAATAATATTCAAGATAACTATTGGTTTACTTTAAATAGAAAAGATATTTCTCAATATATGGGAAAAAATTTTTCTCCATTTGTTATCTATCTTGATAGCAATCTAGACTTGCCCAAAGTAAAAACTATTACTGCAAAAATTTCAAATAATCACAAAAAGTATGCAATTACTTGGTTTTCATTAGCTTTTTCCATTCTTGTTTTTTATTTATATTTTAGAAGAAAAAATTACTAAATATTTTAAGTCTATAAATATTTTTTAATTACTTTGTATATATCATCTAATTTCTCATGATGACTAATTCTGTCAATATACTTTCCCTTATTTAATAAAAGTATAGAAGAACTATGATTAATTAAATAACCACCATCAGCTTTAAAAATTTTTTCGCTCAACACTCCCCATGATTTTGAAAGTGAAAATATTTTTTGAGAATCTCCAGTTATTCCATAAATTTTATTTTTAAATGCATCTAAATAATCTCTAATAACTTCAGGACTATCTTGTTCAGGGTCAATACTTATAAAATATACTTTAAATCTTTCCCTCTCATCATTATTTAGTTTTTCTAAAACCTGATCTAGATTAGATAGCGTCATCGGACATATATCGGGACAATTTGTAAATCCAAAAAAAATTGCAGTTAACGGGCCTTGAAAAGAATTTTCTGTTATAGGTTTATTATTTACATCTTTTAAAACGAAGGATGAACCAGAATATGATGAAATTATATTTTCTTTCTTTTCTTGTATCGAAAATACAATAGGAAGCATAATAAACAAAAAAATTAATAAACACCCTCCTAGAATAGTTATTGAGGTCTTTAATTTCATAATTTAATAGTTATTATAATATATATTAGAATTATGTCTAAATTTTTAAAAAAAGTTTTTGGCACGCTTGCTGATAAACCTTGGGAAAAGGAACAGATCATAACTGACAATTATCACAAAGGTAAAACTTTTGACATATCATTGCAGACTTCAGCAGTCATAGTTATTTTTGGAGTAAGTACTGTTCTATTCACTTTGGTTGTTACTGGTTATCTCTATAGTATTCCTGTAAGCCAAGATACTGGATATTTGCTAAAACCAAATTTATTATGGTTAAATACTTTAGTTCTATTAGCTGTAACTTATTTCTTTAATAAAATTACAAATGATTTTAAAAAAAATAATTTTGATAAGGTTAAAATTAATTTACTTATAGTTGGTTTTTTAAGTTATTTATTTTTATTTGGACAAATATTTTTTTGGTTTCAATTAATGAAAAGTGGAAATTACGTTTCTACAAATAATTATTTTTCATCTTTTTATATTTTTACAGCACTCCATGGGCTACATCTTTTAGGAGGATTATTTTTTTGGGGGAAAGTTTTTTCTAAAGTTAATAAACTAAGTAAAGAAGATACTATAAAAGAGCAAAAAAGCATTGATGCCTTATCTCTTTATTGGACTTTTTTATTAATTGTTTGGATTGTATTTTTTTTAATTATGTATGTCTTTAATGATACCGTTATTGCTTGGTGCCAAGCGTTACTCAGTTAAATATTTTAAAGAAACAGCATTAAAAAAGTTCCAACAATAATTATAAAAATTAATAAAATATTTACAGATCTTATGTATTTTTTTACCTCTGGTTTTTTTTCTCTCTTTGAAAAAACCCCCGCACCTAATGCAATTACAAGGTAAAAAAGAAATACTAAAACAAGTATAGTTATATAAATACCTAATTTTCCAAACATAATTTAACTCATTATAAGGCCTTATTTGCTCATTTATTAATATATTTTTCTATAGATTCTGTATTTGATTTCAATTAGTCTTATTCAAGAGAGAGACAAATATGCACCCGGGAATTATATTTTTAGGGGTAGTTGTTGGTTCAGTTTTGTTCCACATTTATACTCCATGGTGGTGGACTGACATAGCTTCAAATTGGGGAGCAATGGATGATACAATTAATTTAACTTTTTGGATTGGTGGAGGAGTATTCATTTTAGTTTGTTTGTTCATGGTGTATTGCGTCTTTAAGTTTTCTTATAAAGAAGGCCGTAAAGTTGAATACAAACCAGAGGATCATAAACTAGAAAAAATATTAACTATTGCAACCACCGTAGGAGTTATTGCTCTTTTGGCACCAGGACTTATTGTTTATAATAATTATATTAATACCCCCAAAAATGCACTGCAAGTTGAAGTGAATGCTTGGCAATGGGGATGGCAGTATAGATTACCAGGTGAAGATGGAATATTAGGCACTGCTCAGGTAGCAAAAATTAGTGACAATAATCCTTTTGGAATAAACCTGGATGACCCAAATGGAAAAGATGATATTTTAATTGAAGACGACGTGCTTCATCTAAAAACAAATAGACCCGTAAAAATTTTATTAAGATCATTAGATGTCTTGCATAATTATTATGTTCCACAATTTAGAGCAAAAATGGATGCTATACCTGGGATAATTACTTATTATTGGTTTGAGCCAAATAAAATAGGAGAGTATGAAGTTTTATGTGCTGAATACTGTGGAGTGGGCCATTATGCCATGAGAGCAAAAGTTATAGTTGAAAGTGAATATAATTATAAAAGTTGGATTAATGAACAAGAAACTTTTTCTGATTTAATTGCTAAGCAAGAAAATAATAAATTAAAAAAAATTCTCATTGTTAAAAATAATGATTAAATAATGTAAAGGAGAAATATGTCAGATGAATATAACCAGAAAAATGCACCTCTTGAAGCGCAGTCTTCAGACACCATATCTGGCACTTCTGGCACTCCATCAAAAGATATTGATTACGTAAGACCTGCGGAGCTCCCAGAACAAGATCTATATCATGGTCATAGCTTTATTACTAAGTGGATTTTTTGTCAGGATGCAAAAATTATTGGAGTACAATATTTTCTTACTGCAGTGTTTACAGGAATTGTTGGTTTAGTACTTTCATGGTTAATGCGTTTACAGCTAGGTTATCCAGATCTGGTTCCATTCATTACTGCTGAACACTATTATCAGTTTGTAACTATGCATGGAATGATAATGGTAGTTTATTTTTTAACAGCATTATTTTTGGGAGGCTTTGGAAATTATTTAATTCCATTGATGGTTGGTGCAAGAGATATGGTTTTTCCATATGTAAACATGGTTAGTTTTTGGATGTTCTTTATTGCAGTTTGTGTTTTGATGGCTAGTTTTTTTGTTCCAGGTGGACCAACAGGAGCAGGGTGGACACTCTATCCTCCTCAAGCAATTTTACCAGGAACCCCAGGTTCAAACATGGGAATTATTTTGATGCTTGTTTCTTTATCTTTATTTGTAATTGGATTTACTATGGGTGGATTAAATTACATAATTACAATTTTACAAGCTCGTACTAGAGGTATGACTTTAATGAGAATGCCCCTAACAATATGGGGAATTTTTACAGCAACTGCTTTAGCGATGTTAGCATTTCCAGCACTGCTGGTTAGTTGTATTATGATGACTTTAGATAAGATGCTTGAAACTAGCTTCTTTATGCCAACAATTGTTCAAGCAGGAGAAGTATTAGATTATGGAGGAGGAAGCCCTGTTCTCTTCCAGCATTTGTTTTGGTTTTTTGGCCACCCTGAAGTTTATATTGTTGCTCTTCCTGCTTTTGGAATAGTTTCAGATTTAATATCGGTTCATGCTAGAAAAAATATTTTTGGATATAGAATGATGGTTTGGGCTATTGTTGGTATTGGTGGCTTAAGTTTCTTTGTTTGGGCTCATCACATGTATGTTAGTGGAATGAATCCATGGTTTGGGTTTTTCTTTGCAACAACTACACTCATTATTGCAGTGCCAACTGCATTAAAAGTTTATAACTGGATAATAACACTATTTCGAGCCAATATAAGAATGAACACTGTAATGCTTTTTTGTTTAGGCTTTATTGTTACTTTTGTAAATGGGGGAATTACTGGAATTTTTTTAGGCAACGTTGCTGTGGATATTCCACTATCTGATACTTATTTTGTGATAGCACATTTTCATATGGTGATGGGTATTGCCCCACTTATGGTAATTATGGGAGCTGTTTATCATTGGTTTCCTTTAGTTACAGGAAGAATGTTAAGTGAAAAATTAGGTAAGTGGCACTTCTGGTTCACTTTTTTAGGAGCTTATTCTATTTATTTCCCCATGCACTATCTTGGTTTTATTGGGGTACCAAGAAGATATTTTGAAATGTATGATAGTCCTTATGTAGCCTCTGCGACAGGGTTAAATGAATTTATAACTTTGGCTGCTTTAATTGTTGGTTTCTCACAGCTTATATTTATTTATAATATAGTATCAAGTTTGAGTATTGGAAAGCCAGCTGGAAAAAATCCTTGGAAAGCAAATTCTTTAGAATGGTTAACTCCAGAAGTGCCTCCAGCTCATGGTAATTGGGGAGAAAAGTTACCAGTTATTCATAGATGGCCTTATGACTTTAATGTACCAGGAGCAAAAGAAGATTATATAACTCAAACAACCCCACCAAGTGAAGTTATAAGTGCGGAGGTTGAAAAAACATAATCAATTTATATGTCAGATAATTCATTAAACAATTTACCCGGAGGTTTTAAGGGCATGTCCCATGATATGGGATCAGACCAAACTGCGTTTAAAGGTGTTCAGTGGGGTAAGGTTATGATGTGGATTTTTTTATTAAGTGACACTTTTATATTTAGCTGTTTTTTAATTTCATACATGAAAGGAAGAACTTCTACTGTGGTGGATTGGCCAAATACAAGTGAGGTTTTCTCATTACATGTGGGTGGGGTACCTGTTCCATTGTTATTAATTGCAATTATGACATTTGTTTTAATCACAAGCAGTGGAACCATGGCACTTGCAGTTAAATATGGATATGAAAAAAATAGAAAAATGTGTGGTTGGCTGATATTAGCTACAGCCATAGGTGGTCTTACTTTTGTTGGCATGCAGGTATTCGAATGGTCAAAATTAATACACGAAGGTGTTAGACCATGGGAAAATCCATTTGGAGCTAAACAATTTGGATCTTTCTTTTTTATGATCACAGGTTTTCATGGAACACATGTATCGATTGGGGTGATATTTTTATTTATTTATGCAAGAAAAGTTTTTAGAGGTGATTTTGATAATGGCAAAAGAGGTTTTTTTACAACTATGAAATCAGATTATGTTGCAATAGAAATTTTAGGTCTCTATTGGCATTTTGTAGATTTGGTATGGGTATTTATATTTGCTTTTTTTTACTTATGGTAAAATAAACTATGGATGAGATACAAAACAAAGAACAGTCTACTTCAACACACAAGATAGGAATTTATCTATGGATTTGGGGGTTATTATTTGTACTTAGTTTCTTCTCTTACATGGTTGACTGGTTTGCATTTCAAGGATTTTTAAGGTGGACTTTAATCTTAATATTTATGTTTCTTAAAGCTGGTTTAATAATGGCTTTCTTTATGCATCTATATTGGGAGCGATATGCCTTAGTTAATGTTCTTTTGTGGCCAATGACAGCAATAGCTGGTTTTATTATACTCATGGCGGCAGAAGCAAAATACACTGTTTTTACAAGATTATTATATTTTTTTATAGGAGGGTAATTTATATGACGGGCTATACTGTACTTGCTGGAGTGTTAATATTTTTTGTACTTTTTATTTACGCAACATGGTTTAGCACTCAATTAAAAATAGAAGCTCAAAAAGAAAAGAGTGCGTCAATTAAAATTAATCCGTATGACAATTTGCCTCTCAGTAGAAGATTTATTGATAAAAAAAATAAGCAAGTTGGATTTTTTGATTTAGGGAATCATATTTTAATTATTGGAATGGTGCTATCACTTATATTTATTTTAATAAATGTAGATTAAGTGTAGAATAGATTTATCCAATATGATTATAAAAAAAACTGCTCCACTAAATATAAATATTTATATTAAATCTTTATATTTGCTAATGAAGCCAAGAGTTATGTCTCTTGTTATATTTACGTGTGCAGTCGGTCTTTTAACCTCTAATTCGAATATAAGCACTATTGATGCTATGATAGGTATAACTTTAGTTGCCCTAGGTGCAGGAGCTGCTGGATGTTTAAATATGTGGTACGAATCAGACTTAGATGCACTCATGACAAGAACATGTTTGAGACCAATTCCAACTGGTAAAATTAACCGAAAACAAGCTCTTACTTTTGGCATATCGTTGTCAGTTATTTCAGTTGGAGCATTAAATTATTTCACAAATTTTTTATCAGCATCTTTGTTACTTTTTACAATATTTTTTTATCTTTTTATTTACACAATATGGTTAAAAAGAAAAACACCTCAAAACATTGTCATAGGTGGAGCTGCAGGAGCATTACCGCCAGTTATAGGATGGACTATAGCCACCAATACAATTAGTTTAGAGCCACTAAGTTTATTTTTAATAATTTTCTTTTGGACGCCATCACACTTTTGGGCTTTGAGCCTATATAAAGCTGATGATTATAAAAAAGCTAAAATTCCGATGCTACCTTTAACCGATGGTATAGAAAAAACAAAGGTATACATTTTAATTTACTCTTTATTAATGCTGCCTGTTATTATTTTTCCATATTGGATTAATTTTTCAGGTTTAATCTACTTGTTACCAGCATTAATCCTTACAATTTATTATAATTTTATTTGTTTTGATTTATATCAATATAAAAAAAATAAATTTGACTTGAAGAAAGCTAAAAAGGTCTTTGGTTATTCAATTTTATATTTATTTTTAATCTTTGTATTATTTTTATTGGATAGCTTAATCTAAATATTGTGACAAAGTATTGTTTTAACTAATTATATTTCTTAAATCTAAATATTCATATTTTATCAATAAGCAAATTATCGTGAAAATAATAGTCGTAATAACAATAGAATAAAAGGTCTTTTTAAGGATTCTAGGATTTTCAGGTGCTCCAACTTCATTTGCTGGGATTAAAAATTTTCTTTTTCGATTAACATCTATTGGTAATATAGAAAAAAATACCACTAACTGAATAATTAGATACATTGCAATTAGTCCAATTGTACTCAATTTACCCCCCCTATATCTTTGATAGTAAATGGTATATAGTTAATCACTAAGTTAAAAGATAATAAGTCATTATGTACAATTATATACTTAACTAGTTTGTATTTGTAAGCTCATTTTTATTAGCCATTTTTTTACAATTAATATATTTTTATTTTAGAAAAAAAATTATTACATGAAATACATAAGCACTAGAGACAACTCAAAAGAATACAGTTTTGAGGAAATATTTATCAAGGGACTAGCAGATGATGGTGGTCTGTTTATCCCTAAAGAAGTTAAAAAATATAGCACAGAGGAGCTTGAATCACTAAGTAGCTTAAGTTACCAAGACTTAGCAAAAAAAATAATCTACCCTTTTATTGGAGACTTTATGTCTCAAAATGAATTGTCAGATATTGTTGATAAATCATATTCAGTATTTAGAAAGGATAACACGGTAAATTTAATTAAAGTAGGTGACGTAAAACTTTTAGAATTATTCCATGGCCCCACACTTGCTTTTAAAGATATAGCAATGCAGTTGCTTGGGAACTTCTATGAATATTATTTAAAAAAAAATAATAAAAATATAAATGTTATTGTTGCAACATCTGGAGATACCGGTGCTGCAGCAATAGATGCGATTAAAGGGAAAAAGAATATGAATATATTCGTTCTTCACCCACATAACAAAGTTTCACTTGTTCAAAGAAAACTAATGTCAACAGTTAAGGAAAAAAACGTCTATAATATAGCGATAGAAGGTAATTTTGATGATTGTCAAAACTTGGTTAAATCAATGTTTGCAGATAAAGAATTTTCTAACTTAATTAATATGTCTGGAGTTAACTCGATAAATTGGGCAAGAATTATTGCACAATCAGTCTATTATTTTTACACATATTTCCAGATTAAAGATGATAGGCCAATTAATTTTTCAGTGCCTACGGGTAATTTTGGTGATGTGTATGCTGGGTACCTATCCAAAAAAATGGGTTTACCAATCAATAAACTTATCGTTGCAACAAATCAGAATGATATTTTACACAGAGCAATTTCTGAAGGAAAATATGAAGCAGAAATAGTTTTAGAAACAAATTCACCAAGTATGGACATTCAAATTGCAAGTAATTTTGAAAGATTAATTTACGATTTGAATGACTATGATGATCATGAAACACAAAAAATTATGAGTGGAATTAAAGAAGATGGTAAATATATTATCCCAGAAGATAAGATGAAAAAAATTGATAGAGACTTTTTATCAGCAAGTATAAATGAGAATGAGGTTTTAGACATTATCAAGGAGGTTCATGCTATGCATAACATTGTATTAGATCCTCATAGTGCAATAGGCTTTGGAGCTTTAAAAAAAGTTAATATAGAGGGTAATAATATTGTTTTAGCAACAGCACACCCATGTAAGTTTCCAGAGGCTATAGATAAATCAATTGGTACTAAACCAAGCTTACCTGAAGAATTAAAGTATGTGATGGATGAAAAAGAAAACTACGATATTATTGCTAATAACCTAAGTAAAACCAAACAATATATTAAGGAAAAAATACTATGAAATTAAAAGAAAATGACAAGATACCTAATTCTGAGTTTTTTATTATGGAAAATGGAACCCCAGTTAAAAAAAATACTTTAGAATTTTTTAAAGATAAGAGGATAGTTTTATTTGGTTTACCTGGTGCTTATACATCGGTTTGTTCAGCCAAACATTTACCTGGATACGTTGATAATTATGAAAAATATAAGGCAAAAGGTGTAGATTTAATAGTCTGTATCTCAGTAAATGATCCATTTGTAATGGAAGCTTGGGGCAAAAGCCAAAATGTTGGAGATAAAGTTTTAATGCTGGCAGATCCATTTTTGAGTTTTACGAAAGCAATAGGTGCTGATGTTGATAAAAGTGCTAGAGGGCTAGGGATGAGATCAAACAGATACACAATGTTGATTGACAATCTTAAAGTAATTAAATTACAAGAAGAAGAAGATGCTGGTGCATGTGAAGTTTCGGCTGCCCAAAGTTTTTTAAATTTAGTTTAATTCGGCAGCTTGTTTAGCTAATAAATCAACTTCTTCATTTAGAATATTTCCAGCATGAGCCTTAACCCATATCCATTTAATTTTATGAGATTGATTTAATTCATAAAGCTGAGTCCAAAGTTCTTTGTTTTTTACTGGTTCTTTTTTAGAAGTTAACCAATTGTTTTTAATCCATTTATGTACCCAATCAGTAATACCTAATTTTACATATTGGGAGTCTGTATAAATTTCAATAGGTTGCCGTTCTTTTATTTCCTGAAGCGCTTTAATTGGAGCCATTAGCTCCATCTTATTATTAGTTGTGTCTTTAACGCTTCCACTGATTTTTTTAATTTCATCGTTAATATTGATGATCGCAGCCCAACCTCCATTACCAGGGTTATTAAGGCAAGAACCATCAGTATAAATTTTTATCATTATTTATAATAATCTTTATAGGTATTCAGATTGTTATGGAGGATTAGTTTTTGAAAATATTCGTTAGGTTCTTTGATCTGAATTAGAGCAGTTTTAGGAGTATTAAGATAATCATAAATTCTAGTTAGTAGGTATCTTAAAGCTGCCCCTCTACACAATATATTTAATGAGCTCTTCTCTTTTTTTGAAATACTTCTTATAGTTTCATATCCATCAATTAAGTGTTTAATTTTTTTATTATTCATTACAAAAGAATCTCTTTTTTTATCAAAACATAAAGCATTTATACAAATTGCAATCTCATACATCAGGTAATCATTGCTTGAAAAATAAAAATCAATAAATCCGGAAAATTTATTTTTATTAAAGAAGATATTATCTATAAATAAATCTCCATGAATAATTCCACTTGGTAATTTTTTTGGCCATTGATTTTTAATATCTTTTAAGCATACATTAAGAGTAGGTTTTAGTTTTGGAGCTATTTTATTGGACGTAAATTTTATACTTTTTAATAAACCACCTAATTTATTAATAGACATAGAGTTTTGTCTATATAACTTTATTTTAGTTCCAGCTTTGTGAAATTTTGCAATATTTTTACCAATATCAAAACAATTTTTATAACTAAGAGTCGCCTTATCTTTTCCCTTTAAAAAAGTCACAATACTAGCAGGTTTATTTTGAATTTTACTTAAGTGCTTACCATCAACATTCTTTAATGGTTTTGGACAAATGATTTTTTTTTGATTTAGTTTTTCCATTAAGTTCATAAAAAAAGGTAAATCTTTTTTTTGAACTCTTTTTTCAAAAATTGTTAAAATAAACTTTTTTTTACTTGTTTTTAATAGATAGTTTGTATTTTCTATTCCTTTTTTAATTCCTTCAGATTTGATTATTTTTCCTAACTTGTAATCTCTACTTAGTGATAGAAGGTCTTTACTATTTATTTTAGTGTATACAGCCATCTAATTTAATTTTGCAGGAACTTTAAAAACAATATTCTCTTTGATAATTTCAACTTCTTCAATTTTTATTTTAAAATTTTCTTTCAATTTATTAATGAAGTTTTCAACTAAAACTTCAGGCGCTGATGCGCCAGAAGAAATACCAATTGTTTTACAATTTTGTATTTTTTCAAAAGGAATTATACTCTCTGAATGAATTAGTTCAGCATGTTGGCAGCCAGTTTGTTCTGCCACCTCAACTAAACGAACTGAATTTGAGGAATTTCTACTTCCTAAAACAAAAAACATATCACATTGTTTGGCAATATTTTTAACAGCTGATTGACGATTGGTAGTTGCATAGCAAATATCCTCTTTAAATGGCTCTTTAATCTGTGGAAACTTTTTTTTAAGAGCTTTTATTATGTTTTTAGTGTCATCAACAGACAGAGTCGTTTGAGTAACATATGCAATTTTTTTATTATACTCTAATTCATATAATTCAACATCATGCTCATCTTGAATTAAATCAATCGTATCTTTTGGTAATTGTCCCATAGTACCAATAACCTCTGGATGATTGATATGTCCTATAAGAACAATATGGTAACCAGCTTTGTGAAGGTTTTCTGCTTCTCTATGAACTTTTGAGACAAGAGGACAGGTAGCATCTACATATTCCATATTATAGCCACTGGCTTCTAGAGGTACTGATTTTGGTACACCGTGTGCAGAAAAAATTACTGGTCTAGTCTTATCTTTAATCTCTTCTAGCTCTTCTACAAATATTGCACCTATTGCTCTAAGACTATCGACTACATGTTTGTTGTGAACTATTTCATGTCGCACATAAACTGGTGCACCATATTTTTTAATACTTTTTTTAACTATTTCTATTGCTCTTTCTACTCCAGCACAAAAACCTCTTGGAGCAGATAACAATACTTTAATTTCTCTATTTTTCATTTTTTCCTAAAAGATACTCAAGCAATATATGAGGAAAGGTTAAAGACGCCAAACCAATAAATATAACTTTTAATATTGCGTCAGTTAACTGATAATAGTTAGACAAAAAATATAGGCTAATAACGAAGAAAATTGATGTTAAAAGTGTAAGCGGTAAAGCTTTTTTAATAAAAATATAAGCACCATTTTTAAAGTTATCTTTATCAAGTTCATTTATCAATGATATCGAATGACGAAAAGAATGTAAAAAACAAAAGTATATTGTAAAAGCAATTAGAGGGGATGCAAAATAATTCAATACAACAATAGAAAGAAAATCAAAAAATATTAAGATATTTAGAATTTTGAAATTATTTATAAAATAATAAGTGTTAACAAGCAAAGAAGTTAATAATGCAAAAGACAAAATCTGATTAGATTCAATAAAATCTAAAAATAGATAAAAATTTTCATCTTGGATTAATAATAATTTAAAAATGTTAATAGTCTCTGTAAAATGAAACATCAGTGGAGCAATAATTATTAGGGAACCTTTCAAAAAATAAAGAATTAAATCTGATGCGTTTTTATTTTTAATTAAAAATTCTGTATCCTCTTTACCAAAATGATATGAGGCTACTATTAAAAATATAATGAGTGATGTAGTTGGAAATAATAACCAAAACGTAATTATACCAATTACAATTATTGTGTACATCAAGTAAAAAAAATAAGTGTTTTTTATATTATATAGTTGAGTAAGTTTTTTACCTTTTTGATTATCAAGAGCACCGTGTGAAATTCCAACTGAAAGAATAAGAAGCAAGCAAATTATGGGAGAAATATTTAAAAATTCAAATCGATCAATAATTATAGCAAGTGAGCCCGATAAAAGAAAAAAAATAATAGAATGATAAAGATTTATTTTATTTATAAAATTATTCATTTTATTTTAAAAGATTTTTAACGAAAATCCATTTAGGCATTTTAAGAATTATTAACAGGTCTTCAAACATGCTGCTTTTATTTGATAAAAATTTAATAACAGTCTCTGGTGAATTATTAAACATTTTAAAAAATATATTTGGCATTTCCTTAGGGTGCCTTTTCAAAACTCTTAAAAATATCTTATCTAAAAATTTATATTTTTTTCTAATCTCATATTTTTGAACATTTTTAATATTTTCAATATTCTCTCTTATAAATCTACTGTGTTCTTGAATATTTAAGAAAGTATACCCCGTGCTTAACCGAGTCATACCACCGGCAGTTCCAATATTTATTTTATCTTTTCTATTAATGTTTGATGGATAAAACAATGGTATGGCACCTTTTTCTATATAATTAATTTTATAGTTTTTAATATTAAGGTAGTTTTCTATATAATTCTTCAATTGTTCATCATAATCCATTTCCAAATCGTTATTCATGTCTGATAACCATGTGGTTTCAACTAATGCCTTGTTCTTTTCATATGGCAATGTGTAAAAGAAATGAACACTATCAAGTTGTTTACAATCAAAATCCATCAAATTTATAATCTCATCATCAAAAACATTTTTAGTAGTTTCGATTTCAACACCCTTAAAGTGTTGCCAAAGCTTATTTTCCGAAGACTTTATTGAGGGAACGCTGTTAAAGATAAAGGAATTGTTTAAGCTTATTTCACTAATATCTTTATAGAAACTGATATTTTGATTCTGTCTAAGTCTAGAATTTATTTTTTCATAGAATAATCCACTATCTATAGATTGGTAAGGTAGCTTATCACAAACTAAATGTTTTGTTTTATCAGGTATATTTATAGAAAAATTTTTCCAACTTTTTTTTACACAGTCTTCAAAGTTATGATCTGTAGTTTTCCAGAAAGACCAACTTCTATCTTTTTTATATTCTAGCCTTGGTTCTATAATAGCTAATGTTTTATCTTTTAGTTTATTATGAATCTCAAGTTCATGGGCTAAAGATAATCCTGCACAGCCACCACCTATAATTATATAATCAAATTCTTTCATTCAGATCTATTTCTTCGTTAATCAGAAGGTGTTCATCACTCATATAATGACTTTTTTCATCCTTTAATGAAAGTTTTATTAAATCTAATAAAGACAAAACCGTTTGATAAATTTTTCCTATATTATTAACATAGACTTTTCCTGCTTTATTATAACCTTCTATATTACTTGTCTTTAAAATTTCATCACCTATTTTTCTATAAACTCTTCTAGCAACCAATATTGCAAATCTAAAATTAAAAGGGATTTTATTAATTGATGTAAAGCAACTTTTATAAAATAAGTCAGCCAAAGTTAATGTGTTACTTATGACATCAAAATCATGCTGAATATAAAATCTATTATTTTTTGAATCTTCAATAACATCTCTGGCTATATTTGTTAATTGCATCGCAATACCAAGATCTATAGCTGCATTCATTGAGTCTTTATCTTTAACATTTAAAATTTTTGCCATCATTAAACCTACTGTACCAGCAACCCTGTAAGAATAAATTAATAAATCTTTTTTGCTGTTTAATTGTACTTTTTCATTTAAATCTGACTCGACACCTGCAAATAAATCTTCAATAATTTTTATTGAAATCTCATGATTAATCATAAGATCCCACATGTTCTTAATTATTAAATTATTAAAATTTTTATTAATAAAATCATTCTTAAAAACAGATAAATTTTTTTTTTTAATACCCAGTTCATTTTGATCATCTGCAATATCATCAACTGTTCTACAGAAATCATATAATGAGGAGCATTTTTGATATGTTTTTCTTGGCAAAAAAAACCCAGCCCAGTTAAAAGACTTTGCATAAATAGACAGATAGTTTTTATCAGACATTAAATAATCTTATCTAAAACTTTTGCTGAAGATAGTACTCCGGGTACGCCTGCACCAGGATGTGTTCCAGCGCCAACAAAGTATAACCCTTCACAAATTTCTGATTTATTGTGAAATCTAAAATAAGCTGACTGAGTAAACTTGGGCTGTATAGAAAACCCAGATCCAAATTTAGTATTCAAATCTTTTTCAAAATAATCAGGTGTTAAGTAGAAGTCCTCAACTATATTTTCTCTAAGATTTGGTAAGAGTGCCTTTTCCATTTTATCTATTACTAGGTTTTTCATCTTTTCACCTTCAATTTTCCAATCTAATTTAGATTGATTGTTTGGGACTGGAACTAGTACGTAGAAACAGTCATTTCCTTCTGGTGCCATAGATTTATCAGTAGCTGAAGGTCTATGTAGATAATAACTTATATCATTATTTAATTTTTTTTTATCAAATATATCATTTAGATGTTCTTTATACTTGTCCCCAAACTTAATTGTATGGTGTTCAACATCAGGGTAAGTTTTTTTAGTACCAAAATAATACACAAATAACCCCATAGAATATTCCATTCTTTTTTGCTTCCATTCAAATAAAGAATTAGTTTTAGTTTGATTAAGAAGCTTTTCATAGACTGCTGGTGGGTCAGCGTTACATACTACATTATTTGCATTTATTTCTTTTTGATTATTTAATTTTACTCCTTCAATTTTATTATTTAATGAAATAATTTTTGTGACTTCTTGACCTTTAATTATCTCTATTCCTTCTTCGGTCATTAGCGTTTCTAAGCCTTTGATTATATTTCCAGTACCACCCATTGAGTAATGAATGCCCCACTTTTTCTCTAGATATAGTATCAATCCATAAATTGATGTTGTTGTAAAAGGGTTCCCTCCAACTAAAAGTGGATGCATACTTAACATACGCCTTAATTTTTCATTTTTAATGTAGGAAGACACTAGCGAATATACTGATTTATAACTTTTAAGCTTTAATAGAGCAGGCAACTGTTTCATCATAACTAAAGGTTTATCAAAGGGTACATCTGCAAGTTCTGTAAACCCTTTATCAAATATTTTTTTAGTAAATTTTACAAGCTCTTCATATCCCCTAACATCATCTTCATTTATTTCTCTAATCTGTTTTTTCATTTTTTCTTCGTTACCAGAATAGTCAAACTTATTCCCATCTTCAAAAATAAATTGATACCAAATATTAAGAGGTGTAAGTTTTATATAATCCTCTGCTTTTTTATTAAAAAGTTCAAATAGCTCTTCAATTAAATAAGGTGCTGTAATCACAGTAGGTCCAGCATCAAATGTAAAACCATTCTTTTTGAACACTCTAGCTCTACCCCCAAGATCAGGGTGTTTTTCAATTAATGTAACGCTATGATTTTTGGCTTTTAATCTAAGGGCAGCAGCTATCCCACCAAAACCAGAACCAATGACTATAGATTTCATTTGGTTAATTTATAGTTTTTTTTAAAAATTGTAAGGGAATTATGAGTTGATTTTTTTTAAAGCAACTTTTGTTTCTTCTAGGTTTTTATCAAATAAACTGTCGAGTTTTGATTTATCAACAGATGTACTTATAATTTTTTTAACAGATTCAACAGCAATCCTTATGGATACATCTTTTATCTCTTTAAGTGCCGCATCCTTCATTTGGGTAATTTTGTTTTCTGCTAAATTTTTTTTTATTTCAGAAGATTTGTGAAATTTATCATTCATCTCTATAACCAAATGGTCACTATCTTTTTTGGCTTGCTCTAAAATTTCATTACTAACCGTTTGGGCTGTATCTAATTTACTTTGTGCATTATTTAATAGAATTTTTGCTTCAGATCTTAATTTTTCACTTTCATCAATTTCATTCTTAATATCTAAAATGAGTTTATTTAAAACTTCATTAATTTTTTGAGGTATTTTTAGATAAATTAATCCTCCAATAAAAATTATAAAGGATATTGCTACCCAAAAAGTTGCATCAATTACCATAATATTCATTCATCTTTCTTCTTGATAGGTCATCAACAATTGCTGAGATGCTACTATTATTAACTTCTGCACCTATTAACTGATGTAGTAAATCTGCGGATGTTTCTACGGCTATCTTATTAATTTTTTCTGGAGCCTTATCTCTAAGCTCTTGTATTTCAGACTCAGCTTTTTGAATTTCTTCATTCAGCTCTTTGTCCAAGGCATCTTTTTTTAGATTAATGCTTTTTAATAGTTGCTCTCTAGCTTGTTTGAAGTAAATTTTAGCCTCGCCTTTACTATTTTGAACTATTTTTTCATACTCTTCTATGTTTAGCTCACTCTGCTCTCTCTGTTTTTCTGCTGCCTCAATATTCTCTACGATCTGTAATTTTCTTATCTCAAGGTTTGAACTAATTTTTGGAAGTATAAGTTTAGAAAGAACAACATATAAAATTCCAAAAGTTATAGTTAGCCAAAAAATTTGAGAAATCCAGAACTCAGGATTTAATTGAGGCATACCTCCACTTTCAGCTGCAAAAGCTTCCATAGAAAATAGGAAGCTTAAAAATATCGACTGAAAAAATATTTTTTTAATCATTAAATTTAAAATGCAAATAAAATAATTAACGCAACAACTAATCCAAATAGACCAGTAGCCTCAGCTAAAGCAAATCCTAATAAAAGATTAGGAAATTGTTTCTGTGCTGCGGATGGGTTTCTCATTGCGCCAGAAAGGTAATTACCAAAGATAATTCCAATTCCAACACCGGCACCGGCTAGAGCTATCGCTGCTAGTCCTGCTCCGATCATTTTTGCTGCTTCTAATTCCATTATATCCTCCTTATGTTAGTTAATGGTGTAAATTTAATGCATCGTTTAAATAGATGCAGGTTAAGATTGCAAAAACATATGCTTGAAGAAAAGCAACCAGTATTTCCAAACCAGTTAGTGCAACCGAAAAACTCAGTGGAAGCCATCCACCAACTATCCCGAGGCTTATTACAAAGCCACCGAAAACTTTCATCATAGTATGACCAGCCATCATGTTAGCAAACAAACGAACAGAAAGGCTTACGGGTCTACTTAAATAAGAAATAATCTCTATAACAACTATTAGTGGCAGAAGAACTGCTGGCACTCCACTTGGTACAAATAATTTTAAATAGCCCAAACCATGTTTCATAAAACCAATTATTGTTACCCCAATAAAAATAAATGAAGCTAAAATAAAAGTGACAATGATATGGCTAGTGACGGTAAATGCATAAGGGATCATACCAAACATGTTGCAGAACAGTACAAACATAAATAAAGAAAAAATAAATGCAAAATATGGTTTTGCTTTAGATCCAGCTGTATCGCTAATCATTTTAGAAACAAAGCTGTAACTTAACTCTGCTAGAAGTTGAACCTTATTAGGGAGTAATGAGTTTTTTTTTGATCCTAGATTAAAAATTAATAGTATCGCTAAAGAGCTAATGACCATAAACAAACTTGCATTCGTAAATGATATATCTATTGCACCTAATTTTATTTCTGGTCCAATTCTATAAACTTCGAATTGGTGCATTGGATTTGTTGCCATAATTTTTTAAATCTATTCTTGCATATTTTTTGCAGATCTGAATACGTTTATGATACCAGCAACCACACCTACAAAAAAAAATATTAATATTAACCAAGGCTTAGTACCAAAGGTCGTGTCTAAAATAAACCCTATAATTGTCCCAACTACTACCGCAGACACTAATTCTGTACTTAATTTAAAGGCAGTCCCAATAGAAGAGGGTGGTTCCTTATCTTTATAAAGGTTTTTTTCAGCAATTTTAGATTTTGCAATCTCTAGGCGAGTTTTAAGCGAATCTTTTGGCATTTATTTATTAAGCAACCATACTCTCAGCTTTTTGTAAATCAACAGCTACTAACTGACTAATACCTTTTTCAGGCATAGTTACTCCATAAAGTCTATTCATTTTAGACATTGTAAGAGCATGGTGAGTAACAATAATAAATTTAGTGTTAGTTATTTTTGTTAGGTCATCTAGCAGACCGCAGAATCTTGTTACGTTAGCATCATCTAGTGGAGCATCAACTTCATCCAACACACAGATTGGAGATGGGTTAGTAAGGAACACAGCAAAGATAAGTGATAAGGCGGTCAAAGCTTGTTCACCACCAGATAGTAAAGTTATAGATTGAAGTCTTTTACCTGGAGGACTTACCAGCATTTCCAAACCAGCTTCAAGTGGGTCGTCAGAATCAACTAATTCTAATTTTGCATTTCCTCCATTAAATAATTTTGTGTAAACTTCGTTAAACTTTCTATTAACTTTTTCAAAAGCCTCTAAAAGCCTCTCTCTTCCTTTTTGGTTTAATTCATTAATACTTTCTTTTAATTTAATGATTGCGGATACAAGATCTTCCCTATCCTGTTCCATTTTTTTAATTTCAACTTCATATTTATTTGTTTCTTCATCAGCCCTCAAATTAACTGAACCAAGCTTTTCTCTGTCTTTCTTTTTTTCATCTAAGGCATCTTCTTGAGCTACCGAGTCTGGTAGTTCCTCAACACCATTTAAATTAGAATTTTCAAGGATATCATTTTCTTCAAGGTTAAGTTCAGAAATAACTCTTTCTAACAAGTCATCTTTACGTTTTTTTAATCCTTCGACAGTTGCACCTGAACTTGCTTTTCTTTCTCTTATTTGAATAGATCTTTCTTGAACATCGTTTAATTCAAGCCTTAAAGAGTTAATCTTTTTATCCGTTTCTTCAATTATCTTTTCATTCTCAATCTTTTCATCTTGTGAAATTCTTAAACCTTCAGTAGTCTGACCCTTTTTCTCTGCTTGAACTTTAGGTTGTTGGTCACGTTCATTTAATTGTGATAACAACTTATTTTTTCTTTCAGTTAATTCTGTTACCATTTTCTGAGAGTTTGAAAGTAAGCTCTTCCAACTCTCAACTTCAGTTTCAATAGCTTTAATTCTTTCATTTCTTTTTATAGATTCTTTTTTAATAGATTGGTTTTTGCTAAAGCTATCTGCATATTTTTCTTGAAGTAATTTTATATTGTCATTTTTTTCATTGATGTCAGTTAGTTTACTTTTACTTTCATCATTGGCTAAATTACTTAAGAAATTATTTAATTCCATTTTAGTTCTATCCAGCAACGTAAGAGCTTGGTTAGCTTCATTATTGTTTATTAACTCTTTGATTTTTTCGATTGTGTTAATAACACCTTTAATTGGGTCAATACTGATATTTATGTTGCCATTTGCAAACATTTCAATAATTTCATCTACAGCTTTTTGCTCTTCATTAAGTTGCTTTTTGGCTTCTTCGAGATCTTCATTTGATAATTTTTCAGTTTCAAAATATTTAGAGTCTATTTCTATTAACTCACTTTTCTCTTCTTTTAATCTTTTTTCGTTTGAGTTTGCATCTATTACGATCCCTTTTTCTCTATCAATATCTTCTTCAATGGTTTTTAATGAATTTTTGAAATTTTCTATCTCACCTTGCGTTCTTACATTCTCTTCATCTAAATTTTGTAGTTCTAAATTTAATCTTTGAATTCTTGAAAGATTTTCAATATTTTTTTCTCTTAATGGAGAAACTTTATCTGTTTCAGTTTTAATTAAAATTTCAAATTGAGAAATCTGTTGATTGAAGTTATTAACTTCTCCCTCAGCTTCATTATTGATTTCATTTTCTATTCTAATTTCATTATCAATGTCTAATAATTTTAAATAGTATAACCCTGCTTCAATTTTTTTTATTTCTTCAGATATAATTTTGTATTTAGTGGCTTCTTCCGCTTGCTTCTGAAGGTTGGCTAACTGTTTTTCTTGCTGCCTTCTTAATTCATCTGCTCTTTTTAAATTAGCCTCTGCAGCATTTAATCTAAGTTCAGCCTCATGCCTTCTGACATGTAATCCTGAAATGTTAGCAGCCTCTTCTAAAATTGCACGTCTATCTGTAGGTTTAGCAGTTACTAAGGCACCAATACGTCCTTGGCTTATCATTGATGGCGAATGAGCACCTGTAGATAAATCTGCAAAAAACATTTGTGCATCTCTAGCTCTAACTTCTTTATCGTTTATATAAAATTTAGAACCTTTATCTTTTTCAATTTTTCTTCTAACTTCGATTTGATCTATGTCTTTATATTGTAAGGGTCCTTCATGACTTGCATTATCTACAATGATTGAAACTTCAGCTATATTTTTTGAAGCTTTGTTTGATGTTCCGTTAAAAATAACATCTTCCATTCCAGAACCCCTCATACTTTTTGCTGAGGTTTCTCCCATAGCCCATCTTAAAGACTCTACAATGTTTGATTTTCCACAACCGTTAGGTCCAACTATTCCTGTTAGCCCATCTTCGATTAAAAAATTAGTTTTCTCAGCAAATGATTTAAATCCATTTAATTGGATTTTTTTAAACTCCATGGACTAACTTATATCAGTTTTTCCAGATATTTTTTTAAATTCTTATAATTTAAGGCTTTATCAAACTTTTTATCATTAATTATTATCGTAGGAGTAGCATTAACTTCAAATTTTTTTACCCCATCGATTCGATCATTTAAAACGTAATCTTCTACAGCCTTATCGCTTAGGCATTTTTCAAAATTTACATTCACATTTTCACTTTCTAAGAATTTTTTTAAATAACCTGTTGCCTCATCTGGTGTTTTTCCTCTAGCCCATTTTTTTTGGCCAGAGTACAAAATATTCAAAATATTTGAATTACCATCGTTATTACATTGCGCAATTTTTGACGCATTAAATGCGGCTAAGTCTAATGGAAAATGTCTAAATTCAATTCTTACCAACCCTTTGTCAATGAAGTCTTTCTTAAGTTCTGGATACACATCTTTATGAAAATTTGCACAGTGACCACAAGTTAATGACTCATAAGCAATTATTGTTATTTTAGCACTTTCTTCACCCTCTGTAATTCTTTTGATTAATTCATTATCTACAGCAAACGCTTTAGCAGAGAAGATTATTAATATTATAAATAATGCTGAGGTTAATTTTTTCATCGTTGTTTAAATAGTTTTGTTAATTCAAGTAATGATTTTTTAATTTTATCATTTTTAATACTATTAATTCTATCTGCATACTTAATATTTGTCACATAGTTTTCATTGGTATCTAATTTTTTGAATTTTGTTTGAACATCATCAAAACTTATAAATTTCAATTTTTCAACAACAGCATAGCCGAAGAAACTATTCATTTTATCTATTATTATTTTTTTTGAATATTCTAAATCAATTTCGTGTCCTCTCTTAGCCATTATTTGAAGAGTGCTTACTCCAAATTTATTGGAATTTTTAAAGGATTTTGGATAACATATTTGAAAAAGATCGTCTCCAACTATGTACTTCCAGTTATTAAGTGTTTCAGAAAATACATGACCCTTTTTTTTGATTATTCTTTTAATATTTTTTGGCAAAGTGTCTTTAAAGGATCTTAATCCTTGAAAGCTTCTATTTCCCTGCTTAATATTATTTTTAAAAGACATATTAGTTTAAAACAATGATAACAAAAAAAATTCTTAATTGGTACGATAATAATAAAAGATCTCTACCGTGGAGAGCCAGATGTTCTGCAAAGAAAAAAGAGTACTTCACTCTTGTAAGTGAATTTATGCTTCAACAAACTCAGGTTAAAACGGTCATTCCATATTTTAATAATTTTTTAAAAGATATTCCTAACCTTCAATCTCTTGCAAAAGTGAGTGAGGCTAAACTTCTAAAACATTGGCAAGGTCTTGGTTATTACTCAAGAGCAAAAAATTTAAAAAAAAGTGCAAAAATGATTATTGATAATTACAGTGGAAGACTTCCAAATAATTTTGAAGAACTTAAAAAACTTCCTGGAGTTGGAGATTATACTGCAAGTGCTGTATCAGCTATTGCATTTAATCAGCAAATAATTCCATTAGATGGAAATATAGAGAGAGTCTTAAAGCGTATTTTAAACTTAAAAACAGAAGAGGAAATTAAAAAAGAAAACCTTCATAAGCAAAAAAAAATTTTTGGCAAAACGTCAAGATCAAGTGATTATGCTCAAGCCCTAATGGAAATAGGAGCGCTATTGTGTAAACCAAAAAATCCATACTGTTATAAATGTCCAATAACTAAAAATTGCCTATCTTTTAAAAGAAAAGATTTTGAAATTAAGAAAAAAGATAAAAAAATTATAGATAAATTTTATCTGGCAACTTTATATAAAAATAATAATCAGCTTTTATTAATAAAAAATGATAAATTTAAATTTTTAAAAAATTTACTTATTTTTCCAATGAAAGAGATAACCCAATCAGACTCTTTGCTAAAATCTAGCAAAAAATTGAATGTTAAAATGTCAAATATGAATATGAATATATCAATAGATTTTTCATATATTAAAAATAAACCTAAAAATGGTATGTGGATTGAAAAAACAAAATTAGAAAATTACATGATACCAACATTTACAAAAAAAATATTTGCATCTGTTAAACATAATTTATGAAAAAGGTTGCAATAATAGGTGGAGGAATTTCAGGTTTATATATGGCGAGTTTATTGAGACTAAACTCTAATTATGAGGTCTCTATTTATGAAAAGAATAACTCTGTAAATTTAGAAAAAGGATATGGTATTCAGCTTTCCGTTAATAGTGTTAAATTATTAAATAAGATTGGCTTTCAAAATATTAATTTTGAGGAAAAGTTTTTTCCAAATAAAGTTAATTTTTATTCTTTAAAAAATAAAAGTAAAATATGCGATTTAGATATATCAGCCTTTAATAGCTATGAAGATAAGTATACGACTTTACAAAGGTTTACATTAATAGATTTCTTAAGAAATAAAATTCCAAGTAATTTAATAAATTTTAATAAAAAAGTTATTGAGGTTCAAAGTGAGTCAGAAATTACTAAAGTAATTTTTGAAGACAAGTCATCAATAGAATGTGATTATTTAATTATATCTGATGGAGCATTTTCAAAAACTAGATCATTAATTGCCAATAAGGAAATCAAACCAAGTTATTTTAACTCAATTGCTGTAAGGGGAAATATTGATCAAAATGACCTTTGGAATATTGATCATAATAGCATATCTTTATTTTTAGGGTCTAATTTGCACTCAGTAGTGTACCCAGTTAACCAAAATGGTCAGTTTAACTTCATTGCCATTCTTAGGAAAAAACTAAATAGTAATGAATTAGCTAATTACAGTTTATTTAATAACGACGAGTTCGTTTCATCCACTTTATTTGAAATATCAAAACAAGTAGGTCGTAATATCGTCGAAAATTTAAGAGATATTAAGTGCTTTCCAGTATTCGTGAGCACAGAAATATTTCAGCCTAAAAATAAAAATACTTATATCATTGGAGACGCTTTTTTTACTTTTCCACCAACTTTTGCTCAAGGTGCATCTCAATCAATTGAGGTTGCTCACGAACTATATAAAAATTTTGAAAATGGAAATGATCATTTCAATAAAGAAAGAATTAAAAGAACAAAGATGATTGATAGAAAATCAAAATTTAATTACTTTGTCTTTCACTTTTCCAATCCATTAATGATTTTTATTAGAAATTTACTAATGAGGTATTTAGTTAAAAATAATAGATTTATTAATAGTTATGTAGGTAAGATTTATAAGAATTAACTATTAGAAATTAATCTTTGTCTTAAAATATCTATTGGAACACTAATACCATTTACATTGCAATGCCAATAAGTCCAGCCGTTACAGCTTTCTGTTCCAAGAATGGTTGCTGCTACCTTGTGAATAGATCCTTCAGCCTGATTATGCTTGATACTTCCATCAGCCATAATTTTTGCTATAATTTTTTTTTTATTATCAAAAATACTTGTTCCAGGTTTTATTATTCCAAGCTCTACTAATGATCCAAAAGGTATTCTTGGTTTAGACCTATTATTTTTAAGAGTGTCTAAAAAATCATCTTCAATAGGTTTCGTATTTTTTAGTCTTTGTTCAGCTGCCTTAAAATATTTTTTTTCTTTCTCTATACCGTAATAATTTCTACCTAGTTTTTTTGCAACTGTTGCAGTGGTTCCAGACCCTAAAAATGGATCTAAAATTAGATCATTTTTGTTTGAAGAAGATAGTAAAACTCTATGTAATAAAGATTCAGGTTTTTGAGTAGAGTGAACTTTTTTACCATTTTTCTTTAATCTTTCAGCTCCATTGCAAATAGGTAATTTCCAATCAGATCTCATTTGAAGATCATCATTTAGGCATTTTAAAGATTGATAATTAAAAGTATATTTTGACTTCTCACTTTTGGACGCCCAAATTAAAGTTTCATGAGCATTAGTAAACCTTGTTCCTCTAAAATTAGGCATTGGGTTATTCTTATTCCAGATAACATCATTTAAAATCCAAAAACCTAAGTTCTGTATTGCAGTTCCTACTCTAAAAATATTATGGTAACTTCCTATAACCCAAATAGCTCCATCTTTTTTTAATATCCTTCTACATTCTGAAAGCCAAGCTATTGTAAAGTCGTCATATTTTTTAAAGCTTTCAAACTGATCCCATTTATCATTAACAGCACTGACTTTGCTTCTGTCTGGTCTTGTAAGAGAATTTTTTAATTGTAAATTGTATGGTGGATCAGCAAAAACAAGATCAAAGGTTTCGCTTGGAATTTTTTTTAATTCCTCGAGACTGTCACCATTAATAATCTTATTTTTATAATTATTTTCCATTTTCTATAAAACAATTAGACTCCAAACGGATTCCACGGTCAACCTGTGATTGAATTAAATGGATTCAATTTGTGTTTATTATTTCTTAAACAACCAGATCTTGTGTTGTTATTATTGATATTTATAGAAGATCACTAATAGGTGAAAATGTTTTGCGATGATATTTGGTAATACCAAATTTCTTAATAGCTTTTAAATGTTCTTTGGTTCCATAACCAGAGTTTGTATCCCATCCATAATTATTAAATTCTTTTGAAAGTTTTGTAATAAATTTATCTCTACTAACTTTTGCAATAATTGATGCAGCAGAAATGCTTGGAATTTTTTGATCTCCTTTAATTATATATTCTAATTTATAGTTTTTTAGGTCAGGCAGTTTGTTGCCATCAATTAAAACAAGTGAAGGTTTTGTTTTTAACTTAAGAATAGCTCTTTTCATTGCAAGTAAACTTGCATGCAATATATTAATTTTTTCAATTTCTTTAGTTGACGCCTGACCTATAGCCCATATAGAATTTTTTTTAATATATTTTTCAAGCTCTTCTCTTTTGTCTTTTGTTAAAGTTTTTGAATCTTTTAATAATTTTTTATTAATAGAATTATTTAATATGACAGCTGCTGCATAAACAGGTCCGATTAAGCTTCCTCTACCAACTTCATCAACACCAGCTAAGATTTTCATTAAACAGTTAGTTTTAGTTCTAAGATTTTTTGTTTAATCTTTTTTAGGTCATCCCATGAATGTTTTTTATTTTCAGGAGCTCTTAAAAGATAAGAGGGGTTAAAAGTTATGATAACGTTGTAACTTGTATTCTTTACAATTACTTCTTTCCATTTTCCTCTCTCAATAGAAATTTTACTATTTAAACCAGTTAAGGATTCCATAGCAGTACTACCCATAAGAATTATTATTTTAGGATTTATTATTGAAATATGTTTTTGTAAAAATTGAGAATATCTTTTAATTTCTGTAGAGGTTGGCTTTCGATCTTCAGGAGGCCTAAAGTTTACAGCATATGTTGTGTAAATATTTTGTTTTTTAATGTTTATTGCAATTAGCATTTTTTTTAAAAGATCTCCTACTTCACCCATAAAAGTTAATCCGGTATTATCTTCTTCAACGTCTGGGGCTTCACCAATTATCATTATTGGGCTATTAATATTTCCATCTCCTAGAACCATCTTTTTTGAATTATTTTTTAAGTTACAATCGCTAATTGAGTTTATTTGCTCTTTAAGATCCGCAAGCTCTTTAACTTTATCTATTTTTTGAATACTCAGATCTTTTTTTAAATCATTACTAGTATTTTTTAGTCTATTGATTGGGTTTTCATCAAAAATAAAGTCAGATCCAGTAGAGTTTAAAAACTCAGAGTCATAATTCGTATTTTGATTTATTACTTTTTTAGACATAGAATGGTCAAATGTTGGTAAAGTTTTTTAAATTATTTTTAATATTATTACTTTATCAGAATCCATTATACTCAAAAAATACCAGTTTAAATGATTTTAATGCGAGGTATTTGTCTAATTATTTTTCAGGAATTGTAGCTTATGAAAATCTAGATAATACGGAAGCTTTAAAATTTTTTAATTCATCAAAAATATTAATAAAACAGCATGACGCCTATCTTGAGAGGTATGTATTTTCATTAGTCCTTGATAGCAAAGTTAAGAAAGCAATTAATCAAGTTAAACAAAGCTCAACAAAAAACAACTCTAACTTTTTTCAGGCTAATCTGTTACTGGCAGTTGATAGTTTAAAGAAAAAAAACTTTAAAAAAAGTAAAGTTTATATCGATAGATCATATGAATTTATTAACAATGATAGGCTTTCCCTAATCATTGCAGAAACCTTCAAACAATATTTGTCAGTTTTTGAAGAAAAAAAATCAATGAAGCAAAAAAAAACATTTGGAAATTTTTCACTTATTAACGAAGTTTTTCAACGATGTTATTTAAATGATAAAGATACTGAGAGATATTTTAATACATTAATTAATTCACAAAACGATGCTGATTATTCAAGGTATGTATTTTTTTTGAGCAGTTATTTAATCGAGAATGATAATTATGATAAGGCAAAAAAAGTTACTAATAATTTTGATTATTTAAATTCATCAGTATTAATTTCTCAAGGTAAAAAATGGATAGAAGATAAAAACTTAGGTAATTTTCAAGATATTTTCTTATGCACTAATTCAAATGACATTGTTAGTGAGCTATTTTTTCTAATAGCAAATCTCTATTCATCTCAGAATGATTATGAGAAATCAAATTTTTACTTAAACATAGCAAACTATTTAAATCCTAAATTTATTTTCAATTTGTCTCTATTAGCTGAAAATTATTATTTGAATGATGATTATTCCAATACATTAAAAACTCTCAAAATATTTGATAAAAAGCATGAATTTTATTATTGGTTTAAGTTAAAAAAAGAGTCTCAAATTATTTTAAAAAAGTCTGATCAAGAAACATCTCTAAATTTTATCAATAAAAAATTTAAAGAAATTAAAAACCCAAATATCAAATTTTTATTTGATATTGCAAATATGCATAAAAATGCAAAAAGATATATTGAAGCGATAAGTTTTTACGATCAAATACTTTTAAAAATAGACGTTAATTCCGACTTATACGCTGAAATATTATATAGGCGCGGAGGAAGTTATGAGAGATCTGGAGATTATATAAAAGCAGATAAAGACTTATTGAAATCTCTTGAAGCAAATCCAGATGATGCTTATGTTTTGAATTATTTAGCTTATTCGTGGCTGGAAAGAGAACATAAAATTGATACTGCTCTTAAAATGCTTGAAAAAGCTTATGCTGCAAGAAGTAACGATCCATATATTATTGATTCAATCGGTTGGGCATATTACTTAGTTGATGAATATGAGAAGGCAGAAAATTTTCTTAAAAGAGCAGTTGAATTAATGCCACAAGATCCAATAGTTAACGATCATTACGGTGATATTCTTTGGCAGCTGGATAGAAAAATTCAAGCAAGATATTTTTGGCAATCTGTTTTAAATTTAGATGAGACAGAAGATGCCATGAAAGAAACTATTAAAAATAAGTTAATAGTGGGATTAAAAAATTCCTAAATTATGAATAGTTTTAAGATAAAGTCTTATGCGAAGATAAATTTAGCTCTAAACGTTACTGGAAAAAAATCAAAGCTTCATAATATTGAAAGTTTAATTTCTTTTATTGATTTACATGACTCAATCACACTAAGAGAAAGCAACACAAAACAGCATAAAATTAATTTTTCTGGAAAGTTTTCTAAAAACATCAGTAAAATTAACACCATTTCAAAATTGTTAAAAATTTTAGATAACAAAAAACTTTTAAATAATAAAAAATTTGAAATTAAAGTTATAAAAAATATCCCTCAAAAAGCAGGAATGGGAGGTGGGTCCATGAACGCTGCTAGCTTATTAAATTTCTTTATCGAAAAAAAAATAATTAAAATAAAAAAAGATGAGTTAAAAAAAATAAGTAATGAAATAGGATCAGATGTTATTTTAGGTGTAAAACCGTCATCTGCTATTCTTTTATCTAATGGAGATATCAAAAAATATAAAAATAAAATCAAATTTTATATATTGGTTACAAAACCTAACTTTGGATGTTCTACAAAATATATTTATTCAAAAGTTAATTCTTTTTCCAAACCCGAATTCAATCCCCCTAAACTGAAATTATTTGAAGCAAAATATTTAAAAAATTTAGACAATGACCTTGAAAAAGTTGCGTTAAATAAATATCCAGAACTTAAAAGAATTAAATCCTACCTAAGTGGTTTATCTAATGTTCTATTTGTTAGAATGTCTGGATCAGGATCCTCAATAGTGGCTTATTTTCATTCCAAAAAGGCCTGCAAAAAAGCGTACAGTCAATATAAACGAAAATTTACTAGGCATTGGTGTATTGAATCAAAAACTATATAATTTTTTTTTTTTGTGATATATGAAATTAATATTGGCCCATGGTGAAGTGGTATCACATCTGTTTTTGGTACAGAGATCCGAGGTTCGAATCCTTGTGGGCCAGCCACATATGAACAACTTATTAGATAAAATTTTTTTTAGATCTCAAAACCTTAATCACATAAATTTAGGCTTCAAGCATATTAAAAAAGAAACAGAGGTTTCAAAAATATTTGAAGCAATTCATTCATACTCTACCAATAGTGAAATTAGGTATGTTGGGGGATGTGTAAGAAAAATTATCAATAAAGAAAGATATGACGACATAGATTTGGCAGTAAATTTAAATCCAAAAGAGCTATGCGAGGCTCTTACTAAAAAAGACATAAAATATTACGAGAGTGGAATAGAACACGGAACAATTACAGCATTAATTAATGACATAAAGTTTGAGATCACATCACTAAGAAAAGACGTTGATACAGATGGACGACACGCAAAGGTAGAGTTTTCTGATAGCTGGAAAGATGATGCTTCTAGAAGAGATTTTACTATCAATTCTATTTATGCAGATATTGAAGGAAGTTTATTTGATCCATTTGATGGAAAAAAAGATTTAGAAAATGGAAAAATTAATTTTATTGGAAATGTAGAAACAAGAATTAAAGAAGATTATTTAAGAGTGTTAAGATATGTTAGATTTTATCTTAGTTATTCCAAACATAGTCATGATCCAAAAGTTATTAAAGCAATTAAAAAAAACCTAAGTGGCGTTTCAAGTATTTCTTCAGAAAGATTAATAGATGAATTTCAAAAATTATTAAAATCAGATGGTTTTCTAAAGTTAACCAAGGATAAGGATTGTTTAGAGATTATAAATCTTATTTTTCCACAAATTAAAAACATTTCTCTATTTAATAAAATGAATAGTTTTGCAAAAAAAAACTTTTCTAAAGTAGATTTTATTTTCTTATTATCTTTAATGATTATTGATGGAACTGATAATGTAGATTATTTTATTTATAAATTTAATTTATCTAAAAAAAATCAAAAAAGACTTATATTTTTAAATAAGTTTAATTTAGAAAAAAATACTAGCCCAGCTTTTTCAGAAAAAAATTTGAATAAAGTTTTTTATTTTAATGGTAGAGAGGCATTATTAGATGTTCTTTATTTTAAAATTTTTAAATCCAAAAAAGTAGACAATAAGTTAATTAAATTAATTGAAATTTTTAAAAAAAAAGAAATGCCTGTCATGCCATTTAAGGCTAGTACCTTGATGGAAAAATATCAAGTTCCTGAGGGAAGAGAACTGGGGCAGAAGTTAAAAGCAATAGAAGAAGTCTGGACTAGCAACGATTTTAAAATTTCAGATAAAGAAGTTCAAAAAATAGTTAGTAATTAAACATACCTTACACCTTTAATTTCAAAGTTTTTTACACCTGCTGGAGTTTTAATTTCAACTAAATCGTTTTTGTTTTTTCCAATTAAGCCTCTACCTATTGGTGATTGAAAAAATATCAGTTTTTTTTGAAGGTCAGCCTCATCTTTTCCAACTATTTTATAGGTAATTTTTTCTTCAGTATCTAAATTTTTTAAATCTACAGTTGAGCCAAAAATAACTTTTCCATCATTACTCATTTTGGTTACGTCGATTACATTTGCTCTTGCGATATTATCATTAATCTGAACTATTCTTCCTTCATTATGTGATTGTTCTTCTTTTGCAGCATGGTATTCAGCATTCTCTTTCAGATCTCCATGCGATCTTGCTTCAGATATTGCAGCTACTATCTGTGGACGTTTTTTCTCTTTTAAAAAAATTAGCTCTTCTTTTAAAACTTCAAGTCCAGCAGCTGTTATTGGTTCTTTTTCCATTTTAATTCCATTTTGCTATTGGAGGCAAAGACATTAATATTCCCTCAACATTACCACCTGTTTGTAAACCAAATTTTGTGCCTCTATCGTATAGTAAGTTAAACTCAGCATATCTACCTCTTTTAATATATTGTATCTCCTTTTGTTTTACAGTCCATTTCTTTTTGTGTTTCAATTGTATTATTGAGTTAAATAACATTTGAAAGGTAACTCCAAGATCTGTTACAAATTTAAAATCTTTCTCCCAATCATTTTTTTTGTAATCAAAAAAAATACCACCAATTCCTCTTGTTTCTTTTCTATGTGGTAAATAAAAATATTCATCACACCACTTTTTATATTTTTTATAGAACTTTTTATCATGTCGATCACACATTTTTTTTAATTCACTATGAAGGAAGCTTTTTTCTTTAAGATCTTGAATACAAGGTGTTACATCCATACCACCACCAAACCATCCATGCGTTGTATAGATAAACCTTGTGTTAAAGTGAATTGCTGGAATATGAGGATTTCTCATATGCATTACAATAGAAATTCCAGATGCCCAAAAATTTTGATCTTTAGAGGCACCTGAAATTTTTTTACTCATTTCTTTTGAAAACTTTCCATGCACTTCTGAAAAATTTACACCAACTTTTTCAAAAATTTTACCATTTTTTAAAATTCTAAACTCTCCACCACCTTCCTCTTTAATTTCATTTCTATTCCAAGTTTTAGATTTAAATTTGAATTTTTTACCTTCTAGTTTTTCAATATCGTTACAAATTGTGTTCTGCAGTAACTTAAACCAATTAGAGGCGAGTTTTTTTTTAATTTCTTTATCCATTATTTGTTAAAGTTAGTTTGTCTTAAATTTTCTGAAAGAATTATAGCAACTGATGAGGCTAAATTTAAAGATCTTTTATTGTCCATCATGGGTATTTTCAACCTATACTTAATAGAATTATGAACATGATCTGGCACACCAGCACTTTCTCTTCCAAATAATAGCGTATCATTACTCTTAAATTTGAAGGCAGTATAAGAGTCTGCCGATTTAGTTGTTAACAATATTACCCTCTCATTCTTTTTTGATTTAAAAAACTCCTCTGAACTTTGATAAAATTTTATCATTTTTTCATCCATATAATCCATCACAACTCTTTTAAATCTTTTATCGCTGAATAAAAAACCACATGGTTCAATTATCTCTAAATCAGCACCTAGGCATGCACATATTCTAATAATAGCTGCTGTATTTTGAGGAATATCAGGTTCATATAAGGCTATTTTAGGTCTTAAATTCATGTTTTATGTGTCATTGTTTCAGTGGAAAAAAAACTTTTTTCTTATAAGAAGTCATATATTAGATAACAATATACAAAAAATAAAAGATGTCTGAAAAAAAACCTGAAAGAAGAGAATTTTTATTTACCGCTTCATATGCTGTAGGAGCTGTTGGGGTAGGAGCTGTTGTTTGGCCTTTAGTTGATCAAATGAACCCAGATGCCTCTGTTAAAGCATTAGCTAGCACAGAAGTTGATATTAGCGCAGTTCAGTCGGGTAAATCAATCACTGTGCTTTGGAGAGGAAAACCAGTTTTTATTAAAAGAAGAACACCTGATGAAATAGCTGAAGCAAAAGCTGTTAAGATGGAAGATTTAAAAGACCCTGAAAAAGATGAAGATAGAGCTAAAAATCCTGAGTGGTTAGTAATGGTTGGTGTTTGTACGCATTTAGGTTGTGTACCCTTAAATGATAAAGGTGACTATAATGGATGGTTTTGTCCATGCCATGGATCACACTACGATACATCTGGAAGAATTAGAAAAGGTCCAGCTCCATTAAATATGGAAGTTCCTAAATATGAATTTGTTAATAGTAACACAATTAAAATTGGATAATCAATAATTATGAGTGATCACGAGTACGTTCCTGCATCAAAATTTGGAAAATGGTTTAATGACAGACTTCCACTTTTGTCACTTGCTAGTCATTTAACAGACTATCCAACACCCAAAAATTTAAATTACTGGTGGACTTTTGGGGGAATATTAACTTTTTGCTTAATTACACAAATCGTAACGGGTTTAACTTTAGCAATGCATTATATTGCTCATGCCGACTTAGCTTTTGAAAGCGTTGAGCATATTATGAGAGATGTAAACTATGGATGGCTTATAAGATACATTCATGCAAATGGTGCATCGATGTTTTTTTTAGCAGTATATATTCATATATTCAGATCGTTATTTTATGGATCTTATAAATCTCCAAGAGAAATAATTTGGATTATTGGAATAATAATTTATCTTTTAATGATGGCAGCAGCCTTTATGGGATATGTTTTGCCATGGGGCCAGATGAGTTTTTGGGGAGCAACAGTTATAACAAATCTTTTTAGTGCAATACCTTTAGTGGGAGAAGGAATAGTAAATTGGTTGTGGGGTGGTTATTCTGTAGATAATCCAACTTTAACAAGGTTCTTTACACTTCATTACTTAATTCCATTTTTAATTTTAGGATTAGTAGTTCTTCATATTTGGGCTTTACACATTCCTGGGAATAATAATCCAGTGGGAATTGATGTTAAAAAACCCTCTAAGGATACGGTGCCATTCCATCCATATATTGTGATCAAGGATGCTTTTGCATTATTAATGTTTGTGATTGTTTTTGCATTTTTTGTTTTTTATTCACCAAATATTCTGGGACATGCGGATAATTATATAGAAGCAAATCCAATGGTGACACCAGCTCATATTGTTCCTGAATGGTATCTACTTCCTTTTTATGCAATCTTAAGATCAGTTCCAGATAAATTAATGGGTGTAGTTGCAATGTTATCAGCAATTTTAATTTTAGCCGCACTGCCTTGGTTAGATACTTCAAAAATTAGATCAGCAGTATTTAGACCTCTTTACAAGCAATTTTATTGGATACTAGTGGTGGATGTATTAGTGCTTGGTTATGTCGGTGCAATGCCAGCAGAGGGCTTATATTTATTGATTGCTAGGGTTGCAACAGCTTACTACTTTATTCATTTTTTAATAATCTTACCAGTATTAGGATTTAAAGAAAAAACTATACCTTTACCTTTAAGTATTACAGAACCAGTACTTGGAGGGATGCCAATGGCATCAGCAGTTAAAAAAAAAGAAAGTTTAAATTAATTCAGTGAAAAATATTTTAAAAATTAGTTATTCAATTATTTTTTTATTAGCAGGAACTCTTACAGTTAATTCTGCAGAAAAAGTTGATCTTTTAAAAACAGATTGGAGTTTCAAAGGTCTTTTTGGTAAATTTGACAGGGGTTCACTTCAAAGAGGGTACCAGGTTTATACGGAGGTTTGTGCATCGTGCCATTCAATGAAATATGTAAGTTATAGAAACCTATTTGAACCTGGCGGACCAGAATTTACTAAAGATCAGGCAAAAGCTATTGCGGCAGGTTTTGAAGTTACTGATGGACCAAATAGTGATGGAGAAATGTTTGTCAGACCAGCAAAATTATCTGATAAATTTGTCATGCCTTTCGCAAATGTAAAAGCAGCACAAGCAGCAAATGGAGGAGCTTATCCACCAGATATGTCCGTATTAGCAAAAGCTAGAAGTGGCGGGGTAGACTATATTTATTCTGTACTTTTAGGTTATGAAGATCCACCCATTGGAGTAACTCTAGAGGATGGAGTTTATTATAATAAATACATGTATGGAAATAATATTAAAATGTCAGAGCCACTATCTGATGGTTTAGTTGAATATAGTGATGGCACTACTGCCTCAAAAGAGCAAATGGCCAAAGATGTAACGACATTTTTAATGTGGGCTGCAGAACCACATTTAGAAGCAAGACATAAAATGGGCTTTAGAGCTATTTTGTATTTAATTATTTTAACTATTTTAGTTTATTTTAGTATGAAGAAAATTTGGTCACGTATTGAATCTGAAGTTTAATATATCGCCATCTTTGACAATATAATCTTTCCCTTCAAGTCTCATTTTTCCATTAGTTTTAGAATTCACCCAACCTTGATTTGCTATGAAGTCTTCATATGCAATCGTTTCAGCTCTTATAAAACCTTTTTCAAAATCAGTATGTATTTCACCAGCTGCTTTTGGTGCAGTGCAATTTTTTTGAATAGTCCAGGCTCTAGTTTCTTCAGGTCCAGATGTAAAGTAAGTGTCTAGCTCTAAAATATTATAACCCTTTTGAATTAACATATTTAAGCCAGTTCTTTTTAATCCAATCATCTCCATATAATTTTCTTTTTCTTCATTTTCTAATTGATTTATTTGGTTCTCAATATCAGCTGAAACTATTAAAGTATTTTTTTCACCAAATTTATCAATAAAAGCTTGTGTGTATTTATTTCCATTTTGAACACTTGCTTCATCAACGTTACATACAAAAATTTTAGGTTTTAAAGACAACAAACCACTTTGGTTTATTAATTTTTTGTCAAATTGTTCATAAAGTATTTGAATATCTTTAGAATTATTAATGCAGTCAGAAGCAATTTCTAATATCTTTAATTGTTCCTCATCTACATTTTTCTTATTATTTTTTTCTAATCTTTTTTGTATTGATTCAAGGTCTGCCAACATCATTTCTGTTTCAATAATTTCTAAATCTCTGATTGGATCAACAGTTGGGTTCACATTTTGAATATCATCAGAGTCAAAACATCTGATCATATGTATGACTGCATCGACTTCCCTTATATGAGATAAGAATTTATTTCCTAAGCCTTCACCTTTAGAGGCGCCCTCTACTAGTCCGGCTATATCCACAAACTCAATAGTGGTATTAATTTTTTTTTTTGATTTTGATATTTCTACCAATTTATCTAGTCTTTCATCTGGTACAGGAACCATACCAACATTTGGCTCTATCGTACAAAAAGGGAAATTAGCAGCTTGTGCCTTGCTAGAATTTGTAAGTGCATTAAATAATGTAGATTTACCAACATTAGGTAAGCCAACAATTCCACACTTAAAACTCATTACTTGTTATTTACAGTACTTGAGAATAAATCTAATTTTTTATCAATTAATATAGCCATTGAATCAATAATATTTTTAGTAATTTTTTCTAGTTGTATCATTTCATCTTCATCAAAATCTTTTAATACATGGTCTGAAACATCAGCTTTAGTTTTGGGTCTTCCAATTCCTATTCTTACTCTTGAATAATCTTTACCAATAAATTTATCGATAGACTCGATACCATTATGTCCTGCACTAGATCCTGCAAATTTTGCTTTTACTTTTCCAAACTCAAGATCAAGGTCATCATGGAAGACAATCACATCTTCGGCATCAATTTTGAAGTATTCAATTAATTCCCTTATACAAATTCCAGAGTTATTCATAAAGGTTAAAGGTTTTATTGCATAAACTTTTTTATCTTCAATATTACCCGTAGTTAACAATCCTTTAAATTTTGGTTTTTGTTTAGACAGACCAAATTTTTGATTAAGAGCATCAATTAATTTGAAACCAATATTGTGTCTGTTATTTTCGCTATCGGGAGTTGGATTTCCTAAGCCTACAAATAAAAGCATATTTTTTTTAAATCGTATCTAGGAGTCTTCACAATAATAAGTTGATTATTTTTTTTCTTCAGTGGCTTTTTTTTCATCACCATCTTTTTTATCACCTTCAGCTGCGGGTGCTGCTTCTTTACCATCTTCTGTTGCTGCTGCTTCTTCAGCTTCGGCTGGTTTTTCTGGCTCTTTCATAACTGTAGGCGCTGCCAATGTTGCAATTACAAAATCTCTTCCAATAATAGTTGGAGTAACACCTTCTTCTAGTTTAACTGAAGATATTTTGAAACTTTCTCCAATGTCCACTCCATCTAAATCAATAGTTATTGCAGATGGTATTTTTTCACTTGGGCATTTTAATTCTACTTCTCTTCTAACAATGTTTAATACTCCACCTCTTTTTAAGCCTGGCGAAGTTTCATGGTTAATAAATTCTACAGGTACTTCTATTCTAATTTTTACACCTGGGACAACTCTAAGAAAATCAATATGAGTTGGCTCATCTGATATTACATTATAAGTAATTTCTCTTGGCAAAACATTTTGAGGCTTTCCATCTAAATTAAGAGTTATTATATTTGATAAGAAGCTTCCTTTTTGTATTAGAGATTTTAATGTTTTTTTTAATACAGTAACTTTTTGATTTTCTTCTGGTCCCCCATAAATTATGCCAGGGATATCTCCAGCCAATCTAAGAGAACGAACATCTCCTTTTGACTTAGTGTTTCTAATATTTGCATCAAGTGAATTCATAAAAAGATGGCTTTTAGCCTAAGTTTCTTAATAACTCAAGATAATTATTTAAATAAGTCAGATACAGATGTTGAGTTAGAGATCCTTTTAATCGCTTCACCCATAAGGGTTGAAATAGGCAAAACTTCTATATTTTTAACATTCTTAATTTTATCATGATTATCAATTGTATCGGTTACAACTAATTTTTTAATAACTGATTTTTTAATTTTATCTACTGCTTCCCCACTTAAAACTCCATGGGTAATATAAGCATAAACTTCTTTAGCTCCTCTATCCTTTAAAGCTTTCGCAGCGTTGACTATAGTTCCACCTGAGTCAATTATGTCATCAACTATAATACAAGTTTTCCCCTTAACATCTCCTATGACATTCATAACTTTGGATTGACCTGGTTTGGGTCTTCTCTTGTCCACAATAGCAAGTTCTACATTTAAAATTTTACCAAGTGCTCTTGCTCTTTCAGTTCCACCAACATCTGGTGCAACACAAATAATATTTTTACTTTTGATATTTTTTTTAGCATGTCTTGCAAAAATTGGTGTAGCAAATAAGTTGTCTACAGGAATGTCAAAAAAGCCCTGAATTTGTCCAGCATGAAGGTCTACAGTAACGACTCTATCAGCACCTGCTTTGGTAATTAAATTAGAAACAAGTTTTGCAGAAATAGAAGTTCGAGGTACTACTTTTCGATCTTGTCGTGCATATCCAAAATAAGGAATGACAGCAGTAATATTTTTTGCTGAAGATCTTTTTAAAGCATCAATGCAAAGTAGTAATTCCATTAAGTTGTCATTTGCAGGTGATGAAATAGACTGAATTATAAAGATACTATTACCCCTAATATTCTCATTAATTTCTATATAAATTTCTCCATCAGAAAACTTTTTTATACTTGAATTCACAAGCTTAGTTTTTAAATATTTTGCAATATTTTTGCTGAGAGGTTTATTGCTGTTTCCAGTTAATAATTTCATGAGATATTATCAATTAATCATAATTACAGAAATATTTCTACCATAATCATTCTCATTGTGGCTAATAGATCTTCGAGCACTAAAAAAATTATTTTTAGGATTAAAGGTGTCCTTATTGATTATATCAATTTTCTTTATATTTAAGGCTTTTAATTGAGAATGGACATATTTCTTTAAATTAAAGAAATCTTTATTTTTTATTTTTTTAAAAAATTTTTTATTTTTTCCATCATTTTTGATGAGTTTTTTAATAAAATCTTTTTTCACTTCATAATTTTTTACTGAAATACATGGCCCAATAACAGCAGTAATATTTTTAGGGGCGCAGCCTTTTTTTATCATAAAATTTAAGGTTTTTTTAATTATCCCTTTAAAAGCACCTTTCCAGCCAGCATGAATTGCAGCAATCATTTTTTCTTTCTCATCATAAATTAGTATTGGAGCACAATCGGCAGTTAATATAGCTATAGGAAATTCCTTTTTATTTGTGATTAGTGCATCTCCCTCAAAATTATAATTTTTAAGTTTTAGATTTTTATCTATAAAATGGAATTTATTACTGTGAATTTGCTTAAGTAAGATAATTTTTTTAAGTTTAGTTTTAATTTTCTTTTGAACAATTTGAAGATTTTTTGAAACATCTTTTTTATTATCTGAAGACCCAGGGCCACAATTTAAACTCTTAAAAATACCTAGGGATTTCCCACCCTTTCTATTAAAGAAAGCGTGCTGTAAATTTTTAAATCTGCTGAGTTTTTTTGACTTAATCAGTTTAAAACCCTAATTTAAATTTATTTTTATGTGTTGTTATTAGCATTACTTTAAACAATTCACCCATTTGATTTTTATCTATAAGCCTTTTTATTCTAAAATAAATATCAGCTTTTTCACTAAATAACATTTTCTTGGACAGTATTTCTGCTCTTTCAAGAATACCAAGTTTTGTTAAAAACTCACCTTGTGTAGTATTCATTGTGGTAAGTGAGCTTAATTCTTTAACTATGCTATTTATTAAATTGAAACTTAAATTATAAGTAATATCAGAATCACCAAACCCCTCTAGCACATCACAATATTTATGTTTCGATACAGCTTGTAGAGTATTTTTCATTTTTTTATCAATATACGCATAATCTATTATTAAAATTCCACCATTATTATGCTTAATCTTATTATTAATACTCTTTAAGTACTCAGTTGATTGTGGTGAATACTCAATAAAGTTCTGCTGTTTCGCAATCTTAAATTTGATTTTATTTTCAAATTTTTCCATATCAAAAGGAACATCGAAATATTCAAATTTTTTATTGAAGAATTTGACATGTCTTTCAAACCATTTTTTTTCTTTTTTTATGAATTGCTTAATGGGCAAGGCGTCAAAAAATTCATTTGCCAAAAAGATACATGGTAAATTATCTAATTCGCTTAAATCATTTAACCATTGAATATCTTTTTTATTGATATTAGTTTTTTGTTTTTTCTTGAGTAATTTGCTTCTTTCTAAAATCTTAATATGACAAGAATTTTTAAATATTGGAAACTTATCAAAGGTATTAACTAAAACTTTCATCATTTCACCATTACCAGCACCCAATTCAATTAAATTAAACTCTTTGGGACAACCTAGATTTTGCCAAAATGAAACGACCCAAATTGCAATCATTTCTGAAAATAATACCGATATGTTAGGTGAAGTTATGAAATCACCCTTTTTGCCAAAGGGATTTTTTTTCATGTAGTAGCCAGATGTTTTGTTATAAAGAGATTCCTCTATAAACTTATCTAAAGTAAATGTGCCATTATCCTTAATTTTCATTTTTTTAAGGATAAAAGATAAGCCCCAGTCATGAAAAAAAGAATACTTATCAATTGGCCTAATGTTAGATTTAAAACCAAGTAACCGATTTGAGGATCTGGAGATCTAAAATATTCTATAAAAAATCTAAATAGAGAATAAAAGATTAGGAATAAAGCAGAGATTTTTCCAGGTACTATTAAATAATCTTTTTTAAAAAAATACCCAAGTACAAAGAAAAGAATTATTCCCTCAAAAAAAGCCTCATATAATTGAGAGGGGTGTCTTTTGATATTATCTATTAGAGCAAATTGAACTGCCCAAGGAAGGTCTGTGGCTCTCCCATAAAGCTCTGAGTTTATAAAATTGGCAATTCTACCAAAAAAAATTCCAATTGGAGCGGATAGGGCAACTAAGTCTAAAAATATAAACGAATTTGTATTGTGTTTTTTTGAGAACAATATTGATGCAATTATAATTCCAATTAAAGCACCATGAAATGACATTCCTCCATTCCAAACCATCAATATTTCAATAGGGTTATCTAAATAATATTTTAGATTATAAAATAAAGTATATCCAAGCCGACCCCCTAAAATCATACCTATAATGAGATAGGTTATGAAGTCATCAAATAGCTGAAAAATATGAGGTTCTTTGATTAATTTTTTTTTACAATACAGCCAACCAAGTGCAATACCGATAATATAAGCCAAGGAATACCATCTGATTTCTAATGAAAATATTTGAAATGCAACTGGGTCAAAATTATTAATAAACATTTTTAAAAAACTACGTATAAAGTATATTAATTTTATAAATGAATATATGACAAAATCAAAATTTGTAATTGATAAATTATCAAAGCTATTTGAACAAGGGCTAATTTCTTATAAAGATTTAAGCTCTGAAATCATAAATGTTTTAAGATCTAAAAGAGATGAAATCATTTTTAAAATGAAATTAACTAGCAAAGAAGAAACAGATATATTAATTAAAAGAGTCGAAAATTTAGAAAAAAAAATCGATAAATTAGAAAAAAAAAGTCCAAAAAAAAAATCTATAAAGGTAAAAAAATCTTAACTCTAAGACCGTTTAAAGGAGATTTTTCTAATAAAATATTCCCTCCATGGGATTTGATTATGTCAGATGTAATTGATAATCCAAGACCAACACTAGATTTAGAATTTCCTCTACTTTTATCTACTTTATAAAATGGTTTGAAAACATTCTCCAACTCTTCTTTAGGAATACCAACCCCATCATCATCAATAGTAATTATTATGTTACTTTCTTTTTTTGATAGATGAAAATTTATATTTTCAGCATATTTAATTGAATTATCAATTAAATTATTTAAAGATCTCTGTATTAAACTCTTTCTTCCATTCATATAAACTCTTGGAATTATTTCTTTAGTTATTTTATCATTATTATATTTATCTATTGTGATTTCGATTAATTCAGAAATATCAAAAGTTTCATCTTTTTCTAAATAAGATGAACTTGTAAATTGCAGATATTCATTAAGCATTTTTTCCATTTCATCTATATCTAAAGACATTTTTTTGGATAGATCTTTATCTTTCATAAAAGAAAGCTGAAGTTTTAGTCTTGTTAAGGGTGTTCTTAAATCGTGACTTATACCAGATAACATTTCAGACCTTTGATTTAGGTGTCTCATTATTCTTTTTCTCATTTTATCAAATTCCAAACCTGCTTGTCTGATCTCTAAGGCACCAGATGGTCTGTACTCATCAATATTTTCTCCTCTACCAAATCTTTCTGCAGCTTTAGCTAGGTTTATAATTGGCCTTGTTTGATTTTTCAGAAATAGTATGGCTATAGTTATCATTAGTAGGGCAGGTAGGGTGATCCATAACGCAAATATTCTAGCAGATGAGCTTGCAACTCTATCTTTTGGGATAAAAAATTCGAAGTAACCGTCGTTATGTTTAATATTTATATGAATAAGTTCTTTGTAACTTGTTGTATCGAACCAGTAATTTTTAGAGCCCATATTAGATTTTAGCTCTCTTCTCAGCGTTCTATCTATTGGACTAAACCACCTTTCTTTTTGAGGTTTTTTAAATGAATCGTTTTTTTTAAACTCAACATTAAGATCTAAATAAATTGAGAATAAGCCTGAGAGGTCATTATTATTATATTTTCCATTATCATAAGCTGCTATGAATGTTTTCATCTCACCGATCAATGCTCTTGTCATACCTTTATTTGTTTTAATCCAAAGACTATCAAAAAAAACAATTGTTATGACTACCTGAAGAACAATTATTGGCACTGCTACAATTAATAAAGCTCTATAAAATAATCTTTTTGGTAGTAAATTTTTTATAAAATTATTCAATCCATAAAACATAACCAGCACCTCTTAAAGTTTGTAAGTATTTTGGATTTTTTGGGTCTATTTCTATTTTTTTTCTAAGTCTTGTAATTATTACATCTATTGATCTTTCTTTATCAAGATCAGTTAGTTTGCCAATATCCTCTCTTGAAAAAGTTTTGCCAGGATTGTTAATCATCTTTTCTAATATAATTTTTTCAGTACTATTTATTTTATATTCAGTATTATCTTTAATGATTAAAAGTTTGTTAAGATCAATTTTAATATTATCAAAGGTTATAATTCTTTTTTCATCATTTCTTTTTGTTTTATTTAAAATATTTTTTATTCTTAAAGTAAGTTCTTTTGGTTCAAAAGGTTTTGGCAAATAATCATCGGCACCTATCTCTAAGCCTTCAACTCTATTTTCAGCCTCTCCTTTAGCTGTTAATAAAATTATAGGCGTATCAATCTTAGATTTATTTTGCTTGATAAAATCAAGGCCACTTTTGCCTGCCATCATTACATCTAAGACAATTAAATCAAATTTAATTATTGAAATTTTTTCTTCAGCATTCTCTGCGCTATCTGATGTAGTAACCAAAAAGTCATTTTCATTTAAATATTGTTTAATTAGAGATCTAATTCCCTCATCATCATCTACAACTAAAATATGGGCTACAAAATCATTCATTAATTATTTTCTTTAAAACATTGTCAAAGTTTAGGACTTGATCTGAACTTGAATTTAAAAGTGCATTATAAATTCTTTTTTTTTGTGTCGAAAATATTTCGTCAAAAATTTTTTCTCCTTTTTCATTTAAAAAAATGTGTTTTACTCTTGTGTCTTGTTGATCTTTTTCAAAAAAAACAACATCAAGTTTAATTAAATCTTTTAAAACTCTATTCAAACTCTGCTTAGTAACTTTTAACTTTTTTAATAGATCGGAAATTGTAATCCCCTCATACATTGATAATAGATGTAAAACTTTGTGATGAGCTATACCTATAGAATATTTATCTAGTGTTTTCTTGGCATCTGAAAAAGATTCACGGTAACTTGTAAATAACTTTTCAATCAACTGTTTTAACTGAGTATCCTTTAAATATAAAAGTTCTTTCATTGTGAGTAAGTTATATTGACATATTATAGATACAAAGATAATTTTAGTAAAAAAATTAAATTATTTCACACATGATACCCTACGATAAAAGATCTGGTAAAATCTGGTATAATAACGAGCTCGTTGATTGGGCTGATGCAAAGATACATATTTTAAATCATGGATTACATTATGCTAGCTGTGTGTTTGAAGGAGAAAGAGTCTACGATGGATCAATATTCAAATTAGAAGAACACACTACAAGACTCTTTTATTCAGCAAAAAGAATGGGAATTACAATGCCATATTCAGAAACAGAAATAAATGATGCATGTAATAAAATTATTTCAGTTCAAAATATAAAAGATGGTTATGTAAGACCAATGGCCTGGAGAGGTAGTGAAATGATGGCAATCTCTGCACAACAAACAAAAATTCATGTTGCTGTAGCTACCTGGGATTGGGGTTCTTATTTTGATCCAAAATTAAAAGTTAATGGGATTAAATTAAATATTTCAAACTGGAGAAAGCCAGCACCAAATACAATACCGTGGGACACAAAAGCATCAGGCTTATATATGATCAACACCTTATCAAAACATGAAGCAGAACAACAAGGTTATGCAGATTCTTTAATGCTGGATTATGAGGGAAATGTTGCAGAAGCAACTGGTGCTAATATTTTTTTTAAAGATAAGAATGGAGAAATACACACTCCAATTCCAGATTGTTTTTTAAATGGAATAACAAGAAGAACAGTTATTGAGATTGCTAAATCTAAAGGAATTAAAATTAATGAGAGAAAAATTAAACCAGAAGAGTTAAAAGATTTTGTTGGTTGTTTTTTAACTGGGTCAGCTGCAGAAGTAACACCAGTATCATGTATTGCTGATAATCAATTTAAAGTTTGTGAAACTATAATTGATTTAAATGAAAGCTATCAAGCTTTAGTTAGAAAAAAATAGATTATTTACTTTTTATTATCCTCTGACATTGCATGGTCAATGCCTTTTCTTAAATATTCATAACCAGTATATAAAGTTAAAAATGCTGAAAGCCAAAGCAGGATTATGCCAATAGTTTGAGCATTATAATCTTGAAAATTTAAAATTTTATTACCTGTTTCACCTGTCAGTAAAAGAGCTATGGCAACCATCTGTAAAAAAGTTTTTAATTTTGCTAAATTAGTTACTGGTAATTTAATTTGCCCTCTAGCTAGAAACTCTCTTAAACCTGAAATTAGAATTTCTCTTGTAAGTATTATAATTGCAGCAATAACCTCGTAATGTTTAATTGTTCCACTCATAACCAATAATATAAGTGCAGTAGCAACAATAATTTTATCTGCTATAGGGTCAAGTAATTCACCTAACTTAGACTCTTGACCCATCATTCTTGCCAACATTCCATCCAAAAAATCGGTAAATGAAGCAATTACAAATAATACGCATGCAGTTAAATCACCGTAAAAACCTGGCAAATAAAATGCCAGAACAAAAAAAGGTACAATTATTATTCTGCCAATTGTTAAGATATTTGGAATTTTTTTAAGCATAATTATTCGTGAAAAAAGTTATATATCTTTTTTGCAATTTTTTCCTCAACACCTTCAACTGTTTTAATTTCATCAAAACTAGCTGATTCAACCGCTCTAGCTGAACCAAAATGATTTAATAGTGCTCTTTTTCTGATGGATCCAACACCACCTATCTGATCCAACAATGATTTTGTAATGCCTTTAGCTCTTTTAGCTCTATGAGTGGTGATTGCAAACCTATGTGCTTCATCACGAAGTCGTTGCATAAAAAATAGAGTAGGGTCATTTTTTTCAAACTTAAAAGAATTACCTTTATAAAAAAAGGTTTCATCACCACTATTTCTCATTTTACCCTTTGCAATAGCAATCATAGGAAGATCATGTAAGCCAAACTCATCTAATACCTCTTTTGCAGATGAATATTGACCTTTTCCACCATCTATTAGTATTAAGTCTGGTAAAGTTAAATAATTTCCTTTTTCAAGCATTGCTCTTTTAAATCTACGTGTCAAAACCTCCTTTAACATTGCAAAATCGTCTTGTTCTGCACCTTTTGTCTTAATATCAAATTTTCTATATCTCTTTTTAATAAACCCTTCGTTCCCAAAAGTTATCATTGCTCCAATACTATTTGTTCCAGAAATATGACTATTATCGTAAACCTCAACTAAATTTATACCACTCTTAAGATCAAATTTTTTAGACACACCTTCAAATAAATTTTTATTATTATTCGTTTCATAAATTTTTCTATTTAAAGATTCCTTGGCATTTTTTTCTGCCATTGCAATAACCTTAGCCTTTGTTCCTTTTTTAGCTACATTAATAGAAATAGTATTATTTTCTTTTTTACTTAAAGTTTCTTCAATTAATTTTTTATCTTTAATATCTGAATTAATAATTATTAATTTTGGAACATTTTTATTTTCATAAAACTGCATTAAAAAAGAAGACATTATTTCATTAACCTCTTGATCGGGGTCGTGCTTTGGAAAATAAGCTTGGTTACCCCAATTTTGTTTGGATCTATAAAAAAATACCTGAATACAAGTTTTACCAGATTCTTTATAGGCAGCAATCACATCAGCATCTACAAGATTTGCCTCATTAATTCTTTGTGATGATTGAATGATATTTAATGATTTGATTCTATCTCTAAAAATGGTGGCTCTTTCGAAATCAAGTTTTTCACTAGCCTCTTCCATTTGTTCAGATAGGTTTTTTTGAATATCTCTTGACTTTCCTGAGACAAATTGAATTGCATGATCAATTGATTTTTTATAATCTTCTTTATCAATATAATCAACGCACGGTCCTGAACATCTTTTAATTTGATAAAGTATACAGGGCCTTTTTCTGTTCTTAAAGGTTGTGTCATCACAAACTCTTATTTGGAATATTTTTTGCAACATTTTTATTGTCCAATTTGCTGTTCCAGCAGATGCAAATGGTCCAAAATAAAAACCTTCTTTATCTTTTTTCCCTCTATGTTTTGTAACTTGTGGCCACTGATCTTTATTACCAATAAAAACAAAAGGAAAAGACTTATCGTCTTTAAGTAATATATTGAACTTAGGTTTATGTTTTTTTATTAAATTAGCCTCTAAAAGAAGGGCCTCACTTTCATTGGCAGTAGTCGTTATCTCTAATTTAAAAGTTTGAGACAGCATCCTTGCTGTTCTAATAATATGGTTTTTTTCAGCTACATAGCTCTTTAGTCTATTAGGAAGATTTTTTGCTTTACCTACGTATAAAATCACATCTTTATGATCAAGCATACGATAAACTCCAGGGCTTTTAGGAATTAATGGAAGTTCTTTTCTAATTACGTCTTTGCCTAATTCAGAGCTTTTCATGACTTCTTTTTTTGGTAATTTGGATACCAACAGAGGCACATTCTTTTATGATTTCTAATTTTTCAATTTGAAGCATAATTTTTCCAATTCGTTTATCCTTAAATAGTACATCAAAAACATCCTCTGCAAGAGTTTCTAAAAAATTATAGTGTTTCTTTTTTGCAAGCTTTGTAATTAGTTTTACGACCTGACCATAATTAACGATAGACTTTATGTCCTTGTCATTTGTTGGTTTTCTATCCTCATAATCAATTTCTAAATTGAATTTTACTTTTTGAGTTTTTTCTTTTTCAAAATCAAAATAACCAAGCTTTAAATCTAGAGTTAACTCTTTAATAAGAATTTTTTTTTCGTAATTAAACAAACTTTTGTTCTTATCAATTTTTATGATATTCAAATTATTTTTTTTCATTCTTTTCCAATTACATCTGGTGTTTGCCAGTTTAAACACTGCCCACCATCTATAGCAATCACTTGTCCTGTAATTGAACTGTTTTTGATAAAAAAGTCAACAGCAGAGCATATTTCTTTTACATTCACTTGTTGCTTTAAAGGTGTTGCTAAATACTGTTTTTTAAAATGTGCCTCAGTTTGTCTTTTATTTTTAATAGTAGGCCCAGGTGCAATTCCATTAACTCTTACATTTGGAGCCAATGCCATGGCACTAGTTTTCGTAAGCGTATAAAGTCCAGTTTTGCTTAAAGTATATGAAAAGAAAAAAGGAGTTAATTTGAAAACTCTTTGATCAATTATATTAATAATATTATTATTTTTACCTCTTACGTTTTTTGAAAATTCTTTTGTAAGATATGCTGGTGCTTTTAAATTTACATTTAAGTGCTGGTTCCAACTTTTAGAAGAGAAATTTTTAAGACTATCATTTTCAAATAGTGAAGCGTTATTAATTAAGCAATCAAAATATTTTAATTTTGATTTTGAGAAATTTATGATTTTTTTTAAATCCTGTTCTTTTGCAAGATCACCTTTTACTAAATAAACTTTTGTTTTATTTTTTAATAATTCTTTTTGTAATTTTTCAGCTTCAGATTTAGATCTATTGTAATGAATAATCATTTCAACTCCAGGACCTGAAAGTTTTTTTGCAATAGCAGCACCTATTCTAGTTGCTGCCCCAGTAATAATTATTTTGTTTGCTTCCATTTTTTCTTACCTTTTTGTGCTCTTGTACCAGGTAAGCCCATTGTTGATCTACCTTTTGGATATGTTCTATTTTCTTGGTTATAGTGTTTTATTTTTGGGTTTAAAACAATTTCTAACTCTGATGCTTCTAAATTTCTTATTTCATCTCTAATTTTACCAGCCTCTTCGAATTCAAGGTTTGTGGCTGCATCTTTCATCCTTTTGTTGAGCATCTTTAAGTGTTTCTTTAAATTTCCACCAATATTGTCTCCAGTTCCTACTTTTAAATAATCCTTATCATAAACGTTCTGTAACACATCACTGATTTCTTTCTTAATAGATACAGCATTAATATTATGTTTTTTATTATAGGCAACTTGAATTGCTCTTCTTCTATCGGTTTCTTGTATGGCTTTTTTTATACTTTTAGTTTCTTTATCCGCATAAAGAATAACTCTTCCCTCTAAATTTCTTGCAGCTCTTCCAATAGTTTGAACCAACGAAGTTTCAGACCTTAAAAATCCTTCTTTATCAGCATCTAAAATTCCAACTAATGCACACTCTGGTATATCTAACCCTTCTCTTAAAAGGTTAATTCCCACTAAGACATCGAAAACACCAAGTCTTAGATCTCTCATGATTTCAATTCTCTCTAGTGTATCAATATCTGAGTGTAAATATCTAACCCTAATACCATTTTCATGAAAATATTCTGTTAAATCCTCAGCCATTTTCTTAGTCAACGTAGTAACCAAAACTCTAAAATTTTTATCTATTGTTTTTTTGCACTCATGCATCAAATCATCAACTTGATTTTTAGCAGGTTTTATTTCAACTGGTGGATCAATAAGACCGGTAGGTCTTATTATTTGCTCAACAAATTTACCCTTAACTTGTTCTAATTCCCAAGGACCTGGTGTTGCAGATACGAATACTGTTTGTGTTCTCATTGCATCCCATTCTTCAAATTTAAGAGGTCTATTGTCCATGCAAGAAGGTAACCTAAAACCATATTCGGCAAGATTACTTTTTCTTGATCTATCTCCTTTGTACATTCCATTTAATTGAGGAACTGTTACGTGGCATTCATCTACAAAAATAAGAGTGTTGTCAGGAAAGTATTCAAATAGAGTGGGAGGTGGTTCTCCTGGTTTTCTTCCAGATAAAAAACGAGAATAGTTTTCAATACCAGCACAAGACCCTGTTGCTTCAATCATTTCTAAATCAAACTTAACTCTTTCTTCTAATCTTTGTGCCTCAAGTAATTTATTTTGTTCTTTGAATTTTTTTAAAGTTACTTCTAATTCTCTTTTAATTTTAATAATTGCTTGCTCAATAGTTGGTTTGGGTGTGATGTAATGACTATTAGCATAAACTTTTATTACATCTAAATCTTGTATTAGATCTCCTGTTAAGGGATCAAATTCTTCTATTTTTTCTAATTTATCACCAAACAAACTTAATCTCCACGCTCTATCTTCAAAGTGTGAAGGAAATATTTCAAGATATTCTCCTCGAGCTCTAAAAGTTCCTCGATAAAAACTCTGATCATTTCTTTTGTATTGTAAATTTACTAAAGTTTTTATTAGTTGCTCTCTGCTGTATTCGTAATCTTTTTTTAAACTTAACGTCATCTTGCTGTACGCTTCAACAGAACCCAGACCATAGATGCAAGAAACACTTGCAACAATAATTACATCATCTCTCTCTAATAGTGATCTAGTAGCTGAATGACGCATACGATCAATTTGTTCATTAATAGATGCTTCTTTTTCAATATAAGTGTCTGACCTTGGTACATAGGCCTCAGGTGTGTAGTAATCATAATAAGATACGAAATACTCAACAGCATTTTCTGGAAAAAAAGATTTCATCTCCCCATAAAGCTGTGCGGCTAGTGTTTTGTTAGGAGCAAGTATAAGAGCTGGTCTATTAGTTTTTTCAATTACTTGGGCCATTGTAAAGGTTTTTCCAGAACCTGTCACACCAAGCAAAACTTGGTTTAATTCTTCTTTATTTGCACCCTTAACTAATTGTTTTATTGCTTCTGGCTGATCACCAGCAGGCTTAAAATCTGTAACAAGTTTAAATTTTTTTCCACCTTCTAGTTTCTGGTGAATTTCAGGATTTTTACTCTGTATATCTGTAATTAAATCTTGATAAGTATTTTGCATTATCTATAAAACTATTAGAATAAAAATATATTTCAATGAGCATTATATCAGACAGTCTAAAAAAAATTAAACCATCACCAACTATTGCTGTAACTCAAAAAGCAAGAGAGTTAAAAGCAGCTGGAAAAGATATAATAGGACTTGGGGCAGGAGAACCAGACTTTGATACTCCAGATAACATCAAACAAGCGGCTATAAAGGCCATAAATGATGGTGATACCAAATATACAGCTGTTGATGGAACGCCTGCTTTAAAGAAAGCAATAGTAGAAAAATTCAAAAGAGAAAATAATCTAGATTATACAGCTGATCAAATCACAGTTGGCGCTGGTGGGAAGCACGTAATTTATAACGCTATGATTGCAACACTAAATGAAGGAGATGAAGTTATTGTTCCAGCCCCTTACTGGGTTTCTTATCCTGATATGGTTTTATTGGCTGGTGGAACTCCAATTATTTTAGAATGTAATGAAAAACAAGGATTTAAAATTAATCCAAGTGAATTAGAAAAATATATAACTCCAAAAACAAAGTGGATAATATTAAACTCACCATCAAATCCAACTGGTGCTTGTTATACTGAAAATGATATTAGAGAAATTGCCAAAGTATTAATTAAACATCCCCATGTTCACATATTAAGTGATGATATTTATGAGCACGTAATTTATGAAGGCTTTAAGTTTTTCACTATTGCTCAAATTGAAGAATTAAAAGAAAGAGTTCTTACAATGAATGGTGTAAGTAAGGCGTATTCAATGACTGGCTGGAGAATAGGGTATGCTGCTGGGCCGAAAGAAATTATTAAAGCGATTGCTAAAATACAATCACAATCAACAACTAATCCATCTTCAATTAGTCAAGCTGCAGCAGTTGAAGCTTTAAATGGAACTCAAGACTTTATAAAAGAAAGAGCAACTTCTTTTCAAGAAAGAAGAGACTTTGTTGTTAAAGCACTAAATGAAATAGATGGAATTGAATGTCTAAATCCAGAGGGCGCATTCTATGTTTTCCCAAGCTGTAAGGGTTTAATTGGAAAAAAAGATAGTGCAGGAAAAGAACTTAAAACAGATACTGATTTTGTTCAGTCTTTATTAGAAAATAGTGGTGTAGCAGTTGTTCAAGGTTCTGCTTTTGGTTTAGAAGGTTTCTTTAGAATATCTTATGCAACTTCAATGGAAAATCTTAAAAAAGCTTTAGAAAAAATATCTTCTTTTTGTAAAAGTCTTAACTAGGTTTTTGCTTTCCCCACATCTCAAAATATTTACCTTTTTCTAACAATAAACTCTCATGTGTCCCTTGTTCAATAATAGCACCCTGATCAAGAACAATAATATTATCAGCATTTGCAGCTGTAGATAGCCGGTGAGCAATTATTAAAGTTGTTTTACCTTTAGAGACATTTTCTAAATTTTTTTGAATTTCTTTTTCCGTACTAGTATCTAATGCAGATGTCGCTTCATCAAAGAAAAATATTTTAGGATTTTTTAGAATAGTTCTTGCAATAGCAACTCTCTGTTTTTCTCCACCAGATAATTTTAATCCTCTTTCTCCAACAATTGTTTCATAACCATCTGGTAAAATAGTTATAAAATCATGTATATCTGCATTTTGTGCAGCACTAATAACCTCTTCTTTAGTAGCACTGGTATTACCGTAAGCTATATTATAATAAATTGTGTCATTAAATAAGACAGTGTCTTGTGGGACTACACCAATAATTTTTCTTAAAGAATTTTGAGAAACTTTATTTAGATTTGTATTGTTAATAAAAATATTTCCTTCTTTTGGATCATAAAACTTGAATAACAGTCTACTTATTGTTGATTTACCAGCACCAGTTGGTCCTACGATGGCTACCTTTCTTCCATTAGGAACAGTAAATGAAATATTTTTAATGATAGTTCTTCTTACATCGTAATCAAAACTAACGTTTTCAAATCTAATTTCTGCATCGTTACTTTGGGGTATATCTTCAAGATTATCATTTGTTGTTGGGGCAACTTCTAATAAGCTAAACATGTTTTCCATATCAGTTAATGCTTGCCTGATTTCTCTGTAGACAGATCCCAACCAATTCAATGGCTGATATAATTGGAGCATGTATGCATTAATTACAACAAACCCACCAATATCAATGTCTCCACTTTTGATCCCATAAACTGACATTACCAACATAATAGTAATACCCACCATTATGATGAATGTTTGGGCTATGTTTAATAGTGAAAGAGAATGTCTACTTTGATTTGCTGCCAACTCATATTCTTCTAATGATTGATCAAGTCTATTAGCTTCAAAGCCCTCATTGTTAAAATATTTAACTGTTTCAAAATTCAATAAACTGTCAATCATTTTTGTGCTGACATCGTTATCAGACTTATTCATTTTTTCTCTAAATACATTTCTCCATTCAGTAATTTTAAAAGTTAAGAAAGAATAAAGGCCAATAGTTAATAACGTTACAACGGCATACCAAGGACCATATAGATAAAATAAAATCCCTGAAACTAAGAACACTTCAAAAAAAGTAGGAACTATATTAAATAAGACATATCTCAGAAGAAAATCTATCCCTTTAGTTCCTCTATCTATATATTTTGCTAGTGCACCTGTTTGTCTATTTAAATGAAATTGCAAAGATAGATTGTGAAGGTGTTGGAACATTGTTAAAGATATTTGTCTAATAGAATGCTGGGAAACCTTTGAAAACAAAGCATCTCTAATTTCAATGAACGTAAAAGCAATTACTCTAGTTACACCGTAGCCAACTACTAAAGCAATTGGTACCAGCATAAATAGATTAATGCCTGAGCTTAATTCTGTTAGAGAGTTTACTGCACTACCCAATACTAAAGGAGTGCTAACGCTTGCTATTTTTGCTAAAACTAAAGCAACAACTGCAAAACTAACTCGTGTCCTTAAATCTTTTCTTTTTTTAGGCCACAAATAAGGAAGCAACAGTTTAAATGTCTTAATGTATTTACCCTTTTTCACAATCTAGATATAACTGATTAGCAATAATTTGTTACAAGCAAATTAGACTTTATAATGAACTAATAAATGATATTTAAACTAAAAAAGTAATAAGGAGATATAAATGTTAAGTGTATATTTGGCAGGTGAAATTCACAGTAATTGGCGAGAAGAAATTATTCAACTTTGTAAAAAAGAGAAATTAGATATTAAATTTACTTCTCCTGTAACTGATCATGAGGCTTCAGATAATTGTGGTATAGAAATTCTAGGAGCAGAAGAAAAAAATTTTTGGAAAGATAGAAAAGGTGCCAATATTAATTCCATACGAACCAAGAAATTTATTCAAGATTGTGATGTAATTATTGTTAAATTCGGTGAAAAATTTAAGCAATGGAATGCAGCCTTTGATGCGGGTTATGCTACAGCACTTAATAAATCTATGATTGTTATTCATAACGATGATCATCAACATGCCCTTAAAGAGGTGGATGGCTCTGCTGCTGCTGTTGCCACAGATCAAAAACAAGCTTTTCGTATATTGAAATATATATTGGAAGGATCCTTAAAGTAGTTCTGGTTATAATGAAAACAGCATTATTATTTGGGTCATCTGGTTTGGTGGGAGGCCACCTCCTTAATCAATTAATTAAGGATAATAAATATTCTAAAATAAAGTTATTTGTTCGTACAGATCCTGAAATTAGTGATCCAAAAGTAGAGGTTATTAAAACTAATTTTAATAGATTAGAAAATCATAAAGAGGATATCAAAGGAGATGATTGCTTCTTTTGTATTGGCACAACAAAGAAAAACTCACCTGATAAAGATGATTACAGAAAAGTTGAACTAGATATTCCCAAAGAAATTGCTCAAATTGCAAAATCAAATTTGGTTAACTCATTTATTTTCGTCTCTGCATTATATGCAAACCCCAAAAGTTCGGGAGACTATGTAAAATTTAAAGGATTAGTTGAAGAAGAGTTAAAAGATCTTAATTTTCCGAAATTAGTGTTAATGAGACCTTCCTTTTTAATGGGAGATAGAAAAGAAAAGAGGGTAGGCGAAAAAATAGGAATTTTTGTATTTAAACTATTATCACCTTTGCTTTTAGGACCTTTAAAGAAAATGAGACCAATTCATTCAGAAACAGTTGCAAGAGCTATGATAATTGTTATTCAAAATGATATTCAAAAAACTACTTTTGAGTCTAATGAAATAGTTGAAACTTTTAAGAACTAGTGAGATAAGAATTTTTCTGCTTCAAGTGCAGCCATACAACCCATCCCAGCAGCAGTTACAGCTTGTCTAAAAGTTTTATCTTTAACGTCACCCGCAGCATAAACACCAGGGATATTAGTTTCTGTTAAATCTGGTTTAGTTAATAAATAACCTTCTTTATCCATATCTAATTGATCTTTAAAAAGAGCCGTTGCTGGATCGTGACCAATTGCAATAAATAAGCCATCAACTTTTATTTCTTGAATTTCATTTGTTTTTAAATTTTTAACTTTAATAGCCTTTACATTTTTAGGTTCATTGTCTCCAATCACTTCTTCAACAGCACTATCCCAAATAATTTCAATTTTCTTATTTGCCATTAATTTTTTTTGGAGTAATTTTTCTGCTCTTAAAGTATCTCGTCTGTGAATTAATTTTACCTTTGATGCAAATTTTGTAAGAAACATCGCTTCTTCTACAGCTGCATTTCCACCACCAACAACTGCTACAACTTTTTCTTTAAAGAAAAAACCATCACATGTTGCACATGCCGAAACTCCAAAGCCTCTATAAGCTTGTTCAGATTCTATATTTAGCCATCTTGCTTGAGCACCCGTTGAAATAATTATGCTATCAGCTGTATATTTTTGTCCACTATCTCCAATAGCTTCGAATGGAGTAGATTTTAAATTTACTGAAGAAATATGATCTTCAATTAGATCTGTTCCAACTGCTTTTGCTTGATCTCTCATTTGATCCATTAACCATGGACCTTGAATTACATCTGAAAACCCAGGATAGTTTTCTACATCTGTCGTTGTAGTTAATTGTCCACCAGGCTGAACTCCATAAACTAGAATTGGGTCTAGCATTGCTCGGGCAGCATATACTGCAGCCGTATAGCCAGCTGGACCTGACCCTATTATTAACACTTTTGTGTGTTTAATTGGATTTTCACTCATGCAGAAGTTATATAAGGATAAATGACAAAATTAAAAGGGTTATTATTAACAGAGGGCATGCACGGCATGATCAGTCAAGTTGAAGGATTAGCTAAGGCTTTAGATTTAGATTTTATACACGAGAAGATTGAACTTAATAGTTTTTGGAAATTATTTCCACCCAAATTAACACCTGTTAAAAATTTTGTTTTTAAAAATGAAATTAACCACACATTTAATATTGTAATTTCGTGTGGCAGAAAAAGTGTTCTTCCCTCAATTTACTTAAAAAATAAATTTAAAAATAAAATTATGAATATTCACATTCAGGATCCGAAGGTTTCTTTGGATAATTTTGATTATATCGTTGCCCCAGAACATGATGAATTGGAGGGTAAAAATGTTTTAACCAGTAAAGGAGCCATACATTATTTAACAAATAGTGAATTAGATGAAAATGAGAACTATTTAAAACCAAGAATAAATAGTGAAAAAAAGATTGTAGCTTTTATTATTGGTGGGCCCACAAAATATTACAATTACGAAGAGAAAGTAATTGATGAAATATTCCAAAAAATAAAAAATAATTTTTTAAATAATAATTATCAGGTAATAATTATTCCCTCGATGAGAACTCCAAAAAGTATCATTAAAAAAGCCCAAGACTATTTTGTTCAAGGACAAGTTGTAATAGATAATGTAGATAAAAAAGCTTATTTGTCAGGGTTAAAACTGGCCGACCAAATTATTGTAACCTGTGACTCGACTTCCATGATCTCTGAGGCTGCCATAACTGGAAAACCAATTTATGTGGCTCAAATGCCAACAACCAAAAAAAATGAAAGATTTGAGAATTTTTTTAGATTATTTGAATCTTTGAAAATAATTAAGAATCTTGATACAGTAGTTGATAGTTGGAGTTATCAAAAACTTGATGAAGCCAATAAAATATCAAGATACTTAAAAAATAAACTAAACGAATATGACTTTTCTTAATTCACTATTAAATAATTCAAAAGAGCACTCTGATCCTTTTCAACACTGGGAGCTAAATGAGCCCTTATCAAGTGAAGCAATTAAAGAAATAAATACGGCAGATATTGCAAATGTTGCTGAACATAACTTAAGTTATGACGGCACTAGAGCTATTGATGGAGGTGCTGCAGAATTTAGAGAGGGAATAGCCTCTGGTGGTAAAGCTATTAAGTTTAGATGTTTTGTAACAAAAGAAAATGCAGATGAATTTCCAGGATTAGTAAAATTTATTAATGGACTTCAATCAAAAGAAACACATCAAAAAATTTCTAAATTAATTAACAAGGATCTATCAAACTCCCATGTAAGAGTTGAAGTTATTTGTGATAGAGAAGGTTTTTGGTTAAAACCTCATTGTGATATTAAAGAAAAACTTATGTCATGCCTTCTTTTTGTTAATGAATTTAATGAGTCTGAAAGTTTGGGTACAGATTTTTATAATGATAAATTAGAAAAAGTTAAGACAGTTCCTTATAAAAATAATTATGGCTACTTCTTTTCTAGTGGGCCTGGTACATGGCATGGAATGGAAAAGAAAGAGATCGTTAAAGAAAGACGTTGTTTGCAGGTAAACTATGTTACTTTCCCAACAGATTGGAAGGTAGAATAAGTATTATGGACGAAAATAATACTCATATTATAGAAATTAAAGAATTTACTTTTTTAGGAAAAAGTATGGAGAGTGTTTCGGTTATTTATGGAATATTTTTAATTATCTGGGGAGTGGCTGTAAGTTTTTTAAGTGGTAGCAATTCTTTGACATCATTCATTCCATCTATATTTGGTTTACCAATATTATTATTTGCCTTTTTGACTATTAAATTTCCAAATAAAAAAAAACTATTTATGCATATAGTTGTATCATTGGGTTTAATTGTTTTTATTGGTGGATTAGATTTTTCAAGAGGAATAATAAAGGGCACATTATTTAATAATATCTGGGCAGACACCTCTAAATTGATGATGCTTATAACTGGATTAGTATTTACTTTTTTATGTGTTAAGTCTTTTATCTTTGCACGTAAAAATAAGTAGTAGTTAATTTTAGATCATTTTTATTTGATCTTCAGTAGAAATTTTCCCGTTATTTAAAATCTCACACTTAATTCCACCTTTTCTAACAACAAGATTAATTGTGTTAACTTCAATAATTTCTTTGTTGTTAAGTTCTGTAATTCCAATTTTTATAATTTTTGACATCTTTAAATGTCTTGAAGTGCAGTTACTGTAATCTCTTTTGTTTTTAAAGATCTAATCCCCATTAAGCAAGCTTGAGCAGTAGACATGTTCGTACAGTAAGGAACTTTATTACCTAGTGTTGCTCTTCTTAAAGCCATTGCATCATGAAGGCGATGCTCACTATTTCCGCCACCCGTATTAATAACTAAGGCAATTTTTTTAGAATTTAGTATATCAACAATATGGGGTGATCCTCCACTAACCTTATTTATTGTTTTACATTTTATTCCATGTTTACGAATGTAGTCTGCGGTTCCACCCGTAGCGCATAAAGTAAAATTTAATTTTATTAATTGTTTTGCTAGATCTACACCTTCATCTTTATGACCATCTTTGAGAGAGATAAATGCTAGACCTTTTGTTGGTAATGAGTTTGAAGCTGCAATTTGGCTTTTTGCATAAGCCATACCAAAGTCCTTATCAAATCCCATAACTTCTCCTGTTGATTTCATCTCGGGCCCCAATAACAAGTCACTATTTGGAAATTTATTAAAAGGAAATACAGCCTCTTTAACCGCAAACAAGTTTTTATTTTTACCCTTTAAATTAAATTTAGATAATTTTTCACCAGTCATTACTCTTGAGGCAATTTTTGCAAGAGGTAATCCTTTGGCTTTAGATACAAAAGGAACTGTTCGGCTTGCTCTTGGATTTACTTCGATTACATAAATTTCATCATTCTTAATAGCAAATTGAATATTCATAAAACCTTTAACATTTAAAGCTAAAGCCAATTTTTTTGTTTGAACTTCTATTTCGGTTATCAGCTTTGGTTTAATTGATATAGGAGGTAAAGAACATGCAGAATCCCCAGAGTGAATACCTGCTTCTTCAATGTGCTGCATGATACCTGCAACAAATACTTCTTTTCCATCGGATATAGCATCAACATCTACTTCCATAGCGTGGCTAATAAACTTATCTATTAATATTGGATTATTCTCTGCAGCCTTAAATGCTTCTTCTACAAAGTTTTTTAATTGACTTTTTTCATGAACAATTTCCATCGCTCTTCCACCTAACACATAAGAAGGTCTTACCATTAATGGCAGACCAATTTTTTCAGCAATTTGAATGGCTTGTTTGTAAGTTTTAGCAATACCACTTTCTGCTTGTTTTAATTTTAATCTATCAAGCAACTTTCTAAACCTATCTCTATCTTCAGCTAAATCTATTGATGTGTACTGTGTTCCAAGAATTGGAAGCCTGTTATCATGTAGAAATTTTGCAAGTCTTATAGGGGTTTGTCCACCAAACTGAGCAATGATCCCTACAAGGTTTCCTTTTTGCTGTTCTTTTTTAATAATATTATAAACATACTCTTCTTTAAGAGGTTCAAAATAAAGCCTATCACTTGTGTCGTAGTCTGTTGAAACTGTTTCAGGATTACAGTTAATCATTATAGTCTCAAAACCACTATCTTTAAGAGCATAACTTGCTTGGCAACAACAATAATCAAACTCAATACCTTGACCTATACGATTTGGTCCACCACCTAAAATTATGATTTTTTTTCTTGAAGAAGGTTCTGCTTCACACTCTGAATTCAAGGCATAATTTCTTTGATATGTTGAGTACATATAGGGCGTGAAAGATTTAAATTCAGCAGCACAGGTGTCTACTTTTTTGTAAACTGGCAATACTTTTAAAGCAGTTCTTTTTTTCCTAACAAGGTCTTCAGGAATTTTAGTGATTTCAGATAGTTTTTTATCAGAAAAACCTATTGATTTAATTCTATTAAATTCATTGTAGTCTTTAGGGAGACCTTTTTTTTGTATTTGATTTTCCTCATCAACAATTTCCTTTATTTGCTCTAAGAACCAGGGGTCTATTTTACAAAGTTGGTGAACTCTTTTAATGTTTATTTTTTTTCTAAACGCTTCAGCAGCTAATAATATTCTGTTTGGAATATTTTTTTTAAGTTCTTTTTCTATTTCTTTTTTACTAAGTAAAAAAATTCGATCTAAGCCTGAAAAGCCAATTTCAAGAGAAATCAATGCTTTTTGGAGAGATTCTTTAAAGTTTCTCCCAATTGCCATCGCTTCACCTACTGACTTCATTGACGTTCCGAGAATTGCCTCAGATGTAGAGAATTTTTCAAAAGTAAACCTTGGTATTTTGGTTACCACATAATCAATACTTGGTTCAAAAGAAGCAGGTGTTGTTTTGGTAATTTCATTCTTTAATTCATCAAGTGTGTAGCCAACTGCTAGTTTTGCTGCAACTTTTGCAATTGGAAATCCCGTTGCTTTAGATGCAAGAGCTGAAGATCTCGAAACTCTTGGGTTCATTTCAATGATAACCATTCTGCCATCCTTAGGATTGATTGCAAATTGAACATTTGAACCACCTGTTTCTACTCCAATTTTTCTAAGACAAGCAATTGAGGCATTTCTCATAACCTGGTACTCTTTATCTGTAAGTGTTAGAGCAGGTGCAACTGTAATTGAATCTCCTGTGTGTATTCCCATTGGGTCAATATTTTCAATAGAACAAATGATAATACAGTTGTCTTTTTTATCTCTGACAACTTCCATTTCAAATTCTTTCCAACCCTCAAGGCATTCTTCAATTAAAATTTGGCTAACAGGGGATTCGTGTAAACCATCTTTAACTATTTTAAGGTATTCTTTTTCAGTTTTGGCAATTCCTCCACCCAAACCACCCAAAGTAAAAGCAGGTCTAATTATTGCGGGTAATCCAATTTGTTTTAAAGCTTTTGCCGCATCTCTAATATGATTTACCACCTTAGATTTTGGTAAGTCCAAACCAATATCCAACATATTTTTTCTGAATTTTTTTCTGTCCTCCGCATTAGAGATTGCCTTAGAATTCGCTCCAATTAATTCAATCTTGTATTTTTTAAGAATTCCTTTTTTCTCAGCTTCCATTGCTAAATTTAAAGCAGTTTGTCCACCCATTGTTGGTAAAATTGCATCTGGTTTTTCTTTTTTTATAATTTTTTCTAATACCTCTAAAGTTATAGGTTCGATATAAGTTTTGTCTGCAACACCAGGATCTGTCATGATAGTTGCTGGATTAGAATTAATTAAAATAACTTTATAACCCTCATCTTTAAGGGCCTTACAGGCTTGTGTACCTGAGTAGTCAAACTCACATGCTTGACCTATGATAATTGGTCCAGCACCAACGACTAGTATAGTTTTAAGATCTTTTCTTTTTGGCATTTTTTTTTATGTTGTTAATAAATTCTTCAAATAAGTAAACACTATCTTGCGGCCCTGGATTTGATTCAGGGTGATATTGAACAGAAAAAACAGGTTTATTTTTTAATCTAATTCCCTCAATGCAATTATCAAATAAAGACTTGTGAGTTACTTCAATATTCTTTGGTAATGTTGCTCTTACAATTTCAAAGCCATGATTTTGACTTGTAATCTCAACATTATCTTTAATTAAGTTTTTAACTGGATGATTAGCACCTCTATGACCAAGTTTCATTTTTTTAGTTTTTGCACCAAGTGCTAAGGCAAGAATTTGATGACCAAGACAAATACCAAAAATAGGTAAATTATTTTTTATTAATTCTTTAATGATATCAATCGCATATTTTCCAGTTGCAGCAGGGTCACCAGGGCCATTTGATAAAAAGATCCCATTTGGCTTTAATTTAAGGATATCTTTTGCACTCGTTTTGCATGAAACCACTGTTACTTTACAGTTAAGGTCTGAGAAATATCTTAGGATATTTTTTTTAATTCCATAGTCAATTGCAACAACATGTAATGAGTTTTTTTTATTTTTTAAGTAACCGGTTTCTTTTTTCCAAGTTTTAAAACCTGACCAAATATAATTTTTTTTAGTAGTTACTTTTTCTGCTAAATCTAAATTATTTAATCCACTCCATTTTGCTGTAATATTTGCTAATTTACTAATATTAAGATTGCCTTTATTAGAAAAAGAAATAGTACCTTTAGGTGCTCCCTTATCTCTAATATAATTAGTTAAACCTCTTGTATCCAAACCAGTGATCCCAACAATTTTATTTTTTTTTAACCACATGTCCAAATTAACTAAAGATCTATAATTAGAAGGGCTTGTTATTTCAGAGTTCAAAATTACACCTTTTGTCCAAACTTTATCAGACTCTAAATCTTCTTTATTAGTTCCAACGTTACCGATGTGAGGAAAGGTAAAATTGATAATTTGCCCAGCATAAGAGGGATCTGAAATAATTTCTTGATATCCTGTTAGAGAAGTATTGAAACACACTTCACCTGTGGCAGTTCCTTGATATCCAATACCAGTTCCTTTAAAGATAGTTTTATTTTCAAGAACTAAAACGCCTGTGTGAATCTGTGAGATTTTGTTAGAGCTAATTTTTTTTGCTTTTTTAATCAATTACAACTCATGAGTTAAAGGTTAATACAATAAAACCCTAATTATCGCAACAGAGATGTATTATAAAATTATAAAAAAACAATTTTTCTTTTGAAGAATTTTCACTTTGCAGTAGATTAAAAAATATTATGACATTGAAAGAAAAAATTGAAACTAACTATAAAAATTCTCTAAAATCAAAAAATAAGGTTGAAATCTCAACCTACAGGTTAATTTTATCTGGAATAAAAGATATTGATATTATCAATAGATCTGGCTCCGACATAAAAGAAACAGACGATGAGGACATTAAAAAACTTTTAAAGAAAATGATTAAGCAAAGAACCGAATCAATAGATATCTATAAAAAAAATGACAGGATGGATTTGCTAGAAGTTGAGCAAAATGAATTTGATCTTTTATCTAGTTTTTTACCACAGCAGTTAAACGATGAAGAAACTAAAAAGATATGCGTTGATACAATAAGTAAATTGGGTGCCGCATCAATTAAAGACATGGGTAAAGTGATGGGTGAATTGAAAAAATCATACCCTGACAATCTAGATTTTGCTAAAGCCGGACCCTTACTCAAAGAACTATTGAATAAATAATGAAATACCCAAAAGAGTATTTGGATGAAATTAAAACTCGTTTGAAGGTTTCGACAGTGGTGTCAAAGTCTGTCAGTCTAAAAAAAAGAGGTAAAGAATTTGTAGGTTTATCACCCTTTAAAACTGAAAAAACACCTTCGTTTACAGTTAATGATGAAAAAGAATTTTATCATTGTTTTGCAACATCAGAACATGGGAACATTTTTGATTTTGTAATGAAAACTCAAAATTTGAAATTTGGAGAAGCGGTAAAGTCATTAGCAAATCTTGCAGGTATGAGACCTTATACATTTTCAAAACAAGATGAAGAGCGTGAAAAAAATTGGCAAGAGTATTGCTCAATCTATAATCAATATGTTCAATTTTATCATGATGAAATTTTAAAAAATGAAAGTTTAACTATTGCAAGAGACTATTTAAAGAAAAGGAAACTTAGCAGGAATGAAGTAAAAAATTTTAAGATTGGATTTGTTGAAAGAAACTCTAATTTTTATGAAAAATTAAAAGATGAATTTAGCGAGAAAGTTTTAGTTGAAAGTGGTCTTTTTTATTTAGATGAAAAAAAGAATAAATACGTTGAAAGATTTCGAGATAGAATAATATTTCCAATTAATAATATTTCAGGCCAACCTATTGGACTGGGAGGAAGAACTATCCAAGAAAATAGTTATTCAGCAAAATATATTAATTCTCCTGAAACACCTTTTTTTAAAAAGGGCTCTAACTTATATAATTTAGATTTAGCTAGAAGATTATCAAACAAAATAGATCATGTGTATTTAGTTGAAGGATATATGGATGTAGTTGGTTTAAGTAAAAATGGAATTGAGAATGTTGTAGCAAATCTTGGAACCTCTTTAACGGATAGACAAATTTTAATGCTCAACCAATTCTTTGAAGATATAATTATCTGTTTTGATGGTGATGAGAGCGGATACAAAGCAGCGCTTAGAGCAGCAGAAAATTCAATTAAAGAGTTACAACCAGAAAAACAAATTTCATTTCTTTTTTTACCAGATGGAGAAGATCCTGATAGTTATGCAAATAAAAATGGCAAAGCAAACTTTATTGACTTTACTAAACAAGCAAAAATCTCAATTCATCAATTTATATTTAACCATTATAAACAGCAAACTGACAACAATCCTTCATCAATGGCTATTTTTGAAAAAAAATTAAGAGCTATCGCTGCAACTATAAAAGATGATTTTATAAAAAAATATGTACTAGAGTTTTTCTTGGAGAAAATTTCATCTTTAACTCCACATAGCAATGTAGGAAAAAAACAATTTTATACTAAAAAGATTAAATCATTACAGTCTACTCAAAAACACTTTAATGAAAGTAAATTGTTGAGTGGCGTTGAGCTTAAAGAGTTTTCATTGCTTTATTTGATAATGAATAATTTAGATTTATTTCAAGAAAATATTCACATGATTGAAAATATAAAGCTATTTAGTGAAGAAAATAAATTAATTCACGAAACTTTGATAACTAAACTAAAGAGTGGGGAAAAACTTACCTTAGATCAAATTCCTATCGATCCACAATTAACTGAAAAGATCTTTAAATTTGCTTCGATAAAACATATTCTGAACAATCATCAAAATGATCAGAATAAAATGTTTGAACTACTAGAGGAAGTCTCTAGAGACCTTAAAAACTACGATTTAGAGTTTAGGATTGAAGAGCTTGAATCAAAATTCTCTAAAGACTTAAGCGAAAGCACTTTCAATGAAATAAGAGAGCTAAAAAAACAAAAAAACATCAATTAAACCCTTTAAAAAATACATGGATTTTTCTCAAATTGCGCTTATATAAGTCATCTCAAATATACTATTGTGGAAAGAATAATTACAAAATCATTTGCTAGACTTATGGGTCGTGGGACTCATAGAGGATTTATAACTTTTGATGAGTTAAATAAATCATTAGGTAAAAGAAATCTTTCAGACGAAAATTTAGAACAAGCTTTCATGCATATTCTCGATGAGAATGTGGCACTTGTGGAAAAAAAATCTGATTTCAAAGTTTTAAGAAAAAAAGAGGGTTCATCTAAAGAAGAAGGTAAGACAATTGAGAAAAGTGATGACCCTATAAGAATGTATTTAAGAGAGATGGGTGGAGTAGAACTTTTATCTCGTGAAGGTGAAATTGCAATTGCAAAAAGAATAGAAGCTGGAAAAGATGTAATGCTTATTGCATTAGCACAAAGCCCAATTACCGCACAACAATTTGTAGAGTGGGATGAAAAACTTCAGAGTGACGAAATTTTAGTTAGAGAAATTATTGATATTGATACTAACTACATGGAAGACGAAAATACAGGTCCGAGTGCTAAACAAAGAAATTCTGGTGAAACTGACAAAAACGATGAAAATAATGGTGATGATGACGAGTTTAACCCAACGCTTGCAGCAATGGAAACTGAAATCAAACCAAAAGTTTTAAAAACTGTAAATACTTTAACAAAAGAATATGCAAAATTAATCAAGTATCAAAAAGAAAAACTTGATTGTATTTTAAACGTAGTAAGCTTCTCAACTGCTAAAGAAAAAGGATATGAGAAAATTGTAAGTGATATTTTAGAAAACATTAAATCATTACAGTTATCACCTTCAGTGCTAGAGGAACTGGTTCAAAAGCATTATGCGGAAAATAAAAAAATTGTTTCATTAGAGGGAAACCTTTTGAGATTGGCAATGGATCAAAAAATTCCAAGAAATGAATTTATTAAATTTTATATTGGGAATGAAATTAATCCAAATCTTAAAAAGTTTCTAGATACTAATCCCATGTGGAAACAATTCTTTTCCAAAAATAAAGATGAATTCAAAAATATAAGAGAGAGATTAATCGAGATTAGTCATAAACTTGGAATTTCAGTTACTGATTATAAAAAACTAGTTAGCAGAGTTCAAAAAGGGGAAAAAGAATCTAGAATTGCAAAAAAAGAAATGGTGGAAGCAAACTTAAGATTAGTAATTTCAATTGCAAAAAAATATACAAATAGAGGACTTCAATTTTTAGATCTCATTCAAGAAGGAAACATCGGTCTTATGAAAGCTGTGGATAAATTTGAATACAGAAGAGGTTATAAGTTTTCAACATATGCTACTTGGTGGATCAGACAAGCTATAACCAGATCTATTGCTGACCAAGCTCGTACAATAAGAATTCCAGTTCATATGATTGAAACTATTAATAAAATTGTAAGAACTCAAAGATTAATTCTGAGTGAGTTTGGTAGGGAGGCTACACCTGAAGAGTTAGCGCAAAAATTAAGGATGCCTTTAGACAAAGTTAGAAAGGTTTTAAAAATATCAAAAGAACCTGTATCTCTTGAAAAACCAGTGGGAGATGAAGAGGATAGTAGTTTAGGTGATTTTATTGAGGATACAAAAGCATTAGCACCTTTAGAGCAAGCTATTAAGTCAAATTTAAGTGAGGCTACAACTAAGATTTTATCAACATTAACCCCTAGGGAAGAAAGAGTTCTTAGAATGAGATTTGGTGTTGGGATGAATACTGACCACACTCTTGAAGAAGTTGGTCTACAGTTTTCTGTAACTAGAGAGCGTATTAGACAAATTGAAGCAAAAGCTTTAAGAAAATTAAAACACCCAAGCAGATCCAAACAGTTAAAAAGCTTTTTAGAAAGTTAAAATTTAATGGGACTGTAGCTCAATAGTAGAGTACTGCATTGACATTGCAGGGGTAGTTGGAGCGTAACCAACCAGTCCCACCATTTACATGTTTTGGCATAAAAAAATTAATTATTAATTTACAATTTTACGCCATAGAGCTTCTAGTCTCCTTAGTAGTTTTTTACTGAAAAGAACTGCAATTAATAATTTGATAAATTTCTTAAAATTATTTGTTTTATCAAGGTTATATTTTTTTATTCTTTCAACTGCTAGTAAATTTTCTTCTGTATTAAGTTGTGGTTTAAATTCTCCATAGTTATTAAGAACTTGTGAATCTTGAAATCTTTTATTAAGATTCTTGTGAGTACCACTTCCATCAAACCCAATATTTTTAACATAACTATAAAATGGATTCATACAAAGCCCTTTATTTTTAAAAATTGTAGCGTACCAAAATATTGCCCATGTATTTATAAGGCCTGAATGATTATCTACGACTTGAGACCAAAATGACTCAGTATTATCAAGATTAAAATTTTTAATATCTTCTTCAGTAAATTCATTAATCAATTTTTCACTATTTTTTTCAAAATGACTCCATCTATTCTTCCAAGTTCCCCAACCCCAACAATTCATAACTCGATAAAGAAAAACATCATCTATTTTTTGATCATCATTAGTAATAGTATGACCTGCTATGTGCCACACTTTTTTATTATACTCATAGTGTGTAAGTGCATCATTCATAAATTTTAAGAACATTCTTGATACTAGTAAATCATCTTCAAGTACTATCAGTTTACCATGTCTGTTAACTATATTTGTAACAGATTGAATTATATTTTTAGCAAGTCCAATATTCGAATCCTGTTTTATAATTTTTATGTCTTGGAATTGTAATCGTGTTATTTCTAAATAACGACACATTTCCTTTTGACTTTTTTCATCCTCAAGATTACGAGGTCCATCAATGCAAACATATAGTATTGAATCTTTTGTCTCTTTATTTTTAACAAGTGCATCAAGTGTTTGCTTAAAGTGTTTCACACGATTGAAAGCAATGAGTGCAATTGGAGCTAACATATTGTTGGGTTTTAAATCAATGCTCATTTTTTACGCTCTCATAATAATTCTTCATATTACTTAAATTTAATAGGTACCAATGAAGGACTATAATTAAGTTAATTTATTCTACACCCACTATTTGAATATCATACACCTTTAAAAAAGCACATACTCACTCTTTAATTCGCACTTCTCAACTTGCGGCGTGCTTGAAATTACTGTAAACCATGGAATAATTTTTAAGGGCCTGTAGCTCAGTTGGTTAGAGCAGTACACTCATAATGTATTGGTCCCAGGTTCGAGTCCTGGTGGGCCCACCAAAAATTATTTTTATAGATGATTATTTAATAAACTCTTTTAAAGTTGAAAAAAGGGCGTTCATATCCCCATCATTACTCTGAATGATAGAAGAAAATTCTTCCTTTTGAGTTCTTGCTAAACTTAAGCCTTCAATAATTAAATCTCTGATTAAAGGGTTTTCTGGTTTTTTTTTATAAATTCTCCAATCAATTTTAACCTCAGGCCTTTGTTCTGTTCCAACCAATACACTAGACACCATCGTATAATTTTTATTTAACTCTTTTTTAGATACAACTTCTATCTCTGGATTTGAATATTCAGCCAGTCGACTAGAAAAACTTTTTAAAAAATATTGTTCAAAAAGTATCTCATATTGATTTATTTCATTCTCACTCATATTTTTTCTATAAGCTCCCAAAGTGTAATAGCCAATACCTTTGATATCAACCGTTTCACTTGCAATTTGTTTTAGCTTCTCTATTTTTTCTTCTTTTGAATATTTATTATTTAATGCTTCTGAAGCTCTGTTCACTGTTGATTGAACAAACACATCTGGCTCAATTGAATATGATTGATTAATATAAATAAAGTTGATTATGATAAAGGTAAATATTAAAAACTTTTTTAATTTCATTAAGTTTTATAATTTATTGAGTTTCTATTTCTTCCCAGTCACTATCGTCTTGTGTCTCAGTTATTGCATTCGAGTTAGCTATTTTTTGTTGTCTATCTTGCAAATACAAGCTTCTAACTGAAGCATAAAAATCTATAGAATTTTTTTCTAAATTTTCAAAAGAGTATATATTTTTTGCTCTAAAATCTATTCCAGAACTTGCTCTTGATGAATAATAATCAAAATCAGAAAAATGTTTAGTATCATTAGCTATAGTAACATTATACCAAGCATCTCCACCGAGTATATTTGCAAATGATCCAGCAGTATCCCTAATAGTTGATGGCCCTAAAACAGGTAAAACAACATAACATCCTGGGCCAATACCCATCACTCCAAGTGTTTGGCCATAATCTTCTTTTTCATATTCTGTAAAACCAATTTTTTTAGCCACATCAAATATTCCAACAACGCCAACTGTTGTATTAACAATAAATCTACCCGTGTTAACTCCAGCTCTTTTAAATTCTCCTTGAAGAATATTATTAGGTATTGTCACAAGTGTAGAAAGATTATCTAAAGCATTACTCGTCCCATTTCTAACTGGAGAAGGTAAAACCCTATAAGCTTTTGCAATAGGCTCAAAAATAACGCCATCTAGAACTTGGTTTAATTTAAATGTCGCCCTGTTTACACCTTCAAAACAATCCTTAACTTCTCCAGAATTTTTTTTAGACAAGCTATTTTCACCATCTGTGCCAGCACTTACATTTGTTGCTAACATTAAGCTTATTAATGAGGTTATTATAATTTTTTTCATTATCTGATGATTATATAAGGTATATACTGCTAATGTAAATCGAGAATTTGCTCAAAAAGTGACCTAAAAATGGCTTCAAAAACAATATTAAATTACTCTCCAAACTTTAATCCTAAAAAAAGAACTCCAAAGCAAATCAAATTTATTATCTTTCATTATACTGGAATGAAAAGCGAATCTGATGCTTTGAAAAGGCTGACAGATATACAATCTGAGGTTAGCTGTCATTATTTAATTAAAAGTAATGGAGAAATTGTAAAAATGGTACCCGATTTATACATTGCATGGCACGCAGGAGAATCTTCTTGGAAAAATTATAATTCTTTAAACCAAAATTCTATTGGAATTGAAATTACCAACCCAGGACATAAGCATGGTTATAAAAAATTTACAAAAAAACAAATCACCTCTCTTTTAAAACTAAGTAAATTTTTAATAAAAAAATACAAGATTAGTTCTAATAATATTTTGGGACATTCAGATATTGCAGTATTAAGAAAAAAAGACCCAGGTGAAAAGTTTCCATGGAAATATTTGTCTAAAAATAAAATAGGGATATGGCATACATCAAGTAAGCAAGAGTTGACAGACAATAGGCAACTAAAAATAAACAAGATAGAAGAAAATGTTTTTTTCAATAACTTGTTTAAGATTGGATATTCAAAAGAATATCCAAAAGATAAAGATAAGAATAAATATTTAAGAGAATTGACAAAAACTTTTCAAAGAAGATTTAGGCAGGAGTTAATTGATGGTAAGATTGATCAAGAATGCCTGATTATTAGTAAAAATCTTATTAAGTCATATAATTAATTTTTTCTTGAAGTTCTATAGTTTAGTAATAAATTGCATTTGCTAGATGAACGACTTATCGCTTTAATTTATTAAAGAGGAAAGTCCGGGCTCCGCAAAGACACAGTGCCAGATAATACCTGGCGGGGGAAACCCTAGGGATAGTGCCACAGAAAATATACCGCCATAACATGGCAAGGGTGAAAAGGTGTGGTAAGAGCGCACCGGTTCTATTGGTAACAATGAACGCTGGAAAACCCCACTGGGAGCAAGACTAAGTAGAGATGACATTGTTGTAAAACTAAAAGCCGTCTTTGGCTAGTCATCAGGGTTAGTTGCTTGAGCTTAAGAGTGATCTTAAGCCTAGAGAAATGATAGGTTTAAATGACAGAACCCGGCTTATAGTTTGTCTAGCAAACTTATCCACAAGAGGCATTTGCTAAATGAATGAATGTTCACCTTTTGATTCATAATTGAATCATTTCTGTTCTTATTTTTAATCCCAGAATTATATTGAATTAAAAATAAAAATTGATTTTAGACTTAATATAGATACATAAAAATTATCCACAATCATTGCCAAATAGGCGTAAATGAACATATTGACTCTATGTTTAAAAACCCATATTGTCCCATATATTCCCAAATATGGAATTTATGAAATATAAAAAATATGTTTTTATCTACCTACGAGAACAAAATAGACAAAAAAGGAAGAGTATCTGTGCCTGCTAGTTTTAGATCTCATCTTTCTAACTTAGGATACAACGGTGTTATTTGTTATCCCTCATTTAACAATCAGTCTATAGAGGCCTGCTCACAAGATAGAATTGAAAAACTTTCTGAAACTATAGATTCATTAAGTCCATTTGAGGAAAAAAGAGATTATTTTGCAACATCAATTTTATCTGAGAGTATGAATTCACAATTTGATAGTGAAGGTAGAATTTCATTATCAACAAAATTATTAAAACATGCAAAAATAAAAAATAGCATGTTGTTTGTTGGTCAGGGTCAAACATTCCAAATATGGGAACCAGCAGCATTTGAAAAATTTAAGATCAACGCAAGAAAAAAAGCAAATCTAAATCGTGCAAGTCTTAAATGGGAAAAACATTTTAATAACAATGAGGGGAAATAAAAATGACAATTAACTTTAAATCACCGGAAATAAAAGAATTGCAACCAAGATTATTAGTTGTAGGAGTTGGAGGCGCAGGTGGAAATGCACTTAATGAAATGATTGATAATGGACTTCAAGGAGTAGAGTTCATAGCAGTAAATACAGATGCCCAAGATTTAAAGTTAAGTAAAGCTAAAGCAAGAATTCAAATTGGCCTAAGTTTAACAAAAGGTTTAGGTGCTGGAGCGAAGCATGACATTGGTCAAGCTGCTGCAGATGAATCTTTAAATGAGATTGTAAATACACTTCAAGGTGCAAATATGGTTTTTATAACTGCTGGTATGGGTGGTGGAACTGGAACAGGTGCAGCACACGTTATTGCAAGAGCTGCTAAAGAATTAAATATTTTAACGGTAGGTGTTGTAACGCTTCCTTTCTTATATGAAGGGCCATCAAGAATGAGAAGAGCTCAACAAGGTTTAGAAGAATTAAGAAAACATGTGGATACAATCATTGTAATTCCAAATCAAAATTTATTTAAGATTGCAAATGAACAAACTACATTTGAGGAATCTTTTAATCTTTCAAATAATGTTTTAATGCAAGGTGTACAAAGTGTAACTGATCTAATGGTTAGACCAGGTATAGTTAACCTAGATTTTGCTGATGTTGAAACTGTAATGGCTTCAATGGGTAAAGCAATGATGGGAACTGGAGAGGCCGAAGGAGAGGGTAGAGCAGCAATTGCAACAGATATGGCAATTAGCAATCCATTAATTGATGATTATACATTAAAAGGTGCTAAGGGATTATTGGTAAATATTACTGGTGGTAAGGATCTTAAACTATTTGAAGTTGATGAAGTAGTGAACAAAATAAGAGCTGAAGTAGATCCAGAAGCTGAAGTAATTATTGGTGCCATTACATCTGGTGACCTTGATGGAAAAATCAGAGTATCAATTGTTGCGACAGCATTAGATGGGCAACAACCAGAAAGTAAATCTGTAATCAATATGGTGCACAGAATACAAAATAGAAACCCTGGTTATTCAGATTTTAACAGTGCAAGTTCTGCTCAATCGTTTAACTTTTCACCTACGATGACTAGCCCCATTTCACATGGAGCAAATGCATTAAAGTTAGAAAATGAAATAATTGCAGAGCCAGCTACAAACACTGCATCATCAGAAATGATGAATGAACAAACTGCTACTAATCAAGAAGTTGAAAGTATTATTGAAAATAATCAATCAAATGATTATGAGCAATCTTTTTCAGAGGAAGTACTTACAACTTTACAACCTGAAGAAAATAGCCCAATAGAGGAAGAGCATGTTTCTAATGGACTTGAAAATTTTGGTGTAGAAGGTGAAGACTCTCCAGATCTATTTAGTTCGGATAGTGCAACTTCAGAGACAGAAGGATTTTTATCAACTGAAACTACTTCAGAAGATGATGATCTAGAAATTCCAGCATTTTTAAGAAGACAAAAGAATTAATGGTCTTTAAAAAAATAAATGATAGCCACCATAATACCAGATGTGAGAAATCATTATCCGGTATTGCTAAGTGAAATAATTAGTATTATTACCCCTCAATATGGTGGCACATATATTGACTGCACGTTCGGTCAAGGCGGATACACAAAAAAAATATTAAACTTCCCAGAAACAAAAGTAATTGCATTAGATAGAGATTCTGAGAGTTCTAAAAAAGCTCAAGAACTTCAAAATAGTTTTGAAGATAGGCTGTTATTTAAAAATATCAAATTTAGTCAATTAAACAATCTAAAGTTAAAGAATGAAAATATCAAAGCTGTAATTTTTGATTTAGGGTATTCATTGAATCAGATTAAAGACCCAAAAAAAGGTCTTTCATTTGATAGTATAGGAGAACTTAATATGAAAATGGGTATAAATGATTTTTCAGCAAAAGAAGCAATTAATCAATTAGATGAAAAAGAGCTTACAAAGATATTTAAATATTTCGGTGATGAAGCAGACAGTAAAAGAATAGCACACAATATTGTTGAAGACAGATCCAAAAGAGAAATCACAACAGAAGAACTGGTTAGGATTATAGAGTCTTCGAAAAGAAAAAGAAATTATAAAACTCATAGTGCAACTAAAATTTTCCAAGCATTAAGAATATTTGTAAATAAAGAAATTAGTGAACTAATTTATGGATTAATTAATGCAGCTAAAGTTGTTAAAAAAGATGGTGTTATTGCAGTTGTAACATTTCATTCGTTAGAAGATAAAATTGTTAAATACTTCTTTAAAAGTTTATCTGAAAATAAAAGTGTCTCAAGACATATGCCAAAAACTGAAGAAAAATTAAATTTATTTAGATCTGTTATAAAAAAACCAATAGTACCAAGTGATAAAGAAATTAGAGAAAATCCACCCTCTAGATCAGCCAAGTTACGTTATGTAATTAAAAAAGAGGAGCTTTTTGATTTTGAAACAGATATTTTGGATAAATTTAAACATTTAATTGACATTGAGAATTTGTCAAAAAAACTATGAAACAATTGGTTTTAGTTGTTATTTTCGTATTAATACTTGTTACATCACTTGTTAAAAATTCTACAAAAGAAATAGAAGATCAAATTTTTGTAATCAATGAAAACATAAGACCCTTAAAATCAGAACTTGAAGATGTACTGCTTGAGTTTAATTATTTGAGCTCTCCTGAAAAATTAGTTCAGTATCAGACGCAATATTTTGAAAAAGATTTAATTAAAATTGAAATTATGAATATTAAAGAAATTACTGATAATAATGAAACTTTAGAAATAAACGACTTAATAAGCAAGAATGAAAATGAATAATAAAAAAAATATTATTCTAGAAGAATATGAAAATGAATTTTCATACAAAAAAAGTAAAACTAATTTAGATATACAGTTTAATAGAATAGCCTTTATTTTTTTTGTTTTCTTAATGATTTCAGTAATTTATTCAATACAATTGCTTCATTTAGGCTCGTTAAAAGCAGAAGATAGCAAGGAATTCTTAACAATAAATAAAAACCATAGAGCAGACATACTTGATAGAAATGGAAATTATTTAGTTAAAACAGTTAAGTCGATAGATATTGGTATTAACCCTATTGAGGTAATTGATAAAAAAAAACTATTAATTAATTTGCAGTTAATATTTCCAGATAAAAATTATGCAGAGATTACTAAGAAGCTTGAAAAAAATAAATTCTTTTATTTCGAAAAAAAAATATCTTCTGAAAATTATAAAAAAATTATGTTACTTGGAGATAAATCAATTAAATCAGAAGAAAAATTAACTAGAATTTATCCTCAAAAAAATCTCTTTAGTCATATTATTGGTCAAATAGATGATGATAATAAAGGTATATCAGGACTTGAAAAATCCTTTAATGAAAAATTAAAACAAACAAACGAACCACTTAGATTAACAGTAGATACTGACATACAATTTTTAATTAGAGAAGAATTGGTAAAGTTTCAATCTATATTTAGAAGCAAAGGTAGTATGGCAATTTTGATGAATGTTAATAATGGAGAAATTATATCTATGGTTTCATATCCAGATTTTGATCTTAATAAAAGAGAGAAGATAGTGGATCTCAACTTTATTAATAGAGCAACAAAAGGAGTGTATGAATTAGGCTCAGTATTTAAAACTTTTACAGTAGCAGCTGGATTAGAGGAAGGTTTAATTAATACTGACACAAAATTTTTAAATTTAGAAAAAAGATTACAATGTGGAAAAAGTAGCATATCTGAATATGACAATAAAATACCATCTGATCTTACAGTAGAGCAAATTTTAATTAGGTCTGGAAACATAGGGTCTGTAAGAATTGGACAAAAACTAGAAATTATTAAATTAAAAGCTTTTTTAGAAAAGATTGGAATCCTAAGTAAAATAAATTTTGACATAGAGGAAGTTGGAGAGCCTATTCCATTTAAGTGGGGAAAATGTAAACTTGCGACCGTGTCTTTTGGGCATGGAATAACTACAACTCCACTACAGTTGGCAAAAGCTTATGCAATAATTTCAAACGGTGGTTTTGCGGTTGAGCCCACTTTAATAAAAAGTGAGTTAAAAAATTATCAGCAAAAAAAAAGAATAATCAAAGCTGGTATTTCAGAGAAAATAAACCCGATACTTAGAAAAATTGTAACTACTAAAGAAGGTACAGCGGGACTTGTAAATATTGAAGGTTACGAAGTTGGTGGAAAAACTGGAACTGCTCAAAAAACAACATTAGGTGGTTATTCTAAAGCAAAAGTTAATACATTTGCAGGCATTTTTCCCACCACTAACCCTAAATATGTGCTGATAGTTCTACTCGATGAGCCGAAAACATCATCAGATTACATATATGAATATAAGAATAAAAAAGGTTCATATAAAGGAACCCCATTTAATACAGCAGGGTGGACATCAGTTGAAGTGGCTGGAAAAATCATAGAAAAAATTGGGCCTATTTTGGCCACAAAACATATGGAAAATTAAAACTTATATGTTGATTGGCAACTTCCTTAAAAATATTAAAAAAGAATTTAGAAATCATCAGTTTGCTGGCCTTAGTTTTAACAGTGCAGATTGTAAAAAGGATTATATTTTTTTTGCAATTAAAGGAACAAAGTCAGATGGTAATAAATTCATTGATGATGCTATTAAAAAAGGTGCAACAATAATTATTTCAGAGAAAAAATTTGAAGGCATAAAGAATGACATACTATTCTTAAGATCTAATGAGGTTAGAAAACTATTATCAGAATTAGCATATAAAATAAAAAAAGATAAGCCGAAAAACCTAATTGCTGTAACGGGAACAAATGGAAAATCATCAATTGCAGATTTTTATTTTCAACTACTAAACTTAAGTAATAAAAAAGTAGCTTCTATTGGAACATTGGGAGTTAAGACAAAAAATAATTTAAAGAAGCTTTCTAATACAACATTAAATTCAATTGGATTAAGCAAAATATTAAATGATTTAAAAAAACAAAAAATTGACAATGTCATATTGGAAGCTTCTAGTCATGGACTAAAGCAAAATAGACTCGATGGTTTAAAATTTAATACTGCAATTTTTACAAATTTATCTCATGATCATTTAGATTATCACAAAACATTTAATGATTATCTTAAATCAAAACTCTATTTATTTGAGAAGCTATTAAAATCTAGAGGAAACATAATTACTGATAGTAAAATTCCAGAATATAAAAATTTAAAAAAAATATCGCTAAATAATAAATTTAATCTTCAGGTTTTATCAAAAAGTAATAATGGAATAGATATTTATTCACATAAATTTAAAGAGGATAAACAAATAATTGAAATTACACACAACCTAAAAAAATATAAATTACAAACAAACTTAATTGGTAAAATTCAATTAAAAAACTTATTTATGGCAATGCTTGCTGCTAAAAAAAGTAATTTAAAATTTGATAAAATAGTGAAATTGGCTTCAAGAGTAAAACCAGTAAGTGGCAGGTTTGAAAAAATTGGAACTTTAAAAAATAAATCAGAAGTTATTTTAGATTATGCTCATACACCCGATGCATTAAATATTTGTTTGTCTAATTTGAAAGAACAATTTGAAAATAAAAGAATTTTCATTGTATTTGGATGTGGTGGTAATAGAGATAAAGACAAGAGACCCATGATGGGAAAAATTGCCAATCAATACTGTGACAGAGTTTATTTAACTGACGATAATCCAAGAGATGAAAATCCAAAAAAGATAAGATTAGCTATTAAAAAAACCATTGATAAATCAAAAGTTTTTGAGATTTCAAGCAGGTCTAAAGCTATTCACAAGGCTATATTTGATTTAAAAACTGGTGATATATTAGTTATTGCAGGCAAAGGCCATGAGCAGACGCAAAATTATGGAAAGTTTGTAAATAAATTTTCTGACAGATCAGAAATACTAAAAAATATTAAATTAAAAAATAAAATTCTTTCAACCAATCTTAAAATAAATATTTTAAAAGAAATTAGCAACTCTCCTCAAATTAATCCAAATATAAAAATAAACTATGCATCAATTAATTCTAAAAAAATAAATAAAAATGACATATTTTTTGCAATAAAAGGAATTAATAAAGATGGAAATTTATATGTTAACGAAGCTTTCCAAAATGGTGCGTCATTAGTAATAGCTAACAATCAAAAAAAAACTAATAAAAAAATCATAACAGATGATACGTTACAACTTTTAACAGAGGCCTCATCAAAATTAAGAGAAAATTTATCTAGTAAAATTATATCTATAACAGGCAGTTGTGGAAAAACCTCCCTTAAAGAATTATTAGGAAAAACCTTAAGTAAGATTAGCAATGTAACTTATTCACCAAAATCTTTTAATAATAAATTTGGAGTACCATTAAGTTTATTTAATCTAAGAAAAAATGATGAATTTGGTATCTTTGAAATTGGAATGAATAGAAAAGGTGAGATTGACTATCTATCAAAAATTATCAAACCTGATGTTGGTGTTATTACCAATATTTCCTATGCACATATTAAGAATTTTAAAAATATTCATCAAGTAGCTTTAGCAAAGTCCGAAATTATTAATAATATAAAAACAAATGGATATCTTGTTTTAAACCAAGATGATAAATTTTATAATTTGCATAAAATAATTGCTAAGAAAAAAAACATAAATATTCTTACATTTAGTTTAAAAAATAGATTGGCAGATGTTTTTTTAAAAAAAATAGTTAAAGAAGAATCTAAATATAAAATATTTGTAAATATTAATAAAAAACAAGCTTACTTTTATGTAAGATCAATTTTTGAAAATAATTTAAAAAACTTATTAGCAGCAATTGCAATTATATCAATCTTTAAAGATATACAAAAATTAAATAAAGATATATTTTTTGATTATGAGATAATAAAAGGTCGTGGAGATACAACAAAAGTTAAATTAAATAAAAAGAGTATTTATATTATAGATGAAAGTTATAACTCTAATCCGTTATCATTAACCTCTGCTATAAAAAACTTTGATGAATTAAAAATTGATAACTCTAAAAAAAAATTAATACTGGGTGATATGTTGGAGTTAGGAAATTATTCAAAGAAACTACACTTAGAGGCCGGTAAAGATATTAATAAAACTTCACTTAAGAATATTAATGTAGTGGGTAAACATATTTTGCATACTTATAAAAATCTTGATAAGCACCGTAGAGGGCTCATTTTGAAAGATAAGTCTAAAATAATTGATTTGATTAAAAATGATTTAAATAATAATGATTATTTAATGATTAAGGGTTCAAACTCTACTGGACTTAACAATCTAGTTAACAAATTAAAAACTGGTAAGTTTAATGCTCTATAGTCTTATAACTGAATTAATTGATCAATATAGCTTTCTAAATGTATTTAAGTATTTAACATTTAGAACAGGGCTTGCAATGTTTACGTCAATGTTTGTAGTTTTATTGATAGGCACACCATTTATTAAATTTTTTTCAGCAAGAAAAATCTTAAATCCAATAAGAGATGATGGTCCCACTGAACATATAATTAAGAAAATTGGAACACCAACAATGGGAGGCGTTTTAATTTTATTTGGACTATTTTCAGGAATATTACTTTGGGGTGATCTATCAAATTATCATATATGGTTTTTGTTATTTATTGTTACTGGGTTTGGGCTATTAGGTGCATATGATGATTATAAAAAAATTAAGTTTAAAGATTCATCTGGTGTATCATTTAAATTTAAAATTATTTTTCAAATTTTAATAGCATTTGTTGGAATTTTTGGTTTAACTCAATTATCTCAAAACATTGAACTTACAAACTTGTATTTTCCTTTTTTTAAAAATTTAATCATTAATCTTGGATGGTTTTTTATTCCATTTTCTATTTTTATAATTGTTGGATCCTCTAATGCAGTTAATTTAACAGATGGTTTAGATGGCTTAGCAACAGTGCCAGTGATATTAGTGGCTGCATGTTTTGCATTTATTAGCTACGTAACTGGTAATATTGTATTTTCAGAATATTTAAATATTCCCTATCTTGAAGGTATGGGTGAAGCTTCAGTTTTTTGTGGATCAATAATAGGAGCTTGTTTAGGATTTTTATGGTTTAATGCACCACCCGCTAAAATATTTATGGGTGACACTGGTTCATTGGCATTAGGCGGATCTTTAGGGGCAATTGGTATTATTACCAAACATGAGATTGTTTTAGCAATAACAGGTGGGTTATTTGTACTAGAAGCTGTGTCAGTTATAATTCAAGTATTATCATTCAAGTTAACAGGTAAAAGAATTTTTAGAATGGCACCTATACACCATCATTTTGAGAAAAAAGGTTGGGCAGAATCAACAGTTGTAATTAGATTTTGGATTATATCAATAATTTTAGCAATGATTGGATTAGCGACATTAAAACTTAGATAATGTTAGATCTAGAAAAAAGATTTCTTAAAAAAAGAATATTGATTTATGGCCTAGGTAAAAGTGGCCTATCCACATATAGTTTTTTAAAAAAAAATAACGTCATTAGTTTATTTGATGATCAGATAGTTGCTAAAAAAAAAATAAAAAATACCAACACAGCATACAAAGAAATAATTAAAAAAGAATTTGACTGTATTATAATTAGTCCAGGAATAGACATTAAGAAGTGCAAATTAAGTAGATTTTTAAAGAAAAATTATAAAAAAATTTATACAGATTTAGATATTTTTTATAGTCGATATGCTTTTAATCAAAAAATAACTATTACAGGTACAAATGGAAAATCGACTACTGCTAAGCTTTTGTACGATATATTAAAAGATCAAAAAAAAGATGTTCGTTTAGTTGGTAACATAGGCAATCCAATTTTACTGGAAAAAAAGATCAAAAAAGACACCCTATTTGTAATTGAGGCTTCATCTTACCAACTAGAATACAGCAGGTTATTTAAGACAAATATATCTATAATCTTAAATATTACACCAGATCACCTCGAAAGACACAAGACCATAAATAAATATGTAAGTGCTAAATTTAAATTAATAAAAAATCAATCTAAAAATGATATTGCTATTTTAAATACAAAAAATTTTTTCATTAAAAGAGAATTAAAGCAAAAAAAATTTACACCATCAATTCTTAAAATAGAAAAATATACAAGTGATAAGTTTATTAAAAAAATTGATAATTATTATTTTAATACAGATAGTAATAAAGAAAATTTGACATTTGTACTGAAGGTTTCAAAGATATTAAATTTAAAAAATAACTTATTATTAAAAACATTAAAGAATTTTAAAGGATTAAGTTTTAGACAAGAAATAATTCATAATTCTAAATTTTTAAAAGTTATTAACGATTCTAAAGCAACAAGCTTTTCTTCATCAGAAAAATTATTAAAATCATTAAAAAATATTTATTGGATAATAGGTGGTTTACCTAAAAAGGGAGATGAATTTTTACTTAAAAAAAATGATTGTAAGAAAATCAAGCTATATATTTTTGGAAAAAATCAAAAAATTTTTATTAATCGATTAAAAAATAAGATGGAGTTTCAATCATTTTTAAATTTAAAGACTTTAATTGCTAAGATTTTTTTAGATATTAAAAATGAAAATAATTTTATTAACAAGACAATTCTTTTTAGTCCAGCCTCCGCATCATTTGATAGTTTTAAAAACTTTGAAGAAAGAGGTGAATATTTTAATAAACTTATAAAAAATTATATAAAATGATAAATATTAGTTCACTCAATTCAATATATTATAACTGGTGGAAAAATATAGATAAAACAATTTTTCTATTAATAATATTTTTATTTAGTTTGGGTTTATTTTTTTCTTTAGTTTCAACTTCATTAATTGCGTCTGATAAATTAGATACAAATAATTATTTTTTCTTTTTTAAGCATTTAGCCTATATTTTCATTGGCTTGGTAACTTTAGTGTTTTTTTCTTCTCTAAGTGAAAATAATCTTTTTAAAATCTCTATTTATCTTTTTTTTATTACTTTATTTTTTTTATTTTTAGTGCCAATTTTTGGTACTGAAGTTAAAGGATCAAAAAGATGGCTAAATCTTTTTTTTCTTCCACAATTTCAACCAATAGAATTGCTAAAACCATTTATAATTATTTTTATAGTAACAATTTTATGTAGTGAAAAAAATTATAATATTTATATCAAGTATTTATTTACTATCATTGCCATTATCCCAACTGGTTTACTATTGATAATGCAGCCTGACATCGGTCAAACCCTTTTAGTATTTTTGTCTTGGGCAATATTAGTTTTCGTATCTGGAATAAACCTGCTATTTATTTTATTATTTACAAGTTTTACTATTTTAGCCTTGTTATATATGGTTTTTTTTATCCCAAAATTTATTTATATTAAAAGTCGTATTCTTTCTTTCTTTAACCCTGATGGAGGAACCCATAATTTTCAATCCGATAAGGCTTTAGAAGCAATCAGTAGTGGTGGGTTTTTTGGTAAAGGAATAGGAGAGGGTACCTTAAAAACAAGAGTCCCAGAGGCTCATACTGATTATATAGTTTCGGTTATCTCTGAGGAGTTTGGTGTTATTGCAATAATATTGTTATTAATTTTATTTTTATTTTTTATTTACTCTGTTTTTAAAAAAATTTATTTAGAAAAAAGTGAAAAAATTAAACTAGTGTTAACTGGAGCAATAAGCCTAATAATTTTTCAAGTACTAATACATCTTGGGGTAAATATAAGACTATTTCCTACAACAGGAATGACATTGCCTTTTTTAAGTTATGGGGGTTCTTCAATTGTAGGAGTTTCTATATTATCTGGAATAATTTTAAATTTAACAAAAAGAAAAATTGATTAAATGAATAAAAAAATATTAATTAGTACTGGTGGATCAGGTGGTCACGTTATACCTGCAACCATAATATATAAACATCTAGAGGGTATTTTTGACGTTTCTATGACATCTGACCTTAGGGGTGTCAAATTTTTAAACAAAGATGAATACAATTTAAAAATATTTAATGTAAGGCCAATTTCAAAAAATTTACTATTAATGCCATTTGATTTTCTTTTAATGATAATTTTGATTTTTAAATCTATTTTTTTTTTAAGAAAAAATAAAATTGATACATTAATTTCAACAGGTGGATATATGTCACTACCCCTATGTGTGGGTGCTAAAATTTTAAATATTAAGCTGTTGTTATTTGAACCAAATATGGTTTTAGGTAGATCAAACAAGATCTTTATAAGTTACTGTCAAAAAATATTTTGTTATTCTAATAATATCAAAAAATTTCCTGATAAATTTAAAAATAAAATTAAAGTAATTCCAGCATTATTAAGAAAAATTTTTTATGATAAGAGAGATAGTAATAACTCCTTAGATAGAATTAATTTACTTATAATAGGTGGTAGTCAAGGAGCTAAAATATTTGATGATTTAGTTAAAAATACAATTATTGAACTATCTAAAAAATATAAACTAAAAATTTATCAACAAACTAGTTCTATTAACTTTGAAAGTTTTAAAAAAATTTATGAAAATAACAATATTAATTGTGAATTATTTAATTTTAATGATGATGTTGTAAATTTTATGCAAAAAACAGATTTATGCATTACTAGAGCAGGTGCATCAACTTTAGCCGAGTTAAGTTTTACTGAGATTCCATATTTAGCAATACCTTTGCCAACAGCAAAAGATAACCATCAATTTGAAAATGCTTATTTTTATAATAAAATTGGCCTCAATTGGTTGCTAAATCAAAAAGAAATAGATGAGAAAATATTACTCGATAAACTAATTAATATTATTGATAATAAAGAAGAATACCTTGTTAAAAAAAAGAACATGAAAGATTTTAACTATGAAAACACATGGAATAATATAAATCTGAAAATTATATCTGTTATTAATGAAAATTGAATTAGCTAAAACTGAAATTATACATTTTGTTGGTATAGGAGGTATCGGAATGAGTGGCCTTGCACTCATTATGAAAAGAATGGGGTTTAATGTCCAAGGTAGTGACATCCTTACAAATAAGAATATTGAAAGATTAAAAAAAGATAAGATCAAAATTACAATTAGCCATACTAAAAAAAATATAGCAAAGGCGACGATTGTTGTCATTTCATCAGCTATTAAAAATAATAACCCTGAATTAATTGAAGCTAAACTAAAACAATTACCTATTTATAAAAGAGGAGAGATGTTGGCAAATATAGTCTCTTTAACAAAAAATATAGTTGTTACAGGTTCACATGGAAAAACAACAACTACGTCTCTATTAGCCTCAATATTTTCAAAGACAAAATTGGACCCAACAATTATTAATGGTGGTGTCCTTAATGCAATAAAAAATTCTGCAAAACTAGGTAAAAGTGATTGGTGTATATTAGAAGCTGATGAGTCAGATGGTAGCTTCATACATGTGCCACCAACTTATTCTATAGTAACAAACATTGATCGTGAGCATATGGATTTTTATAATTCGATGAAAGATCTAAAAGAATTATTTATTAGATTTATCAATAAAGTCCCCTCGTTTGGGAAGTCTTTTATTTGTATAGATGACAAAAATAATAAAGATTTATTAAGTAAATTAAAAATGAAGAATTATTATACATATGGAATTGACCATAAATCAAATTTTTGTATTAAAAATATCAAACAAGAAAAAGAATATTCCCAATATGATCTTGCTATAAATTTGCCAGGAAAAAATAATTTAACTATAAAAAAAATTAAATTACCATTATTAGGAATTCACAATATTAGAAACTCTACAGCAGCAGTAGCTGTGGCATTAACAATTGGAATATCACAAAATATTATCAAAAAAGGATTGAAAGAATTTAAGGGTGTTCAAAGAAGATTTAATAAAATTTTTACACATAGAGAAACCAATTTTTATGATGATTATGCCCATCATCCAACTGAAATTAGAGAAGTGTTAAATGGTGTGAGAGCTGCTTATAAGAAGGAAGAAGTGATTTGTATATTTCAACCACACAGAATTTCCAGACTAAAAGATCTAAAAAAAGAATTTAGCTTATCATTTAAAAAAGCTGATGTTGTAATACTATGCCCAATATATACAGCTGGAGAAAAAATAAAATTAGGTTTTAAATATAATAATTTTGCAAAAGATATTATTAAAAATTCAAAAGTAAAACTGTTTATGGTTGAGGATCAATATCAACTAGCAAAATTTATTAAAAATACTATTTTTGGTAAAAAGATAGTTGTTGGTATGGGTGCAGGTACAATTTCAGCATGGATGAGACAATTACCAGAATTGATCTAATGAACATTGAAGAAATAAGAAAATTTTCTAATGAAATTAATAGTAAAATTCACTTTGATTATGATTTAAAAAAGAGCAATTGGTTTAATATTGGTGGACAAACTAAAGTTTACTTTAAACCGGATAGTTTGCCTGACTTAATTTTGTTTTTAAAAAAATTTGGAGAAAAGGAAAAAGTACATATTTTAGGTGCGGGCTCAAATACTCTTATAAGTGATGAAAAATTTGACGGTGTTGTTATTAAGTTAGGAAAAAATTTTTCTAATATCTCCATATTACCAAATGATGTCATAATAGCAGGCAGTGCCTGTCTTGATAAAAAGCTTTCTGATTTTGCACTAAATAATGGAATAGGTGGATTTGAATTTTTAGCATGCATACCAGGCACTATAGGCGGGGGATTAAAGATGAATGCTGGATGTTTTAATAAAGAGTTTAAAGATGTGCTAGTATCGATTCAAGCAATTGATAAAAATGGACAAGTTTTAACAATACCAGCGAGTAAAGTTATATTCAAATACCGAAGTAATGACTTAAAAGAGGACTTAATTTTTTTAAGTGCATCATTTAAAGGATCAAGAAAAAATAAAGAAGAAATCGAAAAAGAAGTCTTAGAATTAAAGGAAAAGAAAGATAATGCACAACCAACAAAATTAAAAACAAGTGGCAGCACATTCAAGAACCCAATTGATCAAACTGATAAAAAAGTTTGGGAATTGATAAAAGAATCTGTAGCATTAGATACCAGCTTTGGAGATGCTCATATTTCAAATAAGCACTGTAATTTTTTTGTAAATAAAAATAATGCTAGCTTTGAAGATATGAATAAATTGATTGAATTTGTTAAGATAAGTGTGAAAAAAAAAACTGGAATATTATTAGAAAAAGAAATTAAAATTTTAAAATAAAATGAAAAAAAAAATCTTAATATTATCTGGCGGAATATCCAAGGAAAGACTAATTAGCCTAGATACCGGAAAACAAGTTGCCAAAGAATTACTCAAGAATGGATATAAAGTTTTAATTAGTGAACCTGATAAAAACCTATCAAAGAATATTACTTTATTTAAACCAGATATTATTTTTAATGCACTACATGGACAATTTGGTGAAGATGGATACATCCAAACTATTTTAGAGACTAAAAAAATTCCATATACGCATTCAGGTATAATTGCATCATCGATAGCAATGGATAAAGAAATTTCAAAAAAAATTTTTATAAAAAATAAAATACTTACTCCAAAATATATTAAATTTAACCATAAAAAAAATAAGCTTAATATTGTAAAATTAATTGAAAAAAAATTAAGATTTCCTGTGGTAGCAAAACCTATAAATGAAGGGTCAAGCGTTCATGTGTATATTTGCGATAAGAACAACATAATAAAAAATTTAAATGCTTTAAGGGGTTATAATGAAATATTAATTGAGGAATTTATACCAGGCAGAGAAATTCAAGTTGCAATAATGGATAATAAAGTGCTGGGTGTAATTGAGCTTGAGCCCAAAAGAAAGTTTTATGATTATGAGGCAAAATATAATTCTAACGCTAAGACCAAGCACCTAATTCCTGTAGATTTGAGCAAAAATAATCTAGCTAAAATTGGTGGCATAGCAAGAGCGGCCCATAAAATTATAGACTGCAAAGGTGTTACTAGATCAGACTTTAAATTTTTTAATGGGAAATTTTATTTACTAGAGATAAATACACAGCCAGGAATGACTAAACTTTCATTGGTCCCTGAGATAGCAAAACATAAAGGCATAAGCTTTATAAAATTAATTGAATGGATTCTAAAAGATGCATCAATCAGCAGGTAAAAAAAATAAGATAATAATTTATTTATTATTTTTATTCATTTTAAGCACTACTAGTGCAAAGTTTATAAACGATAAAAAAAAATTATCTTTATCAATAAGTAAAATTAATATTGCAGGTCTTTCTGAGAGAAAAAATTCAGAGATCTTAAATAACCTTAATAACCTTTTATACAAAAGTATATTTGTCATTAGCGAAGATGAAATAAGAAAGATTTTAGAAAAATACAATATTATTCATGAGTTTAATATTAAAAAAATTTACCCATCAACACTTAACATTGAAATTAAGCCAACTAAATTTATTGCTCGAGTTTCTAGTAATAGTCAATATCTAGTAGGTGCTAATGGTAAATTAATTGAAGATAAAAGTAACAATGAATTACTCCCATACATCTTTGGTGAATTTAATTCTCATGATTTTTTGTCATTTAAAAAAAATATTGAAAAATCTAATTTTTATTTTTTAAATTTAAAAGAATTATCTTTTTTCCCATCAGGTAGGTGGGATATTTTAACGGATAAGGATATTTTGATTAAGCTACCACAAGAACATATTGTAGCGTCATTAAATCTATCTAAGAAACTTATCAATAATGATAATTTTGAAGATTATAAATTTATTGATTTGAGAATAAAAAATCATTTAGTTGCTAAGTAATGAGTAATAAAAAATTTCAAACAATAATTGACTGCGGATTTTCAAAAATAAGAGCAGGTGCATTTAATGAAGAAGGTAAGAACAACCCTTTTTTTATTGAGAGTAATTTTTATACAGATCAATTTAATTTTAAATTAGATATTCAAAAAATTGTTGCATCATTAGAAAAATCTGCAAATGAATATATTGATAATATAGATTTGATGATAGATAGCTCAAAAACAATTTCTGTTGCAATTTCTGTATTTAAAAAAATTGAAGAACTGAAATTAAGACAAGATGATGTTCTATTTTTAATTCAAGAAGCGAAACAACAAATAAAAAAATATTATTCAGATTATAATATTGGACACATAATTATAAATAATTATAAAATTGATAATGTTGATTATTCCGAATTACCAGAAGAAATTGATTGCCAATTCATATCACTAGATATTATTTTTATCTGCCTTCCAAGTGAGTTGGTGCTTAGTTTTAAAAATATTTTTTCAGAATTAAATATATCAATTAATCAAATAATTTGCTCTAGCTATGCAAAATCAATCAATTACAAAAATAATTTAAATTTAACTGGAGAGGTATCCTTCGTAGATATTGGTTTTAAGAAAACATCAATTATTTCCTTTAACAATAATAAATTAATCTTTTTAGACGTTCTACCAATAGGTGGCAATCATATTACCAAAGATATTTCTCTACTTTTAAAGATAGATATTAACGAAGCGGAAAAACTTAAATTAAATTTTGAAAAAAATAACCTACAAGTTGATAACCCAAATTTTTCTTTGGAAATGCTGCAAAAAATAGCTTTTGCTAGAACAGAAGAGATTCTAGAATTATGTGATAAATCTCTTGCCTCAAATATAAAGATAAAGACTCAATCTCAGATGATACTGATGGGAGAAGGATCAAAAATTTTAGATAATAAATTTAAAGATAAAATTTCATTTTCTAAAGATATTCATTTTTTAGAGGAAACCCTAGGAGATGTTTGTCAGTCTGGTTACAAACTAAGAAAAATATATGACAAACAAGAGGTTGTAGTTGTGCCAAAAAAACAAATAAAACAGGGTTTTTTTGAAAAACTTTTTCATTTTTTCAAATAGGCTAGTATTTTCTTGTAACATTTGTTGTTTTTCTAAATTTAAATCAATTATTTATAAGAATAATAATGTCTGTTCTTAATCAAAAAACTATCAATAGAGATATTACCTTTAAAGGTGTTGGGCTTCATAGTGGAGCAAATGTAACTATGACGGTAAAGCCAGCAAAACCAAATACAGGAATTCTTTTTAAAAGAGTTGATCTAAAAGAAAATAATATAATAGTTCCAAATATTTTTAATGTTAGTAGCGCAGTATTTTGCACAACCATAGCAAATGAAAGTGGAGTTAGTATATCAACTATAGAACATTTAATGGGAGCATTATATGGCTTAGGAATTGATAATGTGTTGGTAGAGATTGACAATCAAGAAGTGCCAATTCTTGATGGATCTGCAAAACTTTTTATTGAAGAAATATCAAAAGCTGGAATAAAAAACAGTGAAGCACCAATAAAAATAATTAAAATTGAAAAAAGAATTGAATTTAATGATGGTAAAAAAACAATCTCTATAGAGCCAAGCAAAATTAGTTTGGATATAGATTTTGAACTAAAATATGAAAACAATTTAATTGGAACGCAAAGAAATTTTGTAAATGTATTTGAGTCAGATTTGACTGATATTTATAATTCAAGAACCTTCTGTCTTTTTGAAGATATTGAAAAGCTAAAAGAAATGGGATTAGCTCAAGGAGGTAGCCTTGAGAATGCAATAGTTGTTAAGGACAATGAAATTTTAAATGAAGAAGGCCTTAGAAATAAAAAAGAATTTGTAAACCATAAGATTTTAGATTGTATGGGAGATTTATATCTAGCTGGGTATAAAATAATTGGAAAGATTGTTTGTTCTCAAGGAGGACACAAATTAACTAACCAATTATTGAGAAAAGTTTTTCAACAAGACGAAAATTTTTCATTAATAGAGATTACTGAAAAGCATTTGCCAAATACCTTCATAAATAAGAGCCACCTAAGATCTATAGCTTAAAAAATAGAGTTTTATTCATAATCTGTTAGAACGAGATAATGCTTTCAAAATTTAAAATTATACTTATTTTAATTACTTTTATCTTTATTTGGTCTTGTGGAGATAAAGTAAAAAAAATATCTGAGATTGTAGAAGTGGATATGGAAATGCAAATGTCTGATGCATATAAAGAAGGCTATCTTGAACTTCAAAGAGGAGATGTTTTGTTAGCAGCTAAAAAATTTAATGAAGCTGAGTTGTTATTTCCACAATCACCTTGGGCACCAAAATCTGCAATTATGGCAGCTTACGCATATTATACTCAAGATTATTACAACGATGCAATTTTTGAGTTAGAAAGATATTTGGTAACATATCCAAATCATAAAGATAAAGTTTATGCACATTTTCTTCTAGGTATGAATTTTTACGAACAAATAGTTGATGAAAAAAAAGACTTAAAATCAATATTAGATTCTAAGGAGCAATTTGAAATTTTAATTAGAGAGTATCCAGGTACAGAGTTTGCCATGGATGCTAAATTTAAAATAAATTTAATTAATCAAATTTTGGCTGCAAAGGAAATGTATATAGCTAGATATTATTTAAAAAAAACGAAGTGGATCCCAGCATTAAATCGATTTAAGACAGTTGTTAAAGATTACAATACAACCATTTATACAGAAGAGGCTCTCCACAGATTGGTTGAGGTTAATTATAGACTTGGACTGATTGATGAATCTAAAAAATATGCAAACATATTAGGTTATAATTACCAATCTTCTGATTGGTATAAAAATTCTTACAAAGTATTTAATAAAAGTTATAGGGACGGCGTAAAAGAATTACAAAAAGATAAAAAGAAAAAGTCAGGTTTAATAAAAAGATTTAAAGAATTACTCAAGTAAAATGAATGATAAAAACCTTGAAATTGAATACTTAAAAAAGATTAATTTATTTCAAAAATATAACAAACATTATTATGATAAAGACAAACCTATTGTATCAGATCAAAAATTTGATCATTTAAAAAAAAATATAATAGATTTAGAAAATAAATATGGATTTTTAAAAAGTGAATATTCTCCTAATAAATCCATAGGATTTAAACCATCAAAAAATTTTCAAAAAGTAAAACATAAAGTTCCAATGTTGTCACTTGGAAATGCCTTCAATGAAGAAGACTTAAAAAATTTTGAAAAAAAAATAATTAATTTCTTAAGTTTAAAAGATACAAATTCTATCGAATATAGCGCCGAACCAAAAATTGACGGAATATCTGCATCCTTAATTTATATTAATGGAAAATTAACTAAAGGACTTTCTAGAGGAGATGGCAATGAAGGAGAAAATATTACACAAAATTTAAAAACAATTAAGGATATACCTTTAGAAATTACCAATAGCAATTTCCCTAAAGAAATAGATATTAGAGGTGAAGTTTTTATAGAAAATAATGATTTTAAAAAAATTAATGACAAGTTTGCAAACCCTAGAAATGCTGCTTCTGGATCACTAAGACAAAAAAATTCATTAATAACTGCAAAAATTCCACTAAAATTTATTGCCTACACATACGGTTATGAAAAAAAAATGAATATTAATAACCAAACAAGTTTTTTAGAAAACTTAAAATTATGGGGTTTTAAAACAAACCCATTTAATAAAAAAATTATTGGAGTTAAAAATTTAATATTAAATCATAAAGAATTAGAGGAAAAAAGAAAAGAGTTGGCATTTGATATAGATGGAATCGTTTATAAAGTTAATGATTTTGACTTGCAAAAAAGATTAGGTTTTGCTGCTAATGCACCTAGATGGGCGATAGCACATAAGTTTTCAGCCAATAGCTCAATTTCAGAAATTTTGAATATTGAAATACAAATTGGTAGAACAGGGGCACTTACTCCGGTTGCAAAAATTAAACCAGTTAATATAGGGGGAGTAATAGTTTCAAATGCAACACTTCACAATGAAGATGAAATTGTTAGAAAAGATATAAGAGTAGGAGATACCGTCACTGTTGAAAGAGCTGGAGATGTAATTCCACATGTAATTTTAGTAGATTTAAAAAAAAGAAAACGAAACTCAAAAAAATTTATTTTTCCTCTAAAGTGCCCATCTTGTGGGAGTAAAACAATTAAAGATTATAATGAGATAACTAAAAGACAAGATGCTGTAAGAAGGTGTGCTAGTGAGGGGTTTGAATGTGAAAAAGTTGCCATTGAAAGAATTAAACATTTCGTTTCTAAGGATGCATTTAATATAGACGGATTTGGGAAGAAAATTGTTGAAAATTTTTGGAACATAAAATTAGTTAGACTTCCACAGGATATATTTAAACTTAATTATGATAAAATAGAAAAACTTGAAGGATGGGGAAAATTATCAGTTGCTAATTTAAAGTTTTCAATTGAAGAAAAAAAAAATATTTCTCTAGAGCGATTTATTTATTCATTGGGTATAAGGCATATAGGACAAGAAAATGCAAAGCTTATCGCAAGACACCTCAAAACATCATCTAATTTTTTTCGATTGCCAGGAGAAAGTAAAATAGAAAATTTATCCAATATCGATGGAATTGGAATTACACAGATTCAATCTATCAAAAAATTTTTTCTTAACAGAACAAATCTTAAAGTGTTATCTGAACTAGAAAAAAATTTGTTAATAACAGATATAATTTTGATAAATGATAATGGGCTATTAAAAAATAAGACTTTTATGCTAACTGGAAAGTTAAATGGAATTAGTAGGGCGGAAGCAAAATCATTGATAGAACAGAATTCAGGAAAAATAATTAGTAACGTTAATAAAAAACTTGATTATTTAATTACTGGAGAAAAACCAACTCTAAAAAAAGTAAATACAGCCAAGGATTGGAATATAAAAGTTATAAATCAAGCAGAATGGTTTAAAATGTTAAATAAGAGTAGCTAACCATCTTCTTTCTTTTTTATTAAGCAAACTAGAAAATTCTGAATAAATATTTAAATGATATTTAAATAAATAGTTTTTTTCTGTTTTATTTAATAATTCATAGTTAATTAAGTCCTTTTCTAAAGGAGCAAGTGTAAGGTTTTCAAAATTAAAACTTCTTTTGGTTTCTTTAGCATAAATTAAGTTTTCAATCCTAATACCAAAGTGATTCTTTTTATAAAAACCAGGTTCATTGCTCAGGATCATTCCATTTTTTATTTTTATAGAATTATGCTTTGAAATTGATTGAGGTCCCTCATGAACATTTAAAAAAAAACCAACTCCATGCCCGGTGCCATGAGCATAATCTTGACCTTCTTTTTTTAAAAATTTTCTAGCATTTATGTCAATTTTTTTTCCTGTACTATTCTTATTCAAGTTTGTTAAGGCAACAGCAATATGGCCTTTTAATACGTTGGTATAAGCATTTCTGATAAATTTGTTTTGTTTTGAGAATGAAATAGTCCTTGTAACATCTGTAGTACCGTAATGATATTGACCACCAGAATCTACCAATAAAATATCGCTCTGTTCAATTTTTTTAGTTGTTTTTTTATTTGCTCTATAATGAACAATTGCACCATTTGAACCAGCGCCTGCAATAGTTTCAAAACTTGGAAATAAATAATCTTTATTTAACTTTCGAAATTTTTCTAATTTATTTTGCGCATATACTTCTGTTATTTTTTTTTTGTTAACATTTTTAATCCAATAAATAAATCTTGTTAATGCTAAGCCATCTTTTTTATGAGCTTCAATCATATGTTTTATTTCACTTGAACTTTTGATTGATTTTAGTTCATAAACAGGATCATCAAATTTAAGTATATTAAATTTTGATTTAATTATTTTTTCATAAAAAATTGAGCAAGTTTTATTATCAATAATAAAATTTTTACCTTTTAAATTATATAAAAATTGTGGAAGTGAATTGATTGGTAAAATTTGTTTCTTTTTAATTTTTTTATCTAATAGGAGATTTTTTAAATTATTTTCATTTGCTATTAAAAAAAATTCCTTTTTTTTATTTAGTATTAATCTAGAATTTGCAATTGGGCTATTTGGATTATCGTATCCACGAATATTTAAAAGCCAAGCCACATTTTCAGGCGCAGAAATGAAACAATAATCTGCTTTCTTATTTTTAAGAAATCTTACAACTTTAGAAATTTTAGAACTAAAAGTTTCACCTACAATTTTCTTGTCTAAGGAATAGAATGGTTTTGTATGTTTTTCTTTAAATCTAAATATCTGATCAATTAAGTTTTGATGAATAGAAACTAAGTTATTATTTATAAAATATTTACTAAGTAATTTGGATGTAAATAGTTTTGGGTCGTAACCTAAATTAAAATTTTTAATAATTGTATGAGGTAGTTCTTTATGAATTTCAATTATCTTAAAATTTTTAGATGATTGTTGATGTGCTTGAATAGTATATCTTCCGTCAACAAATAAATAATTTTGTTTTTTTAAAATTACTGCAAAACCCGCAGAACCTGAAAAGCCTGTAATATTTTTTAATCTGTCATTTTTTGCATATTCAGAAAAATACTCATCATTTTTTGGAATAATGTAACCATCAATGTTATGTTGTTTAAATTTGCTTCTTAAAATTTTTATTTTTTTTAAAATCATTTAATTCTTTTTTGATATCTTATCCATCCAGGACTTCTAGTTCCCTCTTCAATCTCAAAATCTTGATTAAACTCAAAGTCTTCTTCATTATTTTTAGAGTCGTCAAAAAAAGAATTTTTTTCTAAAAATTTTTCTGGTAACTCTTCAATAAACCTTGAAGCCATACTATCTATCCAATTCCCCTGATAAAACCTATTCATAGCGAAAGATATAAGCGCTTTTTTTTTGGCTCTTGTTATTCCCACATAAGCCAATCTTCTTTCTTCTTCAAGGCCATTTTGGCCTTTCTCTTCAATAGATTTTTGGTGTGGAAAAAGACCTTCTTCCCAACCTGGTAAGAAAACTACATCAAATTCAAGTCCTTTAGATCCATGCATTGTCATCATGTTAACTTTTTCTCCATCCCAATCTTGATCAACTGATGTAGCAAGAGCAACATGTTCTAGAAAACTTTCTAAATTGTCAAAATCTTTCATTGCACTTAAAAGTTCTTTAATGTTTTCAAGTTTGTTTTCATTTTCTAGATCTTTTTTATTTTTTAACATACTTGAATAGCCAGATTCATCTAAAACTAATTGTAATAATTTAACATGGTTAATTTTTTTAATATTAATGTCGTTCCTCCACTTATTCATGAGGAACAAAAAGGAGCTAAGACCAATTTTAGTTTTGGGTTTAATTAAATTCTCTTCAATTAATTTTTTGGAAGCAATTTCCAAACTAACAGATTTCTCTTTTGAAAATTCATGTATTAATTTTATAGTACTTTCACCAATTGCTCTTTTAGGATTATTCACTATTCGACCAAATGCCAGATCATCTTTTGGTTGGTGAATCAATCTTAAATAGGCAATACAATCTTTAATTTCTGCTCTTTCGTAAAATTTTGTACCACCAAGAATTCTATAAGGTAAACCAATTTTTAAAAATCGTTCTTCAAACTCTCTCGTCTGAAAAATAGCTCTAACTAAAATAGCAATATTGTTAAAAGAATATTTTTTTTTAAGTTTTTTTTCAATTTCATCAGAAACTCCTATTGCTTCATCTTTTCCATTTTTAAAACAATTAAGTTTTACAAGATCTCCTTCCTCCATAGTTGTTTTTAAAGTTTTCCCAACCCTGTTTTGATTGTTAGCTATAAGATTTGAAGCAACAGATAGTATATTTTGTGTGGAACGATAATTTTCTTCTAATCTTATTACTTTTGAATTTTTATATACCTGATCAAATTCTAAGAAATTTTTTATTTCTGCTCCACGCCAACTATAAATTGATTGATCGTCATCTCCAACACAGCATAAATTTTTATGCTTTTCTGAAAGTAGATTAAGCCATCTACTTTGAATATAATTAGTATCTTGGTACTCATCGACAAGTATATATTTAAAATTAGTTGAATAAATATTTCTTATGTCCTGATTTTTTTCTAAAATTTTAACCACGTGTAAAATTAAATCTCCAAAGTCACATGCATTTAAATCTAATAACTTTTGTTGATAAATTTTATAAAGAGGAAGTATAGTTCTCTCAAAAATATCATTTTTATTAATAACAACTTCACCTGGATAGAACCCTTTATTTTTCCATCTATCAATTATCGAAAGAATAAATTTTGGAGCTAATTGTTTTATGTCAATATTTTCAGCTTTACATATATTTTTGATTAATCGTACCTGATCATCTGTATCAATAATTGTAAAATTAGAAGTTAATCCAGCTGCAGGCGCATGTTTTCTGAGAAGCTTTGCACATATAGAGTGAAAGGTCCCAAGCCATGAAAGTCCTATAGCCTCAGAATTTAATATAGAACTTACTCTGTTTTGCATTTCTTTTGCAGCCTTATTGGTAAAAGTCACAGATAAGATTTGGTTTGGAAAGGCCTTTTTTTCATTGATTATATGAGCAATTCTTGAAGTGAGAACTTTTGTTTTTCCAGATCCTGCTCCTGCAACAATTAGTAACGGTCCATCAAGATATAAAACAGCTTCTTTTTGAGCATTATTTAGATTGTTTAAATATTCAGAGTTTATCATTTTTTTAAATTTCATTATAAGATATTTAACTTTAAACAAGATTTATGAAAAAAATTGTTAAAATCTTTAATAACTTTATTAACAGGACAATATTCAAAGTTGAGAATAAAACAAATGATAAGTTTCATGTCAGTAACTTTAGTAAATATATAATAGCTGCAATTGTTGTATTATTTATTTACATTTTTTATTTATCAATACCTCTTTTATATGACAAAAATTGGGTACAAGATAAAATTGTAACCAAATTAAGTGATGAATTTAATATAAATCTAAGCAATTCATTTGATATCTCTTATCGTATTTTACCAAAGCCTCATTATTTAATTAAAGACACAAAAACTGCTTTAGCGGAGATTAAAGGTTTAAATGTTTACATTAGCCAAAATAATTTTTTCAATAAAGAAAGTATTAGAATAAATGAAGTAGTTATTGAAGAAGCAAATTTTTTCTTATTAAATGATAATTTTAAATCATTTTATAATAGTAGAGAAAATAAATTTTCTAAAAAAAAAATTAAAATTAATAATAGTAATGTTTTTTTCAAGGACAATTTAAATGAAGTAATTTCAATTATTAAAATCTCAAATGCACTTTTATTTTTTGATGAAAAAAATTTATTTAATCTGTTTGATTTAAAAGGTGAAATTTTTAATATACCCTTTGAATTAAATTATCAAAATATAATAAATTCACAAAAGAAAACAAAGATAAAGGCTCCCGATCTTAAACTGGAAATTATAAATGAATTTTTTAAAAAAGATGAAAACTTAAGTAGTGGAATAAATAATATTTCTATTTTAAGCTCATCTATCAATACGAAATACAATGTTAATAATCAAACATTAATATTTCAATCTGATGGTTCTAGAGTTTATAATTCTAAAATAAATTATAATGGACAACTAACAATAAATCCATTTGATCTAAATCTAAAAATTAATCTATATAATTATAGAATTTCTAAATTATTTACGCGAAATTCTATCATCAACGAATTTATTAGATCAGGCTTATTATTTAATGAAAATATTAGTGTACACACTTTAGTAAATATTAAATCTACAAAAAAAGATGAAATTTTTAATGAAGCCAAACTAGAGTTAAAAATTTTAAGTGGCAAAATAAGTTTTGATAACTCGATATTTATCAACAATAATATTGGTTTAATAGAAGTCTCTAATAGTGATTTATTTTTAGAGAATGATGAGTTAATTTTAACTTTTAATTTATCAATAGATATTAAAAATATTGATGGATTATTTTCTTTTTTAAACACTAGTAAGAAATCAAGAAAAGATATTAAAAATATTAAGTTAAATATAATTTACGATTTTTTGAGCAATCAAATTGAATTTAAAAACATTAAAATAGATGATAATGATGTGAGCTCTCAATTTAACAATATAGCCGAAGGTTTTATGGATAATAATTCTAATAATCTAACTAAAAGTAGAAAGTTACTGAATGAATTAATTGATCTTTATGAGGGATAAATCATTTTTTTAGGATCTACTATTTTTTTATAGTCTTTCTCATCAACAAGACCTGTTTTAAGAGTTTCATGTTTTAGCATTGTCCCATTTTTTAAAGCTGTCTTTGCAATTTTTGCTGCATTATCATATCCGATATGGGGAGCTAGCGCTGTTACTAGCATTAATGAATTATCCAGGTGTTCTTTAATTCTTTTTTTGTTAGCTTTAATTCCTTTAACACAATAAATCGCAAAATTTTTAGTACTATCTGCAATAAGATCTATCGACTGAAGTATATTATGGGCAATCATAGGCTTAAATACATTCAATTCAAAATGTCCATGAGATCCAGCAACTGTAATTCCAGTATGATTGCCTATTACTTTGGCACAAACCATGGTTACGGCCTCACATTGAGTAGGGTTAACTTTTCCAGGCATAATAGATGAACCAGGTTCATTTTCTGGTAATATTAATTCACCATATCCAGCACGAGGTCCTGAACCTAAAAATCTTACATCATTTGATATTTTCATTAATGCAACAGCACAAGTATTTAGTGTACCTGAAAAATTTACAATAGAATCGTGAGCTGCAAGTTCTGCAAATTTGTTTGGAGCTGGTTTGAAGGGGATTTTAGTATATTTAGCAATCTCTTTAACAATTTTTATATCAAAACCTTTTTTAGAATTAATACCCGTCCCAACAGCTGTTCCACCTTGTGCTAAAAAATATATCTCTTTAAGTGCAAGCTCTATTCTTTCAATACATTTTTTTAATTGCACTTGGTATCCTGAAAATTCTTGACCAAGAGACAACGGTGTTGCATCTTGCAAGTGGGTTCTGCCAATTTTAATAATATTTTTAAATTCTTTAGATTTTTTTGCTAATTCTTTTTCTAAAATTTTTAAACTAGGTAATAGTTTTGATATAGTTTCTTGAGCAACAGATATATGCATAGCTGTTGGAAAAACATCGTTTGTTGATTGAGATTTATTCACATGATCATTTGGATGAACTGGTTTTTTTGATCCTTTTTTTCCACCCAATATTTCAATTGCTCTATTTGCAATCACCTCATTAACATTCATATTAGTTTGTGTACCAGAGCCTGTTTGCCAAACTTTTAAAGGAAAATTTTCATTTAATTTTCCGCTAATAACTTCATCTGAAGCTTTTATTATCGAATTAGTAATTTTTTTATTTATTTGCTTTTCTTTATAATGCACTAAAGCAGCAGACCTTTTAATGATTGCAATAGATTTTATTATGGAAATATTAACTAAAATTTTTCCAATATTGAAAAATTTATTAGATCTTTGAGTTGATGCACCCCAATATTTATCACTTGGTACATTAATACTTCCAATGCTATCGAATTCTTTTCTTAATTTCATTGATTAATATATAATTAATAATTTATTATACTTATATATTAAATTTTAAAAACTTACAGGAGCTAAATGTCAAATTTTAACAAAGTAAAAACTTTCATGGGAACCTTTGGTCAAGAAGTCAAAACTAAGCCATCTTTTAGCACTGATAAGATCAATAGCCTTAGATATGATTTAATAAAAGAGGAGCTAGAAGAGCTTAAAGAAGCAATGGAAAATAAAGACCTTTTAGAAGTTGCCGATGCTTTAACAGATATACTGTATGTAACTTATGGGGCTGGACATGCACTTGGTATTGATCTTGATAAGTGTTTTGAAGAAGTTCAAAGCTCAAATATGAGTAAGTTAGGTGAGGATGGTAAACCTATTTATAATGAATCTGGAAAAGTTATGAAGGGCCCCAAGTATTTTAAACCTGATCTAACTAAATTTGTAAATTATTAGGGGCGGTTCTGTTGTCTGTCTTAAATCAATCTTGCTCAATACATAACATAATATATGACTTTTTAAGAAGGCACACAGTAAGGTACAAAGTAAATCTACCGCTTTTTTGTATCGTCTTTTTTGTAATTGGCGTTTTTAGTTCTATTTCTCTCTGGATTTAATTGATTATGCATCTCTAATAATCGTTTATCTGTCTGACTATCATAATGTGCGTCTATCATCTGAACACTCGTGTTGGAGTGCATTGCAACTACATTGGCATCAGCACCTTTATTTCTTCTACCTTGTATTGATGAGTGTCTTAAAACGTAGATCGGTCTATTCTGACCATCACTATCTATAAAGAGTCGTAACTCATTTGATAATCCCTCAAAATTCTTTTTAATTCTTTCAAATATCTTTTGTCTATTTTCAACTTTAGGAAAGAATAGATAATCAAGATTATTACAATTTGAGTGTCTGTTTAATATGTTTGGATAAATGTCATCTCTCCACCAATCTGCTAATGTAAATGTGTGTCTATCTGAATTTTAATTGAGTCTTTCTGAATTTTTATTTTCTTTTAAAACCATTTGTAATTAACCAATGCTCCACACCTGGAATTTGCCATTTATAGTCCACATCACAACCACCCCAAGATCTTATTGGCATAATTTTTTTCCCCATCCATCTTTGTGGTAATAAACCATCTTTTAAATTCTCTAAACACTTAGGTCTTACAACCGATAAGGACATGTCAGCAAAATGTATATCTCCCTGAGAGTCTCTATCGCAATTAAGAGTTTTTGGATTACCAAAATAATTAAAATTAACAAAAGGTTTTAAAGATCCATCGGATGCAAGTTTTCTTGCTCTTAAAGGGCTCCACATATTATAAACTGATGTTGACACAGCAGAGTCAAAAGATTTCTTCTTTTTTAGTAAAGTTATTCCTTGATCAATAAGTTTAAAATTTATTGTTGGGGCATTTGCAAATAGGAGAACCACTAGTTCAATTTTTTTCGTATTTTTCTTTTTTACTTGTTCGTATGAATATTCAAAAGCATGATCAGCTAAAGCTTTATTCGTATTAAGTTTTTTAGGCCTATCTATGAATTCAACATTATACTTAGAGCTAATTTTTTTAATTTTATTACAATCTGTTGCAACATAAATTTTATCAATAAATTTAGATTTTTTTGCAGCAATTAATGGATATTCACATAATGCCCTACCTAAAACTTTATAAGTATTTTTTCCAGGGAAACCTCTGCTACCCTTTCTACCTATCATTATGGCTATTATCATTTTATTTTATTATAAGTAATCTCTTTTATACTTATATTAAAAGGTGTCCAATAATTAGGGGCGTTCTGTTACCCGGTGCCCCAGACCGTGCTTCTATAATTAACCTAAGTTAATTATGCAGCAATAGCGTAACTTTCGTTAGCATTTAAAGTTTAGCCCGTTACGGTGGAACAATCCCGAACGAAAGAATAGCCTTTAGTCACCCGTCGATCCTGTTTCACCCCCATAAGTTGTAATGGTGGAGGTGGTGGGTACTGCCCCCACGTCCGTAATGGTTATTACGAAATTCGTTTATCGTCGTAGTTGGCAAGCCAACGCGTAATTATATGTTAGTTTAAAAATTTACTCTACATTAAATTTTGTAAATATTTTAATTCTCATAAAGCAAAAATTTAATAAATTAAAGAGTGAATTTACCTTAATTTGATTGTCAATATCAGTGCAAAGAACATAATCTTCATTTGAAGCCTTAATACCATCAAATACTGCTTGACTATAGCCTCTTTTCTTTTCAGAACTTAAGTTTATGATAGGAAAGTTTTTTTCTAGTTCCTCAATTAACTCTTTAGCTCCATCTGCGCTTCCATCCTCTACTATTACAAATTCATATTCAATCGAAGAAATGTTTTTTAATTCAGTATTCCAGCTTTCAATCAATGATCTTAGATTTAGTAATTCATTGTGAACTGGCAAGACAATAGAGATTAAATTAGATAATTTTTTATTTTTTAATATTTATCTTTATTTTTTATGGTATAGATTGATGATATTACATCATAATATTATTTATATAATTCACTAATGTTTATTAAAAAAAGAATTAATTATATTTATTTTATTTGTTTTTCTTTCATATTTTTTTTACATTTTTATCAATTAAATAACCAACACTGGTCGGGGAAATTAGATCAAGATCTTGTAATAATTTATAATTCAATATTATTGAACTCAGGAATTGAACAGGAGTATAGAGACCACCCTGCCTTTACCACTTTTTTATTGCACAGTTTCATTTATAAGATTGCAAGTCTTTTTTTTAATGTACCTGCTGACATAAGCAATATTTTAAACTCAAAAAATATTAATGAAATATTTCAATTTTATTTTTATATTTCAAGAATTATTAATTTTTTTATAAGTTTGTGGTTAATCGTAATATTTAATAAAATTTTAAAAAAATTAGATCTAAATAAAAAATTACGTTTCTTAATAACTTTAACATTTATCATATCGACTGGATATATATATACATACTTTTTTATAAGGTCTGAAAATCTAACTTTACTTCTTTTATGCCTTTCAATAAATACAATTCTTTCAAAGGATCGAGACTTATTATTAAATTTTTTTATCGCTGGAATTTTTTTTGCACTCGCCATGCTAGCAAAAATCCAAATAATCTTTTTATCTTTATATTTAGTTTATCTAATTATATTTGTTAATAGAAATACAAATTACAAATTTGTTGATAATCTCTACATCAAAAACTATCTTTTTTTATCTTTTTTTATTGGAATTTTGATTTTTTTTGTTTTTCAAATTCACATTCAGGAGTACCCAAGATTTGCAACTAATAAAAATTTAGATTTAATATTTTTTATTTTAAGCTTTTCATTATTTATAATTTATTTCTATCTATCTAAAAGTTTTAAAAAAAATTTATTACTTTTTTCCTCAATGTTAAATGGTTTTGTTTTTCTTATTATTTTTTTACTTATTTTAGATAAAATTAATTTATTACATATTAACGATTTTATTCTACTTAGAATTACAAATCCCATACATTATATGGCGGAGTTTTCTAAAAACTACGCATATGGGGCTATTAATACTGAATATATATTACAAAGTATTTTTCAGCTTTTTTCTTATTATAGGTTTAATTTAATTGAACTATTTATTATTTTATCTTTATTGATAATTAATTTAAAAAATAAAAATTATATTCTAATAATATTTTTAATTTTTCTGATAAATACGCTAGTGATGAATTTTAGATATAGCGATGAATATCATCTTTTTTACGCATTTATTTATTTAATTTTATTCACCGAGTCTATTAAAAAATTCAAATATAACTTATCATTAAAATTTTCTTATTTTGTATTATTCATTTTTTTTACAAATAGTTTTAATTATTTCGTAATAAAGGAGGGTGGACATTGGAAAAGAATTTATAATCGTGAAAATGTCATGTTAAAAATTTGTAATGAGCTTAAATTCAGCACTAGCTCAGGAGCAAATAAGGGTGTTGATTATATTAAATATTGGCATACTAAAATTAATGATGAAAAAATAAAAAAAATTTGTGATGAGATAGTTTAAATAATTTTAAAGAAACTTTTTACCATATATGAAAGTATTTTTAATCCATCACGAAATTCATTTACTTTTTTTTCTCCAGCTAATCTTTTTCTCTCATAACTTGCTAAATCAATAAATTTCATACCTGCCTTTTTGGCTTTTAATGGTATTTCAACACACAAACAGAAGTCATTTGAGATCAAATTAAGTTTTTTAAAAGAATCTGTCTTTCCAAGTAGGAAAGTATACAGAATATCAGAAATATTAAGTGAAAAAAAAATATTTCCAATTTTAGTAAAAACAAAATTTCCCAATTTTGTAACAATTGTATCATCATCACTGCCAGCATTATTCATGTACCTTGATGCGAATATAAAATCTAGATTATTTTGGCAAGCAACAAGCATCTGTTTTAAATATTTGGGGTCAAAAGACCCATCTGCATTAAATATGCATAAATACTCTGTTTGAACATTATTCATTCCTTCTATTAATGCATTTCCATAACCTTTTTTAGATTGATATAAAATCTTACAATCATAATTTTTGGCTACATTAATAGTTTTTGTATCAGAGGATTCTAAAACAATTATAACCTCACAATCATAACCTTTAATTTCCTCTAAAACTTTCGGTAGCGATTCACTTTCATATTTGGCTGGAATTAGTAATGTTAAATTTTTCATATAATTAATATCTAATAGAATTTATTATAGTAACATTATTTAATACTCTTTAAAGTTGTATTTTTTCATAAGATATTATTATTTAATTTATGATATAAAATATTAATTAACCGATTCATTAATACTTAATCTTACAAATATGAAATTAACCGAAGAACAATCACAAGAAATCAAAGATCAACAAGGTCAGCAAAATCAAACGAAAAGAGTTACTGCGCCTGCACTTGAAAACATTCTTTATGAGGCAATGCCCGCGTTGGACCATGGTTTTGTAAGGGTAGTTGATTATATGGGTGATGACACATCAATTGTTCAATCTGCCAGAGTTTCTTATGGAAAAGGGACAAAAAAAGTTTCAACAGATGAGGGCTTAATTAAATACTTAATGCGACATTGGCATAGCACTCCATTTGAAATGTGTGAGATTAAATATCATGTCAAACTTCCAATTTTTATTGCGCGTCAATGGATTAGACATAGGACGGCAAATGTTAATGAATACTCGGCAAGGTATTCCATTTTAGATAAAGAATTTTATTTACCATCAGCAGAAAATTTAGCAGCGCAGTCTTCAAGTAATAGACAGGGTAGAGGTGATGTTATTGAAGGTGAGCAAGCAAAAGAAGTTTTAGAACTTTTAAAAAACGATGCTGATAGAACCTATGATAATTATGAGATGATGTTGAATGAGAGGTTTGACGGATCGATTATTGATGAAAATAAAAAAGGTTTAGCAAGAGAACTTGCAAGAATGAATTTAACTTTAAATACTTATACTCAATGGTACTGGAAAACTGATTTATTAAACTTAATGAATTTTTTAAGATTAAGAGCTGATAGTCATGCTCAATACGAAATAAGAGTTTATGCCGATATCATGTTAGATACTGTAAAGAAATGGGTTCCAATAACTTATGATGCATTCATGGATTATAGGGTGGGTGGAACGGAAGTTTCAGCTAAAGGAAAAGTTATAATTCAAAAACTAATTAAAGGTGAAGATATTAATCCAGACAGCTCAGGTTTATCTAAAAGAGAATGGAATGAGCTAATGGTTTCTTTTGACCTTAAAGATAAGTTGATTTAATTTTTCTTGCAAAGTCTAAATATATTTTAGAAATTTTATGTTCAGGGTTAGCTTCTACAATTGGCTTTCCTTCATCACCACATTTTCCAACCTCAGGATCTAATGGAATTTCTCCCAGGAACTCTTTACCAAATTCTTCTGCAGTTCTCTTGACACCACCTTCACCAAATATTTTATATTTCTTACCATCATCACCAGTAAAGTAACTCATGTTATCAACTAAACCTAAAATCTTAACACCAAGCTTATCGAACATTTTAATTCCTCTTTTAACATCTAGAAGGGCAACTTCCTGAGGAGTGGAAACTATGATTGCTCCATCCATTTTAATTTCTTGAGAAAAGGTTAATTGAGTGTCACCAGTTCCTGGGGGCATATCAACAATTATAAAATCTAAATCTTTCCAACCTACTTTTTGAGTAAAAGTTTTAATTGCACTGGTAACCATAGGTCCACGCCAAATCATTGGTGTTTGTTGGTCTGCAAGAAAGCCAATTGACATGCACTGAATATCATATTTTGTAATTGGAGTTAAAGTCTGGCCATCACTTTTTGGCTTTTCATTAATATCAAACATTTTTGGAATTGAAGGACCATAAATGTCAGCATCAAGTAAACCAACTTTGCAGCCAATTTGTTTTAGAGCCAAAGCAAGGTTAGTTGCAAAAGTTGATTTTCCAACTCCTCCTTTTGCACTTGATACGGCTATTGTAAATTTTGTTCCTAAAATTGGGTTCTTTGTGAATTTTCTAGGTTCTAACTTTTTTTTCATTGCGTCACTTAGTTCTGGCTTTTTATCTGTCATATTTTTATCATTACTTGTTTTTTATGAGAAAGACATTATATAGTTTGTCATATGTCAGATGATTTTCAAGGTAGAGGCGGAAGTCCATGGGGAACACCTCCAGGAGGAGGAAATGGTTCAGGAAAAGGACCTACACCACCAGACATCGATGCAATAATTAGAGATATTCAAAGTAAAATAAATAAATTTTTACCTGGTGGAAGTTCATCAGGAAAAAAACCAATTGGTTTAATTTTAATCATCATAGCATTTGTATGGTTAGCAAGTGGACTTTATAGAGTAGGACCTGATGAACAAGGTGTTGTGCTTAGATTTGGTAAGTTTGTAAAAACTACTCAACCAGGATTACACTATCACATTCCGCTTCCGATAGAGACAGTGCAAACACCAAAAGTTACAAAGGTTAATAGAATAGATATTGGATTCAGATCTGAAAGAGATAGTGGTTTTTCACAAGGTGGAGGAGTTGCAGATGTGCCGCAAGAAAGTTTAATGTTAACTGGTGATGAAAATATTGTTAATATAGATTTTTCAGTATTCTGGGTGATTAAAGACGCAAGCAAATTTTTATTCCAAATTCAAGATCCTGAGGGAACTGTAAAGGCTGCAGCAGAAACAGCAATGAGAGAAGTGATTGCTAAAAGTAACATTCAACCAGTTTTAACAGAGGGTAGAGCTCAAATTGAAATTGAAACGCAGGAAATTATTCAAGCAATTTTAGATGAGTACAATAGTGGTATCCAAATTACACAAGTTCAAACTCAAAAAGCAGATCCACCTGATCAAGTAATTGATGCATTTAGAGATGTTCAAGCAGCAAGAGCTGACATGGAAAGATCTAAAAATGAAGCAGAAGCTTATGCTAACGATGTAATCCCAAGAGCAAGAGGTGAAGCTGCAAGAATTATGCAAGCAGCAGAGGCCTATAAGCAAAAAGTTGTTGCGTTAGCCGAAGGTGAAGCCAGTAGATTTATTTCGATATATAACGAATATTTTAAAGCTAAAGAAGTTACTCAAGAGAGAATGTATTTAGAGACTATGGAAAAAGTTTTAGCAGATATAGATAAAGTGATAATTGAAAAAGGTGCAGGTTCTGGTGTGGTTCCGTACTTACCACTTCCTGAACTAGGTAAAAAGAAAGCGAAGAATTAATGAAAAAAATTTTATTACCAATAACTATTGTAATAGCTACATTAGCTTTCTTCTCTATTTTTATAGTTAAAGAAGTTAATCAAGCGATTGTTCTGCAGTTTGGTGATCCTAAAAAGATTATATTAGAACCTGGCTTAAACTTTAAAATGCCTTTTATTCAAAACGTGGTTTTTTTAGATAGCAGAATTTTAAATTTAGATACACCGCCAATAGAAGTAATTGCGTCAGACCAAAAAAGATTGATTGTTGATGCTTTTGCAAGGTTTCAAATTATAGATCCATTAAAATTCTATATTTCAGTTGGAAATGAAAGAGTTGCAAGATCAAGATTAGCAACGATTATTAACTCAAGACTTAGAAACGTTCTAGGCCAACAAGAATTACAAACATTGCTTTCAAAAGATAGAAGTAAACAAATGTCTTTAATTCAAGAAGGTGTAAATATTGAGGCTAAAAACTTTGGTATTAAGATAGTGGATGTGAGGATTAAAAGAGCAGATTTACCTGAAGCAAATAGTGAGGCGATCTTTAGAAGAATGCAAACTGAAAGAGAAAAAGAAGCCAAAGAATTTAGAGCAAGAGGTGCTGAAATGGCCGTAACCATTACGTCAACTGCTGATAAAGATGTTTCGGTATTGTTAGCTAATGCGAATAAAGATTCAGAGATTATGAAAGGTGAAGGTGATGGTGAAAGAAATGCAATTTTTGCAGATGCATTTGGTAGAGACCCTGAATTTTTTGCTTTCTATAGAGCGATGCAGGCTTATGAAACTGCATTAATAGGTGGAGACACGTCAGTAATTTTATCACCTGACAGTGAATTCTTTAAATTTTTTGGAAACATTAAACCTAAAAAATAAATCAAATACATGAAGGAGCTAATTATAGCTTTAGGACTTTTTCTTTTTATAGAAGGAATTTTGTATGCCTTATTTCCATCTAAAATGAAAAGTATGTTATTAAAATTAAATGATGTGACTAATAGTCAATTAAGAACAGGTGGATTGATCTTTGCAGTAATAGGATTTATTATTATTTGGTACATAAAAAATTAAAATGAATAAAATTAAAAGATTATTATTAGTATTTTTTACAATTAGTTTTGCATCTCAAGTTTTTGCAAAAGATATACCAGGATCTTTTGCAGATCTAGCAGAAAGATTAATGCCATCAGTTGTAAATATTTCAACTACAACAACTGTAACAACAAATACTAACCCTTTTCCGGGATTTCAATTTCCTCCAGGATCTCCTTTTGAAGATATGTTCAAAGAATTTGGGACACCTCAAACAAGGAAATCTGCTGCACTAGGTTCAGGATTTATAATAAAAGAGAGTGGGATTGTAATCACTAACAACCACGTTATTCAAAACGCAGAAGATATTTTGGTTAGAGTTGATGGTGATAAAGAATATAAAGCAACTGTTGTTGGTGCGGATCCTTTATCAGATATTGCTGTTCTTCAAATAGATTCAAAAGAAAAATTTATCCCAGTTAAATTTGGAAATTCTGATCAAGCAAGAATTGGTGATTGGGTTATTGCGATCGGTAATCCTTTTGGTTTAGGAGGAACGGTTACTGCAGGAATAATATCAGCAAGAAATAGATCAATTGGTCTATCTCGTTATGAAGATTATATTCAAACAGATGCCTCGATAAATTCAGGAAACTCAGGAGGCCCTTTATTTGATATGAATGGTGATGTAATTGGAATTAATACGGCAATACTGGGTAAGGGTGGTTCTATAGGGATAGGTTTTTCAATACCATCGAATGATGCAAAAAGAGTTGTAAGTCAATTAATAGAATTTGGTGAAACTAAAAGAGGATGGCTGGGAGTTAGAATTCAAGTAGTTTCTGAAGAAATTGCAGAAGTTGAAAAATTAGATGAACCTAGAGGAGCGTTAGTTGCTAGTGTTGCAGAAAATAGCCCATCTGACAAAGCAGGAATTAAAGCAGGAGATATTATATTAGAGTTTAACAATACTAAGATTAAAGAAATGAAAGAATTACCAATAATTGTTGCACAAACAGAAGTTGGTAAAACTGTAAATGTTAAAATCTGGAGAAATAAAAGAGAGATTACTAAAAAAATTAAACTAGGCAGACTTGAAACTTCAGAAGATTTTAAAGTAGAAAAAAAAGAAACTAAAGAAGAAACACCTGAAATTTCTGAAATTAAATCTTTAAAAATAATTGTAAGACCATTGAATAATAAAGATATTAAAGAAAGAAAACTGCCCAATCAAACAACAGGTTTGGTTATAACAAATATTGGAAAAAATAGTCCAGTAGATTACCTAAATGTTGGCGATATTATTGTTGAAGCTCAAAAGAAAAAAATCAAATCAACCAAAGATCTAGAGGGTATTATTGATACTGTTTTAAAATCTAATCAAAAAACAATTTTGATTGTAATTTATAATAATCAAAACCAAAGAAGATATATTGGCGTTAAGCTAGATTGATAATGGACAAACAGTCCAAAATTATCCTAATTTCAGGTCCCACTGCTTCAGGTAAATCAAATTTTGCCGTCAAACTTGCAAAAAAAGTTCAAGGAGAAATAATTAATGCTGACAGTATGCAGGTTTACAAGAAGCTAAAAATCTTAACTGCAAGACCAAATAAAATAGAACAAAAAAATATTAAACATCATCTTTATGGAGTTGTTGATTTAAACAAAAAGTTTTCTACAGGTGAATGGCTAAAAATTGCTATCAAAAAAATTAAAGAAATTAAAAAAAGAAAAAAAATTCCTATTTTAGTTGGTGGTACAGGTCTATATTTCCAATCTTTAATTGATGGTTTAGTTAAAATTCCAGAAATACCTATTAAGTTTAGAAATAAAATTAGATTGATGCAAAAAAAAGAAGGACAAAGAAAATTTTATAAAAAACTTTTAATAATTGACCCTATGGCTAAAAATAAATTTGATCAAAATGATACTCAAAGAGCAATTAGAGCATTTGAGATTAAATCATTTACAAAAATTTCCATGTATGAATGGTTAACTAAAACAAAATCTGAATTTAAAGATGAGGAATTTCTAAAATTATATATTGATTTTAAAAGAGAAGACTTAATTAAAAGAATATCGTTAAGATCAATTAAGATGATTGAGGAAGGGGCAATAAATGAGGTAAAAAAATTCATAAAGTTAAAAATAAAAAAAGATCTGAGTGTAAATAGAGTAATAGGGATTGACGAATTGACACAGCACTTAGATAAAAAAATTGAATTAGTTCAAGCACGAGAATTAATTTCAATTAAAACAAGACAATACGCCAAAAGACAAGCTACATGGGCCAGAAGTAGGATGACATCATGGAAAAAAATTAATCCTTTTAAGATTACAGACTACATAAAAAATTTAAAAAAATCAGCGCTTAAACTTGACCAATTAACATAAAGTCCGATAGATTACCTGAATGCCAAAATTATTTTCAGGAGCTGAAATTGTTTTTAAATGTCTTGAAGACCAAAAAGTAAAGCATATTTTTGGTTATCCAGGTGGTGCAGTTCTTCCCATCTATGATGAGTTAAAAAATCACCCAACCATAAAACACATATTAGTTAGACACGAGCAAGGTGCGGGTCATGCTGCAGAAGGTTATGCAAGATCAACTGGAAAACCTGGTGTTGTATTAGTTACTTCTGGTCCAGGTGCAACAAATGTTGTTACAGCATTAACTGATGCATACATGGACTCTGTCCCTCTAGTTTGTATTTCAGGACAAGTACCAACACACTTAATCGGGACAGATGCATTTCAAGAATGTGATACAACAGGAATTACTAGACCATGTACAAAACATAATTGGTTGGTTAAAGATATTAATGACCTTCCAAGAATAATGCATGAAGCATTTGAGGTTGCAACAACTGGAAGACCTGGACCAGTATTAGTTGATATTCCAAAAGATATTCAGTTTGCAAAAGCAAAATATTTTAAACCTAAAAAAGAAAAAAAATTAAATGGGAAAGTCCTTAATAAATTTAATCAAAAAGAAATTGACGAATTAGTAGACTTAATGAAAAAAGCTTCAAAACCAGTTTTTTATACTGGAGGTGGAGTAATTAACTCAGGTCCAAAGGCAAGTGAACTTTTAAGAGAATTAGTGGCCTTAACTAGATTTCCCATTACATCAACTTTGCAAGGATTGGGTGCTTACCCTGGAGATGATAATCAATTTTTAGGAATGCTTGGTATGCATGGAACATATGAAGCTAATAATGCAATGCATGATTGCGATTTATTAATTAATATAGGTGCAAGATTTGATGATCGTATCACAGGAAAGATAGATGAGTTTTCTCCAAAATCTAAAAAAGTTCATATTGATATTGACCCATCATCGATAAATAAAATTGTAAAAGTTGATCTAGCTATTGTTGGTGATGTGATTGACGTAATTAAATCAACTACTAAAACTTTAAAAAAGAAAAACTTAAATTTAGAAAAATCAAATAAACAAAAAATATCAAAATGGTGGCAACAAATTCAAAAATGGAGAACAAAACAATCTTTGAATTTTATAAATAGTGATAAAATTATTAAACCTCAACATGCGGTTCAAAGACTTTATGAATTAACTAAAAACCAAGATACATACATTACTACTGAAGTTGGACAACATCAGATGTGGGCAGCACAGCATTATAAGTTTAATAAGCCTAATAGGTGGATGACCTCAGGTGGACTTGGAACTATGGGATATGGATTGCCTGCTGCAATTGGTGTGCAAGTTGCTCACCCTAAGAAATTAGTTGTAGATATTGCTGGAGAAGCATCAATTCTAATGACTATGCAGGAGATTTCAACTGCAGTTCAATATAATTTACCAGTAAAAATATTCATCTTAAATAATCAATATATGGGAATGGTTAGACAATGGCAGGAGCTACTCCATGAAAAGAATTATTCAGAGAGTTACTCAGAGGCATTGCCAGATTTTGTAAAATTAGCTGAAGCGTACGGGTGTGTTGGAATTAGAGCAGAACACCCAGATGAATTAGACGAAAAAATTGAAGAAATGATTAATACAGATAAGCCTGTAATTTTTGATTGTCACGTTGATCAAGCTGAGAATTGTTATCCGATGATCCCATCAGGTAAACCTCATAACCAAATGTTATTAGGACCAAAAGATCAGGAAGCAAATAAAATTACAGGAAAAGGAAAATCGTTAGTTTAAAATGGTTAAGTCTAAATCAGCATACAGCACATCTAGTAAATTAGGTAAAATTGATACTCATATAATTGTTGTTTGGGTTGATAATGAAGCAAGCGTTTTATCAAGAGTAGTAGGGTTATTTTCTGGAAGAGGTTATAATATTGAATCTCTAGCTGTAGCAGAGGTTGACCAAAAAAATAATCTTTCAAGAATTACTATTGTAACTACTGGAACACCTCAGGTTATTGAGCAAATTGTATTACAGTTAAAAAAGCTAGTTCCAGTTCATAAAGTTGGAAATTTTAAAAGAGATGATAAAAATGTTATATTTAAAGAAATGGCCCTACTAAAATTTGTTGCAAATCCTAGTAAAATTAAGAAAATTTTAAATGCTTGTAAAAAATATAATCCAGTTATATTAGATCAGACAAATAAATCCATTGTAATTCAAATAACAGCATTAAGAAGAGAGATAGATAAAGTGACAAAGAATTTAAAACCTTTTGGTCTTGTTAGTGCCTCAAGAACGGGAGCGGTCGCAATGACAAGAGGTGCAGAAATTTTTAATTAATTATAAAGGAGAAAAAAAATGAAAATGTTTTATGAAAAAGATGCAGATGTTGATTTAATAAAGAGTAAAAAAATAGCAATTTTTGGCTACGGTAGCCAAGGGCACGCACATGCATTAAACTTAAAAGATAGTGGAGCTAAAGAAGTTGTTGTAGCTCTTAGAGACGGATCCGCAAGTAAAGCAAAAGCAGAATCAAAAGGATTAAAAGTAATGGGATTGTCTGATGCAGCTGAGTGGGCAGAGGTAGCAATGATACTTACTCCAGATGAATTGCAAGCATCGATTTATAAGAATCATATTGAACAAAGAATTAAAGCAGGAACAAGCATAGCTTTTGCTCATGGATTAAATATTCATTACAAACTTATTGAAGCAAGAAAAGATTTAGATGTATTTATGGTTGCACCAAAAGGACCAGGACATTTAGTCAGAAGTGAATTCGAAAGAGGCGGTGGGGTACCATGTTTGTTTGCTGTTCATCAAGATGGGACAGGTAAAGCAAGAGACCTTGCATTATCATATGCTTCAGCAATTGGTGGTGGTAAATCAGGCATTATTGAAACAACATTTAAAGATGAATGTGAAACTGATTTATTTGGCGAGCAATCTGTTCTTTGTGGTGGATTAGTTGAACTGATCAAGAATGGTTTTGAAACTTTAACTGAAGCTGGATACGAACCTGAAATGGCATATTTTGAATGTCTGCATGAAGTAAAATTAATTGTAGATTTAATTTATGAAGGTGGAATTGCTAACATGAACTACTCTATCTCAAATACAGCAGAATATGGTGAGTATGTGTCGGGTAAAAAAGTTGTAGATAGTGAAAGTAAAAAAAGAATGAAAGAAGTTCTGGCTGATATTCAATCTGGTAAATTTACAAAAGATTGGATGAAAGAATGTGAGGGTGGACAGAAGAACTTTTTAAAAATGAGAAAAGATCTCGCGGACCATCCAATTGAAAAAGTAGGTGCTGAGCTTAGAGCAATGATGCCTTGGATTGGTAAAAAGAAATTAATAGATAGTGATAAGAGTTAATTTTTATTAAAAACCTAAATCGGTCTAAAATTATAGCCAAAATATAACAATTATTTTGCAATCTCTATTATAGATTGTATTATAGTTTTTCTAAAATTATTGGTTATGAGCGACAAAGATAGAGTTATTATATTTGATACTACGATGAGAGATGGTGAGCAATCACCTGGAGCATCAATGAGTCTTGAAGAAAAAATTCAAATTTCAAGAGTTTTTGATGAAATGGGGATCGATATAATTGAAGCTGGATTTCCTATTGCATCGCCTGGAGATTTTGAGGCTGTAACGGCTATAAGTAAAATTTTAAAAAATTCAATTCCATGTGGATTAGCAAGATCTAGTAAAAAAGATATTGATGCATGTCATGAGGCATTAAAAGCTGCCCCAAGATTTAGAATTCATACATTTATTTCAACCAGCCCACTTCATATGAAATTTAAGTTAAATAAATCTCCAGAACAAGTTTTGGAGGCAATAAAAGAAAGTGTAAGTTATGCAAGAAATCTTACTGATGATGTTGAATGGTCTTGTGAAGATGGAACAAGAACAGATATGGATTTTATGTGTAAGATAGTTGAAACAGCAATTAGTAGTGGAGCAACAACAATAAATATACCAGACACTGTTGGATATACTATTCCATCAGAATTCACTAGAATTATAACAACATTAAAAAATAAAGTTCCAAATATTGAAAAAGCTATTTTATCTGTTCATTGTCATAATGATTTAGGATTAGCTGTTGCAAACTCTTTAGCTGGTGTTTCAGCTGGGGCAAGACAAGTTGAATGCACAATTAATGGAATTGGAGAAAGAGCAGGAAATGCTGCTCTTGAAGAAATTGTAATGGCTATAAGAACTAGAAATGACTTGATGCCTTATACAACGGGAATTAAAACTGAATTATTAAGTAAAGCTTCAAAAATTGTCTCAAATGCAACCTTTCCAGTACAGTTTAACAAAGCAGTAGTTGGGAAAAATGCATTTGCACATGAAGCGGGTATTCACCAAGATGGCATGCTTAAACATAGAGAAACATATGAAATTATGACACCAGAAAGTGTTGGGGTTAAAAAAACTTCATTGGTAATGGGCAAACATTCAGGACGTCATGCGTTTAAAGAAAAATTAAATGATCTTGGTTATGCAGATGTAACTGATGATGTAATTCAAGTAGCATTTGGAAAATTTAAAATTTTAGCTGATAAGAAAAAACATGTTTATGATGATGATATAGCAGCCTTAGTTGATGACAGTATGATTTTAGATAAATATGTAATTAATTTAAAATCATTAAAAGTTTTTGCAGGAACAGGTGAGCCTCAAAAAGCAGAAATGACTCTTGATGTTTACGGTGAAGTTAAATCAACCTCAGAAACAGGTGATGGTCCGGTAGATGCTATTTTTAAATGTATAAAAGTTTTGTACCCACATGATGTGAAACTACAATTGTATCAAGTTCATGCTGTTACAGAAGGAACTGATGCTCAGGCAACAGTAAGTGTTAGAATTGAAGAAGAAGGCAAAACTACAGTTGGCCAAGCCGCAGATACTGACACATTAGTAGCGTCAGCTAATGCTTATTTAAGTGCTTTAAATAAAATGATTATTAAAAGAAAAAAAACTGCTCCAATAGAGCAAGAAACTCAAAAAATGAAGGGAATATAAGATGGCTAATTGGTTTAAAAATTTAACTAGTATTTGGAGTCAAGATATGGCGATTGATCTTGGAACTGCTAACACACTTGTTGTTTTAAAAGGACAAGGAGTAGTTTTAAATGAACCATCTGTTGTTGCTATAGCTGAGAATATGGGAAAAAAAACTGTTTTAGCAGTTGGAGATGAAGCAAAAACCATGCTTGGAAGAACACCTGGTAATATTAGTGCCATAAGACCTTTGAGGGATGGAGTGATTGCAGACTTTATAGTTACTGAAGAAATGATTAAACATTTTATCAAGAAAGTTCATAAAAATAAAACTTTTGCAAATCCTAGAATTTTAATTTGCGTTCCAACAGGATCAACACCTGTTGAAAGAAAGGCTATTCAAGATAGTGCGTTAGCAGCGGGTGCCAGAAGAGTTCAATTAATTGAAGAACCTATCGCAGCAGCTATTGGAGCGGGTCTTCCAATTTCAGAAGCAACTGGATCAATGGTTGTTGATATTGGTGGAGGAACTACTGAGATAGCCGTAATGTCATTAGGAGGCCTTGTTTATTCAAAATCATTAAGAATTGCTGGGGACGCAATGGATACAGCCTTAGTAAATTATATGAGAAAAGAATATAATCTAATGATTGGAGACAGTACTGCTGAAAAAATAAAAAAAGAAATTGGTACAGCTATACCATCCAATAGCAATACTTATGCTGTTAAAGGCAGGGATTTAAGATCAGGAACACCTAAAGAAGTAAATATTACTGAAGAAGATACAGCTGAAGCTTTAAATGATATTTTAAAAGAAATGGTGAATGGGATAAAAGATGCACTTGAAAACACTCCTCCTGAATTATCAGCTGATTTAGTAGATATGGGTTTAACGTTAACAGGTGGTGGAGCTTTATTAAAAAATATTGATAAAAGATTCTCTAAAGAAACTGGATTGCCAGTTTTTATAGCAGATGATCCACTAGCATGTGTTGCAATTGGTACTGGAAAAGCCTTAGAGCAAGAAGAAATATTCTCTACTATGCTATCTGAATATTAGAAATAATGGAAACCAGCAGAGATGATTTTGTAATTGCATTAAGGTCTGCTTTCTTAAAAAAAGGAATACAGCAAAGGTTCTCATTATTAAGTTTAATATTTTTTTCTATAATTTTTTTAATTTTAGGCAGTTTTAACTTTAAAATTATAAACTATGTAAAGATAGGTATTAAAGAAATAGTTTATAGATCTTCTTTTATAGTTTCTATACCAGAGAACTTATTAAAAGATAGCTATCTTACAATCCAAAATCACAAGAAACTTTATAATGAAAATGAAAAAATTAAATCTGAACTAGAAATTTTAAAAGCTAAAGACTTATTGAATGAATTTATAATTTTAGAAAACCAAAGATTAAAAAATATAGTTGATGATTATCTGGTTAAATCAGACACTATAATTGCTAAAGTTTTAACTGATAAAGGCAGTCCATTTTTAAGATCAGTCATCATTAACAAAGGTAGTAAACATAAAATCAACCTTGGAATGGTTGTAATGGATGGAGAATATCTTGTTGGAAAAGTTGTTGAGGTTAATTATTTATCATCAAGGGTATTATTACTTTCAGATTTGAACAGTAAAATTCCAGTTATAGTAGAACCGAACACAATATTTTCTATACTTTCAGGTACAGGTAAAGATTATGGGATTATTCAATATAGTAAAAAATATGAAGACATCAAAAATGAGTCTGTTATTTACACTTCTGGAGCAGGCAATTTATTCAAGGCTGGAATACCTATAGGAAGAATGAATATTAATAACTTGAGTGATGAAAAAAAAGTAGAATTTTTTTCGGATTTTTCTCAATTAAAATTTGTAAAAGTTGTTTCATTTAAAAAAAGTGATATCAAATGACAGGGTTAAGAAATAAAAATTTTATTAAAATAATACTAAGTAAAGCACCAGTAATTCTACTTTTTATATCTGTTTTAAATGATTACGATTTTAATTATTTAAGTTTGAAATATTTTTCATTTAATTTTTCATATATTTTAATTTTTTATTACAGCCTCAAAAAAAGTGAAAGTTTAGGATATACTTATATTTTTATTGCAGGCTTATTTAATGATGTTGTGACAGGAACTCCAATAGGATTAAGTAGTTTAATTTATCTAATACTTTGTGTAGCAGCTTCCTATCTTAGAAATATCACTTTAAGACCAAGTTTATTAAAAGATTGTATATTTTTTCTTGTAACAATTTTAATTATAAACTCATTATTGTTTTTATCCTTAAATTTTATTTTTAATTATGAATTGAGTTATTTTGATCAAATAATAAATATTACATTCACTTTTTTATTTTATTTTTTATTTTCAAATTTATTTGATTTTTTTGAAAGCCATTTTGTGAGAAACAATAATGCTGGGTGAAGATTTTGGTGTAAAAAAAGTTCAAACCATCAATAGAAGAATGTTTATTATTGGCGCAGCTAAGTTTGTTGTGTTTACTGGAATAATAGCTCGATTATTTTCATTACAAATTACAGAGAACAAAAAATATTTAACACTGTCTGATAAAAACAGATTACGAGAATGGAGATTGCCTCCAATTAGAGGTGAGTTTTTAGACTATTTTGGAAATATTATTGCCGGTAATTTAAAAGTATATCAACTACATGTAATTCCCGAGGAAGTAGAAGACTTTAAGTATTTGATGGTGAGATTAAAAAATATTCTATCAATCAGTAATAATGATTTTAAAAAAATAATAAAACAGAAAAATAGCCAAAAACCATGGGAAAATATAATTATTTCTAAAAATTTAACATGGGAACAGTTTACAAAGGTTAATTATTTTTTGCACGATTTAGCAGGAGCTAAACCAGTCCTGTCTGTCTCACGTAATTATCCGTTCAATGAAAATTATACACATGTTTTGGGTTATGTAAGTGAAGCTAGTGAAAAAGACATTTTAAATAACAAAACTATAAAAGATACACATGTACCTGGACTTAAAGTGGGAAAAACTGGTTTAGAAAAAACTTTTGAAAATGAGTTAATTGGCACTAATGGCATACAAAGATATGAGGTTAATGCTTATGGTAAAAGAATTAGACAAGTTGATCATACAGATGGTTTAAACGGCAAATCAATCCAACTTACAATTGATACAGAAATTCAAAAACTATGTAGTGAGCTTTTAAAAGATGTGGCTGGCTCAATAAGTGTGATGGATATTTATACAGGTGAAATAGTTGCCATGCAATCATCACCATCATTTGATGCTAATTTATTTCTTTTTGGGATTAATCAAGATGATTGGCAATTAATTAGAAACAATCCATTAAAGCCATTGGTTAATAAAACTTTATCAGGCTTATATTCGCCAGGCTCAACATTTAAACCAATAGTAGCTTTATCAGCATTAGAAAATAAAATTATCGATGAAAATTTTAAAGTTAATTGTAAAGGAAAAATTGAAATGTACGGACAAACTTACCATTGTTGGAAAAAAAAAGGACATGGTATTGTAGATTTAAAAAGTGCGATGAAGCAGTCATGTGATACATATTTTTATGAGATTGCAAGAAAGCTTGGCGTAGATCGATTAAAAGAAACATCTATAAAATTTGGACTTGGCGAAAAAGTTTTAAATGAAACATTTAGTATAGAGAAAAAAGGATTAATTCCTGACACTAAATGGAAAAAAAATAATTTGGGAAAAGGTTGGGTTATAGGTGAAACATTAATTACAGGTATTGGACAAGGCTATACTCAAACAACGCCACTACAATTATGTCTTATGACAGCTCAACTGGCAAATGGAGGGTTTAAGATTTATCCAAAAATAATAGCAGAAGACGATAGTAAAACAGCAGAAGAAATTAAATTCATAATGAATGAAAATAGAAAAAAATTAAATAAAAAAGACAGAAGATTGAAAGATGCAAAAAGCCCTTTGGATCTTTTAAATAAAGAAAAACATGAAACCTTGTTTAAAAGTTCTAAAAATATAAACCTAGTTCGTGATGCGATGTTTGCATCTACAAATGAAATTAGAGGAACTTCTTATAAGTCAAGAATTGATAATCCTAAATATCAATTTGCTGGAAAAACAGGAACATCACAAGTTAGACGGATTACAAAATTAGATAGAGAGCTTGACTTAAAAACATTTGAAATTCCTTATAATGAAAGAGATCATGCGCTATACATAGCGTTTGGACCATACAAAAATCCAAGATATGCATTAAGCATAGTAATTGAGCATGGTGGATCAGGAAGCTCAACTGCAGCACCAATTGCAAAAAAACTCTTTAAATTAATTATAGATAGACACGAATTAAGAGAAACACGCAGCAAACAAAATGATTTAGAAATATAAATGCAATACAACTCATTCAATACACAACCCACTTTTTTTCAAAAGTTAAAAAATTTTGATTATGTTTTGCTAATTTGTATTTTATTACTTGGATTGATTAGCGTCTTATCAATGTACTCAACTGACGGAGGTGAAATTTTGTTTCATAGCAAAAGTCATATTTCAAAATTTTTAATATTTTTTACAGTGATGATTTTTATGTCATTTTTGAATATTAAATTTTGGCATTACTTTGCTTATTTGTTTTATGTTGTGATTTTATTTCTTCTAATTTGGGCCTCTTTGTATGGCATTAAAGCTTCAGGGTCACAAAGATGGATAAATCTATATTTTATTAACTTGCAACCATCTGAATTAATGAAAATTGCAATCATAGCATGTCTTGCTAAATATTATCACCGTATACAACTCAATAAAGTTAATAGTTTTCAAGTTATGTTTGTTGCTTTAGTAATTTTAATTTTACCAATTATGCTTGTTATTACCCAACCTGATTTGGGAACTTCAATTTTAATCGCATTAAGTGGATTAGTAGTTATTTGGCTTGCTGGAATTAATATCAAATATTTTGTATATTCGTTTGTAGCTTTATTAATTTCAATGCCTTTTGCTATTGCTTTTTTACAACCTTATCAAAAACTGAGAATTTTAACATTTCTTAATCCAGATAGGGATCCTTTAGGTGCGGGTTATCAAATTATTCAATCTAAAATAGCAGTTGGATCAGGAGGTTTAAGTGGTAAAGGCTTTTTAAAGGGAACTCAAAGTTATTTAGAATTTTTACCAGAAAAGCATACAGATTTTATTTTCACTTTATTTGCTGAGGAGCATGGTTTTTTAGGATCTCTAGTTTTATTGCTAATTTATATAATCATTATTTACAGAGTACTAAGAATTGGTGCGATCTCGAGAAGTTATTTTGCTAAACTTTTTTGCTATGGCTATGGGTCTGCAATATTCTTTTACGTAACAGTAAATATGTCTATGGTTTTGGGTTTATTGCCTATAGTAGGATCACCACTACCAATTATGTCATATGGAGGATCTTCAATGCTTGCAACAATGATTGGATTTGCAATCGTTATGAGTGCAAAAATTAATCATAAACAGCTAATAGCTTAAGTTTTTTAAGGTTTTACTTGTCGAATTTGTCGCGAGAATATTCAAAATTAAGAATTATATAAAGTGTGATGGAAAAAAATTTAAAAATTGGAATCGTAGGTGCTGGAATACAAGGTATTTCTAACGCGTTATTTTTACAAAAAAAAGGTTTTAATATAACAATTTTTGACAGAGATGAGCCGGGAAGTCCCGCTGCATCTTATGGTAATGCCGGTCATTTTTCTCCATATGCATCTGTTCCAATAAATAGACCCGATGTTTTAAGTGACGTTCCTGCAATGCTTTTAAGCTCAACAGGTCCACTTGCACTTAAATGGAACTATGTTCCAAAAATGGTACCCTGGTTTTTAAAATTTATAAGAAACTGCACAACAAAAAAAATGATGCACACAGCTAAAAATATGCATCAAATTTTGGATTTAGCACTACCTGCTTATGATGAATTATTTGATGAAATAGAACTTGGTGGGTTAGTTGAAAAAAAAGGTATTTTATATATTTGGAATGATCAAAATCTAAAAAGTAGAGTGCTTGAAATCAATATTAGAAATGAACTTGGTGTTGACCAACGAGAAGTAACACCAAAAGAAATTCATGATTTAGAACCAAATATAAAACCGATCTATCATGGAGGTGTTTATTATCAATATGGTAGACACGCTAGAAATCCTAAAAAAATTCTTTTAAAACTTTATGATCTTTTTTTAAAAAAGGGTGGCAAGTTTTTAAAAATGAATATTAAAGACATAAATTTTGATGATGAAAAACCAGTTATAAAAGCTGAAACACAAAGCTTTCTGTTTGATAAAATTGTTATTGCTTGTGGATCATTTTCAAAAAAGCTGACAGATAATTTAGATGAAAAAATACCTCTTGATACTGAGAGAGGTTATCATGTTCATTTTAAAGATTGTGATCATCTTTTAAGTAGACCGGTAATTTTCCAAAATAGAGGATTTGGTATTACGCCCATGGAACAAGGACTTAGAGTGGTAGGTACTGTTGAATTTGGAGGATTAGATAATCCAGTATCTAAATCAAGAGTTAAAAATTTAATTAATAATGCAAAATATATGATGGGTGATTTACCTGAGCATGAAGATGAGTGGCTTGGTTTTAGGCCAACATTACCAGATTATTTGCCAGTAATAGGACCTTCAAAAAAATATAAAAATGTTTTTTATTGTTTTGGCCATCATCATTTAGGATGGACATTAGGACCAATTTCTGGAAAAATAATTTCAAGTATGATTGCTGAAGAAAACACAAACTTAGATTTAAAGCCATATAGCTCTCTTAGATTTAACTAAGTGATAAATAAAAATAATATTGCTTACATTTTCTTATTTTTTGCAACTTTGTTTTGGTCTGGAAACTTCTTAGTTGGAAAATTTGCCAGTCAATACCAAATACCACCTTTTTCATTAAACTTTTACAGATGGTTTTTTGCTTGGTTAATCTTAGCACCATTTACAATTCAAGAAATAATAAGAAAAAGAAATTATATTTTAAAAAATTACAAATATTACACAGTTCTTGGAATAACGAGTGTCACTATATTTAATTCAATTGTCTATTATTCCTTAAACTTTACTCAAGTAATCAGCGGAGTGTTAATGATATCAACAATACCAGTGATGATCATCTTCATTTCATCAATTTTAAAAATCGAAAAGACTAATACTTTTCAAATATTGGGAGTTACATGCTCTTTTATTGGGGTGGTCTTAATTATAACTAAAGCAAACCTTGGAATATTAATAAATTTAGATTTTAATAAAGGTGATATTACAATGGTTTTTGGAATGTTGTCGTGGGCAACTTATTCTGCATTACTAAAGAAAAAAAAACATGAGCTATCTCAATTAACATTATTAGAAGTGGTAATTTCATTTGGTTTCATTTTTTTAATTCCAATTTACTTTATAGAATATCAAATGGGTTTTAGAATGGTTCTTGATCAAAATTTTTTTATGATTTTATTTTATGTTGTACTGTTTCCAGGTCTTGCCTCTTTTATTTTCTGGATCAAAGGAGTTTCTTTAATTGGAGCAAATAGAGCGGGGGTATTTCTTCATATGATGCCTATATTAAGTGCAATTATGGCAATAATTATTTTTAATGAAAAATTTATGTTTTACCATATGTTGGGCGCAATATTTATTTTAACAGGAATTCTTTTATCAAATAGAAAGACCAAAAATGCTTAAAGTTGCCATCTTAGATGACTACCAAAACGTATCACACGAGTTTGTTGATTTAAAAAAACTATCAGGAAAATATGAATTTAAAATATTCAGTGAGCCTTTTACTGATGAAGTTGATGCAATAGAACAATTATCAGATTTTGAAGCATTATTAATAATGAGAGAGCGAACTCCTATTACAAAAAATTTAATCGATAATCTTAACGATCTTAAATATATCATTACAAGTGGCTCAAGAAATAAAGCGATAGACTTAGCTGCGGCTAAAAAAAGAAAAATTATAGTATGTGGAACTGAGATTGGTTTTTCAGGCACATCTGAATTAACGTGGGGATTAATTTTAGGTTTAGCTAGAAACTTTAAGGAAGAAATTGATAATATGTACCAAGGTTATTGGCAGTCATCTATTGGTTTTGAACTTAAGGGAAAAATTTTAGGCTTAATAGGTCTTGGAAGAGTTGGTTCCCAAGTTGCAAAAATTGGTAAAGCTTTTGGCATGGAAGTTATGGCTTGGAGTGAAAATTTAAACTTAGACACCTGTAAAGAACTAGGTGTTTTGCCATGTAGCAAAGAAGATATATTACAAAATTCTGATTTTATTTCTATCCACGTTCAAGGTGGAGAAAGATATAAAGAATTAATAAAACTAAAAGAACTAGACACGATGAAGAAAACTGCTTTTTTAATTAATACTTCTAGAGGAAATATTATTAATGAGGACGATTTAATCATTGCATTATCAACCAATGTTATTGCTGGTGCCGGTCTTGATGTTTATGAAAAAGAGCCTTTACCAGAAGGTAATAAGTTAAGATTTTTACCAAATGCATTATTAATGCCACATGTAGGCTATGTTACTGCAGAAAATTATAGTATGTTTTATACACAAATGATCGAAGGCTTAGAGGCTTGTGTTGCTGGTAAACCATTAAGAGTATTAGAATAAAATTTATGACAAAAAAAATTAATCAAGATCTTACTGCTGAGCAAAAATTAGTTTTATTTGAAGATGGAACTGAAGCACCAGGTACTAGTGAGCTAAACCATGAAAAAAGAGAGGGGAGCTATCACTGTACTAATTGTGGTGAAAAGTTATTTGACTCAACTGCTAAATATGAAAGTGGTTCAGGTTGGCCATCATTTTATCAGTCACTACCTGAAGCTTTCGAAACAAAAACAGATACTTTATTAGGGTATGAGAGAGTAGAATATCATTGCAAAAAATGTGGTGGTCATCATGGGCATATTTTTGAAGACGGACCAAAGCCAACTGGCAAAAGATACTGTAATAACGGTGTTTGTTTAACTTTTAAGCCTAAAAATTAAAATTTTATTAACCCAAATTGAGTTTTTTACCTTTTTTTAGTTGTTAAAATACACTTCATTAAGTACATTTTAAATAATGTATCCAAAAATATTAGTTTTAATGTTATCAACATTTTACTTTTCAGCTTCAATTGCTGATGTAAAAAATAATCTTATAAATAATTTTAGTGAGTATCTTAGTGGTGCCTTGGGACAAAATTTTGAGACTGTTGAGGTTCAGTTAAGCTCTGGAACTTCTAATGCAGTTGTTGGTAGTATTTTAGTTGTAAAACCTCTGTCAGACATAAATGATGAAAAAAATACTTTATTTACCCAGGGTAGCATTTTTTTATCAGATGATAGTAGAGAAACAATTAATTTAGGAATTGGTAAAAGAAAATTAGTTAATGACGATACTCTATTACTAGGTGCTAATTTATTTTATGATCATGAACTTGATTATGACCACCAAAGAGCAAGTATTGGAATTGAGGCTATATCTAGTGTTGGTTCATTTAGAGCAAATCAATATTATGGTTTATCAGGATGGCAATCAGGATTAGATAGCATAAAAGAAAAAGCTTTAAATGGTAATGATGTTGAGTTGGGAGCACCTTTACCATACCTACCATGGGCAAATTTTTATTTAAGATCTTTTAACTGGGAAGGTGCGAGTGGTGCAACTGACCTAAAAGGAGATGAAATGTCTTTAGAGGCAAAATTTTCAGGTTTTAATATTGAGGTTGGTAAAAGAAGTAACGATGGAACTACTGAAGACAATGAATTTTTAAGATTAACTTGGACGTGTTGTAATAATAAGCAAGAGAAAATTGGTATAAGTGACAAAGCTTACAATTTGACTTCAGTTGCTGATCAAAGATTTGTTAAAGTTAGAAGACAAAATTTAATAGTTAAACAAAAAGAAATGAGCTTAACCGTGATAGGATTTTAATATGAAAGCAGTATTTAATATAAAAGTATTTTTTATTTTACTATTTTTAACTTTTTTAGCATCAGTTTTTAATTTTAATATTGCAAATGCTCTTGATCCATCAGGAAGTGTTTCTAGAAATAATCCTGAGTGCACTGGAAATGCTGGAGGTGTAATAACACAACCAGGAACTACTCATTGTGAAGTTACTCCTGATAGTCAAAAAATTACTTGGTATAGAGTAGAGTTTTGCACATCTAAACCAACAGGACCAACAACATCAGCGACTGTTGATAGATCAGATTGTTTTACTTTTTATCAAAAAGATACTGGGTCTGAAGTATCAATTGTTCAAGGGGTTGGTACTCAAATAGGTTCAGCTTCAGATTACACTGCTGTACCATATGGAAATTATTCTTATGGCATCATAACATTGGGCTCTACGTTTAAATTTACTACAAGTGTAACTTTTAATGGAAACGTAAGTGATAGAACTAACAATACAACAACTTGTGTAACAAAAGTTTCAACCGAAGGCATTGTTTACGGATATCATACAGAGATTAATACTTTTGCTAAAGGAAATGTTAGTTGTGCGTCTGGTGCAACTGCAGCAGAAATAACCATTGGCGTTAACACACTAACAAACGATAGTGATAATGATTGCAATCATTTACTAACTTTTCAGGGTACAACAGCAAACGTAGCCACATATTTGCTAGAATCTGACGGTACATTAGTAAATGGTGTTGGAGGTACAGATCCAGATCAAATAAAAAATACTGTAACGGGCTGTAAAGAGGGAACTGATAATGGAATTAGTCGTATTCAAGGAATTATGGCATTAGATTTAAAAATTACCCCTGATACAACCGGTATTCAAATTAAATATAATAATACTAGAGGTGTGACGTTAGCTATGGAATCTTCAAATGAAATGGAAAAATTTGATAGTGCATTCTTTGACTTTGATTTGTCAGCATTATAATTTTTAGATCAAATTATATAAAAATTTAAATTACCTTAAAAGATCTTGTAATTTATTTTCTTTCTCAAGGGCTCTAATATCATCGTAACCACCAATGTGCTGATCTTCAAAAAATTTAAGAATGTATCTTGTATAAATTCCGTGTAGGATTTTATATATGAAAAAAATTTTAGGGATCATGGTTCTGGGTTTGTTGTGGTGTAACATTAGTCTTACTGATGAAAAACCAGGAAGATTTTTTGAAGATCAGCCCGATGTAACAGATAATTATCAAATTCATTTTATTTATATGCTTACAGCAAATGATAAAGATCGTGAATTAGACATTAATGGAAAAATTGAAAAATATGCAGATAAAATGAATAAACTTCATGAAAGTTTTAGTAAAAAAACAAAAGGCTCATCTGGTGCTAAAAAATATAAATATGATTATAGGAAAGATGGCAAACTTGATATTTCTTTCATTCGATTAGACAGAAAACGTAAAGAGCTTCACAAACATATCAATAATAATTATAGAGGCTGGTTATGGGCTAATGGATTTAACAATCCAAAAAAGATTTATTTTACCTTTGCTGATGTAAAAAGTCGAGATGGGGGTGAAGGGGGAGTTGGTATGGCTACAATGTTTTTAAAAAGCAAATACAATAAAAAAATAAACAATATGATCCGTACTGCAGTTCATGAAATGCATCATGCTAAAGGCGGTGGATTTAATTGTGTGAAAGGTATGGGTAAAAATGCTCACTGGTCTGGATCTCAAGACACGCCTTCAAAACAAATGTTTTTTGGTAAAGCTTATGCTCATGATATTGAAGGATGCCCCAAAGGGGAAGATTCAGTCTATTTAACACCTACATCCAAAAATCCATACGACCCTTTTAAACTTATATGTCAAAATGAATGGGGGAAATACAATCATCCAAAATTAGTTAAAGCTAGAGAACAGCAAGCTAAAGATTTAAAAAACGGCAATTGGAATAACAGATCTGGTGGTTCAGGCTGTAAATTTTCTTACTTGGATCAAAAATCAGGAAAAATGAAAATTTTTAACGATCAAATAGCAAAATCTATTTATCAAAGAAATTAAATAATGAAAAAACTTTTATCGATCATAGTTCTGGGTTTGTTGTTAAGTGGGGGTGCTCTTGCAGATAAATGTTATACTTCATCTTTAGACACAACACCTGTAATTCTTGAGTCAGATAAAAAACCAGGAAGATTTTTTGAAGATCAGCCAGATGTCAACGATGATTATCAAATTCATATTGTTTACTCACTTTTAAAAGACTCTAAAGATAAAGAGGGAGACATTAATGGAGCTATAGAAAAATGGATAGAAGCATCTGATAAATATATTTTAAAAACTACAAAAAAAGCAAATGAAAAATCTGATTTTAAAAATGGTATAGCTCAAAACATAAAATGGGATAGAAGAAAGGATGGAAAATTAGATATTAGCTTTATTAGAATAAATAAGACTAAAAAAGAATTAAAAAAATCCCCGTCAGGAACTTGTGGCAATGTTTTTGGCAGAACAATAATTAATTCTGGGTTTAATAATCCTAAAAAGATGTATTTTAATTTTGGAGATTATTCTTTTAAAGAATGGCCTTACTCTGGTGGTTTTCCAATATTTAGTATATTCAATAGGCATCAAAAAAAATACCCTCTTAAAAAAAGTGAATTCGGATATTTTGTTTTACATGAGGTTATTCATGCAATGGGAGGAATTTTTACCTGTTCCCCAAAATATACTAAATATGTACATAATACAAAAAAAACTAGTGATTTGATGAGTATTGAAGGTGATGGTAAAAACAATACATTGGACCCAAAGAATGATGACTATTGGGGTCATAATAATAAAAGTTGTCCGGATATGCAAGACAGTGTTTACTTTACACCAACATCAGACACTCCTTTCGATCCATTTGAAGTCACATGTTTGCCAAAAGAAAAATGGAAATTTACAAAACATGATTATAAAAATATTAAAGACAGAAGAGGTGAGGGAGGAATGTGTTTTTATTCACGGAATGATGTTAAAGTTTCATGGAAAGAAGAACTTGGAATATTTCAGAAATAATTTTATCAAAAAATTTTTAGGGATCGCGGTTCTGGGTTTGTTGTTGAGTGGGAACGCTTATGCAGGTGTTAATGAGCCTGGAGTAACATCTATTGCAGGGTGTGATATAGATCTTAAATCGATAAATAAAAAATTTATAAAAAAACATTTAAAAAAATTATCAAAAAAAAATATAAATAGTGTGCTCTATGCTAGTTGTGATTATGATATCTATTCCTGGTCAGCTCATAAAGGTAAAGATTTAGAAAAACTTCATAAGAAAACATATAAAGAATGTACGAAATATGCCAAGAAACATACGGGTAAAGAATGTTATTTGTATGCAGTTAATGAAGAAATTGTTTGGAAATACGACGAGGCTAAAGCATCAATCTTAGCAAAAACTAAAATAGCAGAAAGAAAAGTAGAACAAGAAAAGCAAGCACAAATTGATAAAAAACCAGGAAGATTTTTTGAAGATCAACCTGATGTTAATGATGATTATCAAGTTCATTTTTTTTATGTACTAGCTAAAGATTCTAAAGATAAAGAAATTGATGTTAATGGCTGGCTGGAAAAAAGATTAACAACTGTTAATAATAAATTTGAGAAATGGTCAAAAAAAAATAAAAAATCTAATGGCGTTGGTCAAAAATTTAAATTTGATTATAGAAAAGATGGAAAGATAGATATTACTTTTGTTCGAATGGATTTGACCGAAGCAGAGCTTCCAAAATATCCAGAACGTAGGATTTACGGATTGTTGTCTCCATATAATTATTTTAATAATCCAAAAAAAACTTATGCATTATTTACTGGTTTTAAAGCTAAAGCAGGAGATTCACATGGAGGTTCTGGATCACCACCTATAACAACAATTTTTACTCCTGCAGGGTTGTCTTATGGTGTTACAGAAAAGGATCAAGTAACTCTTCATGAGTTATTTCATACTCAAGGTGCATCTTATAGTTGTGGAAAAAGAACAGATCAAGGTGGTCATGTTAAGCAACCAGATGTCTTAGCGGTAAATACACTATACCCAATAATTGATAGCAAAAATGATACTTACTATCTTCATGGTATAAAAGATTGCCCTGATTTATCAAAGAGTGTTTACTTAACTCCAACAGCAGAAGATTCTTGGGATCCTTATTCGGTATATTGTCTTAAAAAAACAGGTAATTTCACAAAATATATAAACAGCAGTTTACATCCTACGGACTGTCAAGTTATCAAACCTACACAGTAAAATCAGATAAGACTAATCAAATTATAAATTCTAGGATTTTGACAAAATTTTTTTATAATAAAAATATTTGCAGTTATGGCTCTGGATTATAGGATTTTATAGGATTTTATAGGATAAACTAAAATGGGAATAGATATAAAACCTAAAATAGGTTTTTTACTCAATTTTTAATTATCAAAAGACCCTTAACTAAAGTAACGTTAATTATATTTTAAAAACTATTAATTAAATACTTTTGTTAAATAAAAAAATTATATATTCACTTTTATTAAGTCTCTTTTTGACTTCTGCTAACTCTGCAGACGTAATCGATAATAAAATTAATCAAAAAATTAATGAGCTTTCAAACAAAACTGCAGAGGCTATTGCTAATTTTGCAGAAAATAATTTTAAAAATATGAAATATTTAGATTTTGATATTCAGGTAAGAGAAAAATTAAAGCCAACCTTTAGTATCATGAGCGTTTCAGAGCTTTTAAAGATAGACTCTGGAACAATTTTTAATCAAACCAGTTTAAATACACATGATGACGACGAAACTATCAATATTGGTTTTGGAGTTAGAAAGCTTCTTAATGACAATAAAATTTTGATAGGATCTAATATTTTTTATGATCACCAGTTTGATAAAAATCACAAAAGAACAGGAGCTGGGGTTGAAGCCATATCAAGTGTTTTTGATATCAGAGGAAATTATTACAATGCTATTAGTGGATCAAAAACTATAACCGATGGATCGGAAAGAGCATTAGATGGATGGGATACTCAATTAGATTATCACTTACCTGGTGAAAGAGATGTAAACATTTTTGCAAATTTATTCAAATTTGAGAATCCAGATAAAGCAAGTACGTACAAAGAGAAAGGCACAAAGTTTGGAGCCAATGCTTCTTTAGGGAATTTTATTATAGAGGGTGGATATCTAGATGATGATCAAAATAATGATGCCTTTTTTGGTAGTATTAAATTTGTAGTAAAATTAGGTAAATTTGATTCTGACTCATATAAATTAAAACAAGCTAAAAAAACACGTAACTATTTAGAATATACAGATGTTAGTGACAAACTTTATCAGCCAGTAAAAAGAGAAAATAAAATAAGAGTAGTTAAGATTTCTAAATCTGGTGTGAAAGTAGGAGGATTTTAATATGAAAAATAGATTTTTTACCCCCTTATTTTTGATTACATTTTTATTCAGTTCATTAATATTATTTTTAGTTTCTAGTGAAGCTTTTGATGGCCCGCGTTCATGTAAAAAAGATGCTGCATTAGAGGCTATTATAGTGACCACTGGTGTAGCTAATCCTTTTATATTAAAGGGAACAACTACTGCTATTGATCAATGCGCCGAAGAGCCTGATGAATATAAAGTTAAATTTTTTAGCGTGGCATTATGTTTAACGGAACCTTATAATGCAGGAGATAATGCCCCAGACTTTTCTAGCTGTACAACTATATTAGACACGACAAAAGAAGTTAATCTTAAACCCGGTGTAGATGTAAATTTATTAGATGGAGAAATTAATCTGCCCTTAGGTTCTTATACTCATCTTGCAATAATCATAGATAATCACTTGAAAATAAAACATAAACAAAAATATGTTTTAGCTAATGGAAATGCGGCCACAATAAAAGGAAATGGTGGTGCCGGTGGAACTTTTTGTTGGACAGTAGCAGCTGGTATTACAACATATACAGGTTTTATTTATGATGGTGCTTATGCAACAGCACAAGGTATAACTCCTGTCTTAAGTGGAACTAGTGCAGCGGCAACTGAAGAAGATCCTGCAGCAGCAAGATTAGTGTGTGGTTCAGCTGTACCTTCTGGTTTTGATGCAAGTACCGATGCTACATACTTTGCAACTGAAATTATTGATCAATTTGGTGAAGAAGAAGATGATTTTGTTGGTTTTGCTGATTATGGTTCAATAACTGTTGAAGCAGACACAGGTATTACTGACATTGAGATTGCAGCAAACATGTTAACTACAACTAATACATTAGCAACTACTGTAGGTGAATCGAGAAGAATTTCTCAAATATATAAATATGACACTCCAATTATTATAGCAGAAAATACAAACAGTTTTAAACTTAAAGTTACAACATACGCTTCAGTATCAATAGATATGAGTGTAGATGATAGTGTTGTTATTTGGGGAGCGAAAGTTGGTGGTGATCCTTTTATTATTGAAGTTGAGACCGGAACTGGAGAGTAATTATTTTAAAAGATCTTGAAGTTTATTTTCTTTTTCTAAAGCTCTAATATCATCGTAACCACCAATGTGCTGATCATCAAAAAATATTTGAGGGACTGTTCTTTTTCCGTTAGCTTTTGTAATCATTTCATCCATAGCACCATCAACCGTTGCAACACTAATCTCTTTATATTCAGCATTGTTTCTTGCTAATAATTTCTTTGCTGCATCACAAAAACCACAAAGTGGTCCTGTATATATTATTATATTTTTCATAAATTATTAATAATCCTCTTTTTTAATTTTACTAGTAATTTCTTTTCTAGAGTATTCAAATTTTTTTCTGTGTTTTATACTTTTTTGATTAACTCTCTTCCTCCACAATCTAAAAGAAACTGGCTTTATAGAATGCCTCATAATCTTGATTACTTCAGCTTCTGTCTTTCCAGTCTTTTCCTTAATTTCTTCAAAAGTAATACGGTCTGCCCAAGCTGCCCAGATGATCCAGTCAGGATCTGATATATGGGGTTCTGGGTTTTTAACCCTAGTTGTAGGGGTGTGACCTTTTTTTTTCATGGATTCCTTATATTTCAAAAAAATGATTAATGCATTTATTATATGAGCGTGGTAATATGATACTACGATAGTCCTATTTAGCCATCTTTAGCTCCCGGTTTTTTTAGGACTATCCAAACGATTAAAATGCTCCCCTTAAATTATTTTCTTTTTCTTCAAATAATCTTATTTTTATTTATCACTCCTGGCACACCTAGAATTGTGATCATTTCATATTCGATGAATTATGGAGTTCAAAAATGTATTTGGACAGCACTAGGAGATATAACAGCAAATATTATTCAGGCAACTTTAGTAATTTTTGTTTTAGGATCTTTTTTTGTCGATAACCCAAATTTTTTAAATATTTTTAAGTGGGTAGGGATAGCGTATTTGCTCTATCTTGCTTACGATATCTATAATTCAAGACCAAAAGACATAAGTTCAAAAAATATTTCATCCAAAAGTTTTTTTTCATTCTTTAAAGATGGTTTTTTAGTTGCAGGTACAAGTCCTAAGGCTTGGATGTTCTTTCCATTAATCTTTCCACAGTTTATTGATTTCAATGGAAATTATATTGTTCAATTTTTAATTTTGATCATAACCTATGTGGTTTTAGATTTTTTATCTTTAATTGCTTATGCAGTACTCGCTAGAAAATTAATTGTTTGGATAAAAGCAAATCCAAAAGTTATAAATACAATTTCAGCGTGTGTATTAATATTAATTGCTCTAATCATAGCTTTAATTCAAAAGTATTAAGTCGCAATCTTTATTACAGACTTGTTTGTTTTAAAATTTAAGAGTTAAATTAGTTTTTAAATTTAAAACTAATAGAGGAAAAATAAAATGAAAATCAGAAATATACTTATTACTTTAGTTTCTGCTATTGCACTTTTAATTTCAGCTTCAACAATATCTTTTGCAAAAGTTGTTGGTGATAAAATTATTTTAGGTGCAGCTGTTTCATTGACTGGAAAATATTCATCTAATGGTGTTCATACTCAAAACGGCTATAACTTAGCAGTTGAGAGAATTAACAGCATGGGTGGTGTTAAAGTTGGTGGAAAAACTTACAAGTTTGACATTATTTATTACGATGATGAATCAAACTCAGGAAGAGCAGCTCAACTTGCAGAAAGATTAATCAAACAAGATGGTGTTCAGTTCATGCTTGGGCCATATAGCTCAGGACTTACAAAGGCTATGGCACCTGTAACTGAAAAATATGAAGTTCCTATGGTTGAAGCAAACGGTGCGTCTAGATCGTTATTCACTAAAGGCTACAAATATTTGTTTGCAGTACTAGCGCCAGCTAACTTATATCTTGATGTAGCAATTGATCTTGCAGTTGAAAAAAATGGTGGAAAGCCAGTTAAAATTGCAATGGCATTTGAACAAGATGCTTTCTCACAAGATGTGAGATTGGGTATTGTTGAAGCTGCTAAAAGAACAGGTTCTAAAATCATTATAGATGACAAATTACCAAAAGAGCTTAACGATATGGCTGCTACTTTATCTAAAGTAAAAGCTACTAATCCAGATGTTCTTGTGGTTTCAGGTCATACTAAAGGTGCCTTAACAGCTGTTAGACAAATCTCAGAGATGAAAGTTGACGTGAAAATGTTAGCAATGACTCACTGTGATGCTGCTAAATTATCTAAGCAACATGGTAAAGCTTCCGAGTATGCACTTTGTGCTTCTCAGTGGCATAAATCTCTATCATACAAAGATAAGTTCTTTGGTGGTGGTATGAAATATGATGCTGACTTTACAAAAGCTTTTGGATATGCGCCGCCTTACCAAGCTGCAGAATCATCAGCTGCTTTATTAGTTTATAAAGATGCGTTCGAAAGAGCACAATCATTTGATACTAAAAAAGTTAGAGATGCTTTAGCTGCAACTGACATGCAAACTTTTTATGGAAACATAAAATTTGCTGAAGGTGGACAGAATGTATCTAAGCCAATGGTACTTTTCCAAGTATCATGTAACGATGATGGTAGTAAGTGTGAAAACAAAGTTGTTGCTCCAACAAAATGGGCATCTGCTGAGTTGGTACACCCAATTCCATCTTGGTCAAAAAGATAATACCTAATATGTAAAATGCTCCCTAGTAATAGGGGGCATTTTTTTATAAACATCTAAAGAATTTATGGATTTATTAATTTTCCAAGCTCCTATTTTAATGGTTCAAGCGTCAATGGACGGAATACTTCTTGGTATTTTGTTTGCATTAATTGCTTATGGAATGGCATTGCAGTGGGGAGTAATGAATATAATAAATATTGCTCAAGGAGAGTTAGTAATCATGGGTGGATACATTGCATACTTTATGTATCTATCAGGAATTCACCCAGCCTTTGGAGTGATTGTATCACCAATTATTATGTATTGTGTGGGTTGGGGAATGTACAAGCTTGTTATTAATAAAGTAGTAGATAAAGATTTGTTTACTTCAATACTTGCAACATTTGGAATTAGTATTTTAGCACAACAATTAATGAATTTTGCATTTGGTGCAGATGTAGTGGTCGCTCAATCAAATTTTGGAACCACAATGTTATTTAATAACTCAGTTACACTGCCAAATGCTAAAATATTTTCAGGAGCAGTTTGTGTAATATCTGCAATTATTCTTGTCATCTACATGAAGAAATCGAAATTAGGTAGAGCAATTAGAGCAACAGCTCAAAATGCAAGAGCAGCAAAAATTTTGGGTGTTGATACCGAGAAAGTATATGCAGCAACTTTTGGGATTAATGCAGCATTATGTGGAATAGCAGGAGCATGTATTGCAATCACATTTACACTTCACCCTTATACGGGATTACCTTACACAGTTAGATCTTTCATGATTGTAATTATTGCAGGACTTGGAAATTTACCAGCTGTTGCAATATCCGGTATGGGTCTTGGGGTATTTGAGGAGTGGTCTGACTATTTACTTGGAACTGAGTTTAGAATTGCGGCAGTATTCTCATTACTAGTCATAATACTAGTCTACAGAAGATTCAAATTAGCGAGAAAAAGAGAGTATTTAAAATAATGAAAAAAATATTTTCATTTTTAATAATCATAACTCTAATAACCCCTGTTTATGCAGACAAGCTTCGTAAAGATAGTTTTCTTAATAGCAAAATGGGTTATGCAAAAGAGCAAAATATTTTAGATCCAAAAAATAAGATAATCCTTATTTTTAACCACGGACAACAAGATCTTGACCGCTCTTCTAAAAATTGTGTTTGGAAAAATGGAATAAGAAACTTCTCTTCGTTAGTTGGAGAAAAAATTAACGGAAAAGAAATAATGGTTTATCTTTTATGTACAGATCATTTAGCAGGAGATGATTATAAAAATTTGTGGAAAAAAAAAAAATTTCAACCTCCTTATAAAGGAATAACTAAATTAGATAAAAGAGTTAATGCAAATTTAAAACTTATTGATAATTTTTTAGAAAAAGGTGTTCCAAAAAATCAAATTATCCTAACTGGTCACTCGTGTGGTGGTTGGTTAACAATGATGTTAATGGCAAAATACCCTGATAAAGTAGGAGGGGGAATTTCTTTAATGCAAGCATGTTATGGAAAGTTAAGCAAAAGAGCAAAAGTTAAAAAAGTTGGTGTTGATAAAGCATTAGAGAAATTTAGAGAAAAAGCAGGTGATGGACCTGCTGACTTAAGACAAGATCAAATAAATGAGATTAAAAAAAGTAAAAATTTGTCAGTTTTAGTTTTTACTCATCCAAAAGATCCTTATGATGGATTATTGTCTGATTGGGTAGAAGAAATTCCGGGTGTTCAAAGAATTGTTATTTCAGAAGATAAAAAAATTAATGGAAAAAGATGTTATAGAATTGGAGTAAATAATGGTCAAAAATGGAAAGAACCTGTCAAGAAATATCATGACATGGATGGGGCAGATTGTTTTCAATACTACAATCCAACAATATTAAAATATATAGAGTCTAGAATTTAATGAATAAAATTATTTTAATTCTTACGTTACTATTAACTTTAACTACAAGTAGTTTTTCAGAAATGATTTCAAAAAGTGGTTTCTATAACAAGAATATGAAGCTTCAAAAAGATCAAACAAAGGATAATATTGATGATCCAGAAAATAAGATAATTCTTATCTATAACACTGGTCAAGATTATCATGATATTCCAAAATCAAATTTAAAAGATTGCGCAAATACAATAGACATTTCTGCTTTAGCTACATTAGTTAATACTAAAATTAACAATAAAGAAATTATGCTTTATATTCTGTGCACTCAAAAGCTAGCAGGAGATGACGAATATTTGTGGAATAAAAAAAAGTTTAAAGAGCCTTACAAAGGAACAACAAAACTAGATAAAGCAGCCAACTTAAATTTGAAACTAATTGATAATTTTGTAAAAAAAGGAATACCTACTAATCAAATTTTTCTTACAGGGCATTCTTGTGGTGCATGGATGACTTTTATGCTTATGGCAAAACATCCAAATAAAGTAGCTGGTGGAATTGTAACAATGCCAGGTTGTTATGGAATGATAACTAAAAATGCCAAGGTAAAAAAAGTAGGTATAAAAAAAGGGCTAGAAAAATTTAAAAAAGAAGATGGAGATGGTCCAGCAAATTTAAGACAAAATCAAATTAATGAGATTAAAAAAAGTAAAAATTTACCAATTCTAGTTTTTACACATCCAGAAGATCCTTTTGATGGATTATTATCAGATTGGATGGATGATATTCCTGGAGTTAAAAGAATTATTATTGAGACAAAAGGTAAAAAAGGAAATTACAAACTTAATAAACAAAAATGTAGAGTTCATGACAGACAAGACGGTAAAATTACAAAACTCAAACCAAGAAGTGCACATGATCTTGCATTCACAGACTGCTTTCAGTTCTACAATCCAACAATATTGAAATATATAGAGTCTAGAATCTAATGAATAAAAATACTTTATTATATGCTGGTTTAATAATCTTTGGCTTAGCTGGGGCATTTATATTTCCAGCTTATAAACTTCAGTTATCTTTTCTATATATTTTAATTGTTTTAGCTATGACTTGGGACGTTCAAGGTGGACAGATGGGTTACAATACATTTGGAAATATATTATTTTTTGGTATTGGAATGTATGTTGCTTCAAGTACACAAATAGCAATGTTCTTTTCACTTGCTGAATGGACAGATGCTGGTGGAGAGAAAACTTTTGTTCATACTATCCCTCAATTTTTTCAAGGCTTTGGAGTTGGTATATTATTAGCAGGAATTATTCCGACAATAATTGCAGGAGTAATTGGTTACGGAATTTTAGGTTTAAGAGGACATTACTTTGCAATTTGTACTTTAGCATTAGGAATTGCTGCAGGTGAACTTGCGGGAGGAATTGAAATAATTGGGGCAGGTCAAGGCATGACGGTTCCAGTTTGGCCAAAGGGATTTGGGTCTAACGAGTCTTCATCTCAATTTTTATATTATTTGTGTCTTGCTCTTGCAATTGTAACTTTTATTACTTTGAAGTGGGCATATAGCACAAGATTTGGATTAGTTTTAAATGCAATAAGAGACAATGAAGATAAAGCGGAAGCAATGGGAATTCATACAATGAGATATAAAATTATTGGCTGGATGGTATCAGCATTCTTTGTTGGAATTGCTGGAGGATTAATGGGTCATATTAATGGTTACATTGAACCAACTGAAATTGCATTTGCTGGACCAACATTTGGTGTGTTCATGGTTTTAATGGCAATCCTTGGTGGTAAGGGAACTTTATGGGGACCACTTGTTGGTGCAACTATATTTCACTTATTTAAAGAAGGTTTTTGGACTTACTTTTTGGGCTGGCAGTATGTTGCTCTTGGAGTTTTAATTATCGTAATTGTTGTTTATTTTCCTGAAGGGGTAATGGGATGGTTAAGAGAAAAATATCCTGAAAGATTTGGTGAAGTTGTAGATGAAGCTGACCTAAAAGCACAGGTGGAATTAAAGTAATGGCTATATTAGATATATCAAATGTAAGTAAGTCTTTTGGTGGTGTTAAAGCTAATGTTGATATTTCAATGTCAGTTGAACAAGGTGAAATTGTTGGATTAATTGGTCCAAATGGATCTGGTAAAACTACTTTATTTAATTCAATTGTAGGGACTTACCCAATCGATAATGGTTCAATTAAATTTGATGGCACAGAAGTTTCAGAACTACCAGTCCCTGTTGTTGCAAAACTTGGACTACTTAGAACATTCCAACAAACTAGAATTTATGGAAAATTAAACTGTATTCAAAATATGTTAATTAGTAATAAGCCAGAAAATGATGGAATATTAACAGTATTTCAAAAGATACCATCAGACTTAACAGATAAAGCAGAAACGTTATTAAAATTTGTAGGACTTCATCAAAAAAGAAAACTTAGAGCGGGAGATCTTTCTTTTGGACAGCAAAAATTACTAGAACTTGCTATGGCATTAATGAATGAGCCTAAAATGCTTTTATTAGATGAGCCAACAGCTGGAATTAACCCGACATTAATTAATGGAATTATTGATCGGTTGATTACTGTTAATAAGGATTATGGAATTACTTTGCTCGTTATAGAACACAATATGAAGGTAATTATGAATTTAGCACAAAGAGTTTTTTGTTTAGCACATGGTCAAATGTTAGCTAATGGAACTCCAGATGAAATTAAAAATGATAAGCGTGTACTAGACGCTTACTTGGGAGCACAATAATGTCAAATCAATACGATGTATTAGGTAAAGCACCAGGGCCAGAAGAGCTAAAAAAATTAGCTCCTGAGAATAATCATGTAACAATAAAAAAATTATCAGCTGGTTATGGTAAAATGGAAATACTTCATGATTTTGATTTGTATGCAAGTAAGGCACAATCCTTATGTTTGATTGGTCCTAATGGTGCAGGAAAATCTACAATACTTCATTCAATTTATGGTTTTACAAATATTTTTTCAGGACAAATTGAAATTGATGGAAAAGAAATTACACATTTAACACCAGCTCAAAAACTTACATCATGTGGTATTGCATATATTCTACAAGATAATTCTGTTTTTCCAGATATGACAGTTGAAGAAAATTTATTGATGGGTGGCTATGCTAAAGAAAATACAGATGAGTCTTATCAAGAAGCAGAAAGAATTTTTGAAAAATACGAGAGGTTAAGAAACAGAAGAAATCAGCCTGCTAAAGTTTTATCAGGTGGTGAAAGAAGATTATTAGAAATTTCTAGAGCATTAGTTATGAAGCCATCAGTACTACTGGTTGATGAGCCATCAATTGGACTAGAACCAAGATATATTGATATGGTATTTGAAATTTTAAGAGATCTTCAGATTACAGAAAAGAAAACAATCATTTTAGTAGAGCAAAATGCCAAAAAGGGATTAGAGTTTGCAGATATAGGTTACGTTTTAGTATCAGGACAAACTGCTATTGCTGGCAAAGGGGATGACTTATTAAAAAACCCTGATGTTGGTAGATTATTCCTAGGTGGCTAATGATTAATAAAGAATTTTTTTTTAAAGGTTTTAAATCAATTCTAGCGCCAGACAGTCCAGCCCTTGCACTTGGATGTTGCTTTATTGCTATCGGTGCACTTCTTAAAAATTTAGGTTTTAATATTCTGGAAAGTATTTTTTCAACCATGCTTACTTATGCCTTGCCAGGTTCATTGGTAATGGCTGAATCGTTACTGGTTGGAGCGTCATTATTGAATATTTTTCTAGCTGTTTGGTTTGTTAATGCAAGATTGTATCCAATGGCAGTTTCATTATTCCCATTAATGATGCACAAAAGCCAACCTAAGTGGAAATATTATTTTTCCTGTCATTTTATTGCTGTGTCTGCATGGTTGATAATGAAGAGTAATTACAAAAGTATTGAAAAAAAATACAGAATTGATTTTTGGATTGGAATTGGATGTGCTACGTGGACTACTGCGGTAATAGGCACTTTCATAGGGTTTTATGCATCAGATTATTTGGATAAAAATATGATGATGGGTCTAGCGATCTTAAATCCAATTTATTTTTTATGCATGATGGTTGGTGCTATGAAGACTATTCAAATTACAGCTTCAGTGGTTTTGGGTTTATTATTAGGGCCAATATTTTATTTTTTATCTCCTGAATGGTCAATTTTACTTGGTGGTCTTATTGGTGGGACCATTGCATATTTTATTGGAGAGTTAAATGTCAACTAGTGTAGTTCTTGCAATTTTAGTTACATCATTAGCAACTTTTTCATCTAGATTATTGGGTGTAATTTCATCCGAAGGAATAAAAGAAACATCAAAGTTATTTAGATGGTTTAATTGCCTTGCTTACTCAACACTAGCTGCATTAATAGCTAGAACAATCATATTTCCAGTAGGTGTTTTGTCTGATGCTAGTTATCTAAGTAGAATTATTGTGGTTTTATTTTGTTTATTCATATTTTTTATTTCAAAAAGAAATTTTGTTTATCCAACTGTGATTTCTGCTATTATGATGACAGTACTAAGTAATTATCTTTAATGGAAAACATCTCTGGAATAACAATAACAGAACATCAGGATTCAAAAAGAATAATTGATATTAGAATTGAAGATGAAATTTTAGATAAATTGATATTTCCATTCAATAAATTTGATATCACTGCTTTAGAGTATAAACCATTTACTAGATTTACTATTGCTAAAAGTTTAGACGATTTAACTTCTAATAAATTAAGCAAATTACTCAACTCAATAGTAAGAGACAGAAACACAGGCTGTTTTATAATCGGTCCAAAAAATATGAGTTCAAAAATTAATGATACGTTTTTAGTTAAACTATCAACAGCAATTGCTTATTTAATTGGTAATCCAAACCATGATGCAATGGCTGGAAAATATTATGCAAGATTTTTTGTAAAGCATGAGGATAAAAGTGACTCGTATTTGAGAAAAGCCTACACAAATATGGATCTCCATACAGACGGCACATATGTCAAGGAGACCACAGATTGGTTACTTATGACTAAAATTGAAGAACAAAATGTGCAGGGTGGAGAAACAGCAATGCTTCATCTTGATGACTGGGAACATTGTGAGGATTTATTTAATGATCCAGTTGGAAGAAAAGATTTTGTTTGGGGTTCCCCTAAAAGTAAAAATATAGAATATAAAGTTGAACATCCAGTTTTCACAACAGATGATAAGGGTAAGCCAAAAATTTCTTATATTGATCAATTCCCTGAGCCAAAAAATATGGATCAAGGAATTTTCTTACAAAAATTATCAGATGGTTTGGAGGAGAGTAAGAATAAAGTAATCACTAAACTAGCACCTGGGTCAAGCATTGTAGCTAATAATTATTTTTGGCTACATGGAAGAAAACCTTTCAAAGAAAACAAAGATTTAAGTAGAGAACTGTTAAGAATTAGAGGCTCTTTTTTTATTAATTAATTCAGCAATATCACTATAAAGTAACTATATTTATGAAATTAGGCTTTATAGGAACGGGTAAAATTACATCTGCTGTAATCACAGGTATCTGCACTTCAAATATACCTTATAAAAGAATTGTTATATCACATAGAAACAAATCTATATCTCAGAGTTTAAAGAAGAAGTTTAAAAAAATAACTATTAGTAAAGATAACCAGGAAATAGTTAACACATGTGATTGGATCTTTTTATCTGTAACACCAACTGTTGGTGAAAAGATTATTAAAAACTTAAAGTTTAGATCAAATCAAATTATAATAAGTTTCATATCAACAATTACCTTAGCTCAACTTAAAAAAGCAATTAAAGTAAAAGCAAAAATAATAAGAGCTATACCTTTGCCTCCAATTTCACTAAAAAAAGGACCAGTACCTATCTGTCCTCCAAATAAAAAAGTAAAAGATTTTTTTAATAAAATTGGCACAACTGTTGAAATTAAGAATGAAAAATCTTCAATTAACTTTTGGGCTACCTCAGGTATGATGGCACCATTTTATGAATTACTAAGAGTAATGACTGATTGGTTAGTAAAAAGAGGAGTTAAACGAGATAATGCACAAAAATATATAACATCTTTATTTTTAGCATTATCAGAAGATGCTGTTGTAAATTCTAAAAAAGATTTAAAACAATTAGTAAAAGAATCTCAAACTCCCAAAGGATTAAATGAACAAGGGGTTAAAGAGTTAACAAAAGCTGGTTTCTATAAATCTTTAGAAAAGACTCTCAACAGTATACATAAAAGACTAAACAAATAAAATTCAATGAACCCAAAACAAAATATTTTACAAATTCAAAACCTATCCAAGTATTTTGGTGGATTAGCAGCAGTTTCAGATTGTTCCTTAAAAATTAAAGAAGGATCCATTACTGGAATTATAGGACCAAATGGATCTGGCAAAACAACCCTATTTAATTTAATTGCTGGGAATCTAAAAGCATCAAGTGGAAAAGTTTTATTTTATGGTGAAGATGTAACAGATGTCCCTTCATATGAATTATTTTCAAAAGGAATATTAAGAACTTTTCAAATTGCTCATGAGTTTACAAATTTATCTGTTTTAGAAAATTTAATGATGGTGCCAGCAAACCAATCTGGTGAAAAGTTGATGACAGCATTATTAAAACCAAGTTTGGTCAGAACTGAAGAACTTGTAGTTAAACAAAAAGCTCAAGATGTTGTAGATTTTTTAAATCTCACACACTTATCTAATGAATTAGCTGGAAATTTATCAGGTGGGCAGAAAAAACTATTAGAACTTGGACGAACCATGATGGTTGATGCTAAACTTGTCTTACTTGATGAAGTAGGCGCCGGTGTTAACAGAACATTACTTAAAGATCTTGGAACTGCAATAATCAAGCTAAATAAAGAAGAAGGGTATACATTTTGTATGATTGAACATGATATGGAATTTATAAGTAGATTATGTGACCCTGTTATTGTTATGGCAGAAGGTTCAGTTTTATTTCAAGGAACTGCTGAAGAAGCTAAGAAAGATGAGAAGGTTATAGATAGCTATTTGGGTAGAGGATCTAAAATTAAGGATGAAAATTAATGGCTTTTTTTGAAGGTGTAAAAATGACAGGTGGCTATGGCACTGGCCCAGATATTATTAACTCTTGTTCTGTTGATGTAAATAGAGGGGAGATAGTATCAATTCTAGGACCTAATGGTGCTGGTAAATCTACTGCAATGAAAGCATTACTTGGTCTTATAAATTTAAAATCAGGTGCTGTTGTTATTGATGGAAAAGATATTTCAAAACTTTCACCGCAAGATAGAGTTAGACAAGGTATTTCATTTGTGCCACAAACAAAAAATGTTTTTGCAGGAATGACAGTTGAAGAAAACTTAGAAATGGGTGCTTATTTAAGAGATGATAATTATCAAAACGTTATAGAGGAAATTTATGAACTCTTTCCAATATTAAGAGAAAAAAGAAATCAGTTAGTTGGTGAATTATCTGGCGGTCAAAGACAACAAGTTGCTCTTGGACGAGCGTTAATGATTAAACCATCAGTATTAATGTTAGACGAACCTACTGCAGGTGTATCTCCAATAGTGATGGATGAATTATTTGATCATATCATTAAAGTTAAAAGAACAAATGTTGCTATTTTAATGGTTGAACAAAATGCTAAGCAAGCATTGAATATTTCTGATCGTGGATATGTACTGGTTACTGGAGAAAATAAATATGCAGGCACTGGTAAAGAATTATTAAATGATCCAAGAGTAAGAAGCTCTTTTTTGGGAGGATAGAATGGATTTTTTAAATGCAATAATACTACTGTTAAATTATATTTTTGTTCCAGCTTTAACTTATGGTTCACAATTAGCACTTGGTGCAATATTTGTAACTTTAATTTATGGGATTTTAAGATTTGCAAATTTTGCAACTGGAGACATGATGGCATTTGGAGCAATGGTGACCATTTTAATTACTTGGTATTTTCAATCGATTGGTATTTCTCTAGGAGTTTTACCAACAGCCCTGCTTGCGATACCTTTTGCAATAATTTTTATGATTGGTTACATGCTCTTTATAGATAAATTTGTATTTAGGTATTACAGGGTAAGTAAAAGTCCACCAGTTCAACTTGCAATGGTAAGTATAGGTGTAATGTTCGTAACACAAGCTGTTGTAAGAATAATAATTGGTCCTGCTGACAGAAGATTCTTTGATGGAGAAAAATTTATTATCAAAGCAGGTGAGTTTAAAGAAATGACAGGACTTAATGAAGGCTTAGCAATTAAATCCAGTCAAGTATTAACAATATTCATAACATTAATATTAGTTTCAATTTTATTTTGGTTTTTAAACAAAACTAAAACAGGAAAAAGTATGCGTGCTTATTCAGACAATGAAGATTTGGCTCTATTATCAGGAATTGACCCTAAAAGAGTAGTTATGATTACATGGATTATTGCTGGTATTTTAGCAACTATTGGTGGTGCTTTGTATGGTTTGGATAAAAGTTTCAAGCCTTTTACTTACTTTAACAACATGTTACCAATTTTTGCTGCAGCAATTGTTGGTGGTATAGGAAACCCATTTGGAGCATTTTTAGGGGGATATGTCATAGCTTTTTCAGAGATATTTATTACTTACGCATATAAGAAATTTTTTATGTATATTTTACCAGAAAGTATGGAGCCAGAAACATTAGTGCAATTATTATCAACTGATTATAAATTCGCTGTATCATTTTCTATACTGGTGATTGTTTTGCTCTACAGACCCAATGGCATATTTAAAGGGAAAGTACTGTGAGAAAGAATCTAAATATAATTGCAGCTTACGCAATAATGATGGGTTTAATTATTTTAGTTGGAATATTTCAATCATGGAATGTTGCTCTTTCAATTTTTAATATGTGTCTAATTTCAGCAGTTATGACTATGGGAGCAAATGTGCAATGGGGCTATGCTGGTTTAATTAATTTTGGTCTTATGGGTTATGCAGCCTTAGGAGGGTTGGCTGCAGTTTTAATATCAGTTGATCCTGTTCCAGAAGCATGGAGTGCAGGTGGATTTGATATTCTAATATGTCTATGTCTAATAATTGCAATAGTTTTTCTTATTCGGTTTATTTTAAAAAATTTTGAGAAATCAAAAATAAGAACATATGGAATAGCCGGAATTATAATTGCTGGAATTGTAATTATAAGAATTACTTCTGAGTCAGGCATTGAAGCAATCGAAGCAGTAAACCCAGCAACAACAGGATTTCTTGGAGGCTTAGGTTTACCAATAGTATTTTCATGGATAGTTGGAGCTTTCTTTGCAGCTGGATTGGCATTTATTGTAGGTAAGGTTGCTCTTGGTTTACGTGCTGACTACCTAGCTATTGCTACATTACTTATTTCAGAAATTGTTATTGCTATAATCAAACATGAAGATTGGTTGGCAAGAGGTGTTAAGAACGTAATTGGATTAGATCGACCAGTACCTTATGAGGTTAACCTTCAGACAACTGAATGGTTTATAAATTTAGTTGCAAAATTTAATTCAGGAAAATTAGAATTAATTTCCAATATTGCAGATAAACAAGCTGCACTTAATCAGTTGGTCATTGAAGGATCTTCAGTTTTTGTAAAACTTTGTTATTCAGGTTTATTCTTAATTGTAGTTATTGTTTTATTAATAGTTACGCAAAAAGCACTTTATTCTCCATGGGGAAGAATGATGAGAGCTATTAGAGACAACGAAGAAGCAGCGAATGCAATGGGTAAAAATGTTGTCAAACAACATTTGTTGATATTTATTTTAGGTTCAGCAATTGTTGGTATTGCAGGTGCAATGTTAGTCACTCAAGATGGTTTATTCACACCTGGTAGTTACAGGCCAATGAGATATACTTTTTTAATTTGGGTAATGGTAATTGTTGGTGGTAGTGGAAATAATTTTGGGGCTATTTTAGGTGGATTTGCAGTATGGTTTCTATGGATTGAGGCTGCACCGATATCCTTGTTCTTGATTAACCTGTTTACTATGGGTCTTCCAGAGACTCATGAGCTAAAAGTGCATTTAACAGAAAGCGTTCCTTACTTTAGGTATTTAATGATGGGAATGGGTTTATTGTTAATTATGAGGTATCGCCCTAAAGGTATACTTCCTGAGAAAATAGAAATAAAATAAAATTATTATGAAATATATTATACTTGGTGCTGCAGTAGCATGGGCTATGTACATCGGTGATAAATATTTTTTTTAATGAATAAGAATTTATGGTTGTTGATTTTAAGTCAGATCTTTGCTTTTACCGCAGCACCAGTTACAGTTTTCTTAAGTGGCATAATTGGCTCTCAGTTTAGCCCAATAAAATCTTTAGCAACATTACCAATGGCTTTATCAATTGTAGGTGTTGCAATTTTTGCAATCTTTGCTGCAAAAATTATGAGTATAATTGGTCGAAGAGCAGGCTTTATTTTTTCTTCAATTGGAAGCTCATTGTCATCACTGCTTGCTGCTTACTCAATAATCAGTGAAAGTTTTATTTTATTTAACTTTGCATGTTTTTTACTTGGGGCAGGAGTAGCTTTTAGCCATCAATACCGTTTTGCAGCTGTTGAAACAGTAAAAAAAGATATGGCACCTAAAGCTATATCAATAATATTATTAGCAGGAATAGGATCAGCTTTTATAGGACCAAATGCGGCCAATTTTTCAAAAGAAATTATTTCTGAACATTTATATGCTGGATCGTACATCGTACTTGCAGCTTTAACACTTACATCAACAATTTTTCTATATTTTTATAAAGATGGACACAAACCAAATAATGTTAACAAAGAAAATTCACGAAGCTATTTAGAATTAATTTCTCAACCAAGATTTTTACAAGCATTAATTGCTTCTGCATTTGCTTACGCGGTAATGGCATTTTTAATGACAGCTACACCAATAAGTATGCATGTAATGGAAAAAATAAGTTTAACTAAAACAGGATTGGTAATTCAACTTCATATTGCAGCTATGTTTTTACCATCATTAGTTACTGGTAATTTGATAAGAAAATTTGGACATAGTAAAATAATGTATGCTGGTGTATTTTTATTTTTAATAACAGTTTTAACTAGTTTCTTTGATCAAAATTTTACTAATTACCTAATTGCATTAATATTTTTAGGATTTGGTTGGAACTTTTTATTTATATCAGGAACAAGTTTGTTAGTTCTATCGTATAGAGAAAATGAAAAATTTAAAGCACAAGGTTTTAATGATTTAATAGTTTATTCAATTCAAGCAACTGCAAGTTTATCTGCGGGAGTTTTCTTAACCTTAACAAGTTGGAAAACAATGAATTTAATTTGTATAATATTTTTAGTTTTAATTATTTTGTCAACATTAAGAGCTGATTTTAAAGAGAGAAAGTAAGATGGATTTACTAGCTTATTTTCAACTCAGCTTAGTTGAAATTTATTTTGTAATATTTACCGTATTTATTGCATCTATTATAAGAGGATTTAATGGCTTTGGCTTTTCAGCAACATGTATCTCAGGTTTTTCTTTTATTCTTCCAGCGATAGAAATAGTTCCAATTATTCTAATACTTGAGGTAATTATTAGTATTTTTATGGTTCCATATATATGGAACAAAATAGATTGGAATTTTGTTGTAAAACTATTATTTGGAATAATTATTGGTTCTCCTGTTGGTATCTATCTATTGAAATATTTAACCCCTGACGTCACACATCTATCTGTTTGTGTACTAATTATAATTTTTTCATTTTTATTAATGAGAGGCTACGTGAATCAAAAGATTAATAACAATTATGGAAAATTCTTTACAGGAATAATTTCTGGAACATTAAATGGATTAACTACTTTAGGAGGAATGCCTGTTGCACTATTCTTATTGGTTACAAGCATTCAACCTGCGATAATCAGAGGTTCATTAGCAGCATTATTTTTCTTAACAGATATTTATGCTTTTACTCTTAGTTTTTTTGCTGGAATTGTAGATGTCACAACTATTTATAGGACCGTTCCATTGATTATTATTTTACCAATAGGTGTTTATATTGGTGATAAATTTTTTATTAAAAGTAAAGAGGAGACTTATAGAAAAGTCGTTTTTTACTTTCTTATATTCATCTCAATATTTGGGTTTTTTAGGATTATCAGTAATTTTTAGATAAAAAACCCCCAACAATTTTCACTGCAGAGGGTTTTAAAACTAAAATTTTAATTATCTTTGTTTTTTATTTTTAAATTTTCCACCTTTGATTTCTTTCTCTAAGAAAGAACCCTCAGCTTCACCAACGCTAGTAAAAGAAACTCCAGTTGCACCTTCGTAGTCAACTTTTTTACCTTTAGCTAATAAATCTAAACCTTTTTTAAGTTCACCTGGATAAATTTTAGTTCCAGGACCGTTAGCAACATCCATTACATTCTTAGCAATAGAAGCTCTATCAGCTGATCCACCTGCCTGCATCGCAAGAACGATTAAAGCTGCTGCATCATAAGATTCACCAGTGTAAGGTCCAGACGAGTCGATACCAGCTGCTTTAGCAACAGACGCAAAAGTACCTGCTGTTTTTTCATTCATTGAACCAGGCATTGAACCAAAAGATTTATTTAAATCTTTTCCAAAAGCATCAGTTAACGAGTCACCGATCATACCATCGGATAAAATAAATTTATCAAATGCACCAGAGTCTAAAGAACCTTGAATAATTCCTTTTCCACCTTGGTCTAGGTAACCAATTACTGCTACTGCATCACCACCTGCTGACGCTAAAGTAGCTACTTCAGATGAGTAATCAGCTTTCCCATCTTCATGTGCAGATACAATTGTTACTTTAATACCATGAGCTTTTACCGCTGCTGCATAAACATCAGCTAAACCTTTTCCATAGTCATTGTTAGTGTAAGTAATTGCTACACTTTTGATTCTTCTATCTTTAGTAATATCAGCTAAAACTTGACCACCTCTAGCATCAGATGGGGCTGTTCTAAAAAAGAAACCCTTATCATCTAAAGTTGTAAGTCCTGGCGAAGTTGCTGATGGTGAAATCATTACTACACCATTTGGTACAGCAACATTAGATGCGATAGCACCAGTTACACCTGAACAGTCAGCACCCATAATTGCTGCAACACCTTGTGCGATAACACCTTCTGCTGCTGCTGTTGCTGCTGCTGAATCAACACAAGTTGAGTCTGCTCTTACTACTGAAATAGTTTCTCCACCTAATAGCGAACCTGAATCAGAAGCTTCTTTAAAAGCAAGCTCTGCAGATGCAGCCATAGCTGGTGTTAGAGATTCAATAGGACCAGTAAATCCTAATATAATTCCCATCTTAACTTCTGCGAATGTACTCGTTGTAAACGTTGAAACGAATATAAATGCAGCAATAAATAGTTTTTTCATTATTTTCCTCTTTGATTGTTAACAATTTATAAAAAACTGATTAAATTATGATTAATCTAGTATTTCAATGGGTAAATTACCTTATTTTATGAAGTAAAAGCACCGAACTTATAACAATTATACCCCCAACAAGAAATAAAATCGTTGGAACCTCATCAAATATTAAAAAAGTTAGCCCTATGCCAAAAATTGGAAATAAAGAGTAGGAGGGAAAGATTTGCCCCACTGTGTAGAATTTATACAAGTAAAACATTAGCAAGTGGGCGCCTAAGGAAACCACTATAGCCTGGTATGAAATTAATAACCAAGAGCTTAGATTTATTGATGTAATATTTAAAATTGTATCTCCTTCAATAAAATATGAAACAACAAATAATATTATAAAACCAAATAAGCCAGTAAATGCATTTGTTAAACTGATATCTAATTCTCTTAATCGTCTTGAGTAGACTTGAGCTAAAGCAAAAGATAAAGCCATCAAACTTGCAAAAAATAATCCTAGAAAGTTATCAACCAGTTTTGGATCAAAAAATATAATCATAATTCCAGCAAAAGCACTAAAGATTAATATCCATTTTTTTGTACTTATATTCTCACCAAGCATAACTGCACTTGCAAGAATTCCAAATGGTATTGCTAACTGGGATCCTACAATTACTGGAGATATAACTGTTGAATGATAAAGAGCTAGAGTCATAAATACATAAACCATAACTCCCATTGAAATAGAGAATGCTATCAAAGAAGGGAAATATTTTTTTTCTGGTATTTTAAATCTCCAAAAGGGTATTAGTAAGATCAATACTATTCCCATTCTAAGAGATGCCATAAGAATTGGAGGTACTGAATCATTTAATACTAATTTAGTAAAAGGAAAGGCACTCCCATGAACCACTGCTATAAAAAGCAAAATTAATAAATGTTTTAATGGCAATTAACTATCCCATTGTGAATGGGTCGGTCATCGGTTTATCCGAAGAATTATACCATGTCGTTTTTATTCTTGTATATTCTTTAATAGACTCAATGCCTGCCTCTTTGCCATAACCACTATCTTTAATTCCTCCAAATGGTGCCATAGGTGAAATTAATCTATATGTGTTAACAAAAACTATTCCAGCTCTAACAGCTTTAGAAACCCGCATACCCCTTCCAAGGTTTGATGAATAAACTCCAGAGGATAATCCATACTTATTATCATTCATTAATTTAATAGCCTGCTCTTCTGTATCAAATTTCATTACAGACAATACTGGGCCAAATAATTCATTTTCAGCAGTAGGTAAGTTATGATTTTTACATTCAATTATAGTAGCTGGAAAATAATAACCTTTATTAGATATATTGGATCTTTTGCCTCCACATCTAATAATTCCACCTTGCTCAACGGTAGCTTTAATATTTTTTTCTATATTTTTTAATTGTTTAAAACTATTTAAAGGCCCCATTTGAGTATCTTTATCCATTGGTGCGCCCAATTTTATCTTTTCTGCTTGTGCCACTAATTTATCTAAAAATTCATTGTATATTTCAGACTGGATATAGAGCCTTGATCCTGCAATGCAACTTTGGCCACTTGCACCAAAAATTCCAGCAGTAATTCCATTAAGAGCATTTTCTTGCTCAGCATCGTTAAATACAACGACTGGGCTTTTACCACCAAGCTCTAAGCTCACTTGTGACAAGTTTTCAGCAGAGTTTTTTATAATATGTTTTGCTGTCTCAGGCCCACCAGTGAATGCAATTCGCTCCACAAGATCATGTGTAGTTAGAGCCTTACCACAAGGCTCACCTAAACCTGTGATTATATTAACTACTCCTTTTGGTATTCCTGACTTTTCAACTAATTTTGCAAATTCTAACAAAGTTACTGGTGCAAGCTCAGATGCTTTTATTACAACGGTATTTCCCATTGCTAATGCGGGTGCAAGTTTTACAGCAGTTAATAACATTTGAGAATTCCATGGAATGATTGCAGCTACTACACCGATAGGTATTCTAGTTGTTGTTACTTGCATGTCTGGTTTATCTATTGGTACAACGGTACCTTCAACTTTATCTGCAAGACCCGCAAAATAATCATAATACTCTGCTATATAATTAGCTTGAGTTTTAGTTTCTCTGAAAATTTTACCTGTATCAATAGTTTCAATGGTACCAAGGTGTTCTGCATTTTCTCTTAATTGATCTGCTAGAGATCTTAAATACTTAGCCCTTACTCTTGGATGTAAATTAGCCCACGAGTTTTCAAAAGCCTTTTGTGCAGCCTTAACTGCTTTATCAACATCTTTTGTGCTTGCCTCAGGTACGGTTGCCCAAACCTCATTATTCTCTGGGTTTAAAGTTTCAATTGTTTTACCTGATTCAGAATCAACCCATTGACCGTCTATGTACATTTTAAAGTTTTGAATTTTTGTCATTTAATTATTAATAAAATTTTTAAGATTTATATTAACATCATCTGCGCACTCTATACTACAAAGATGTTTTCCATTTTTTATCTCGATAAAACTTGAATTTGTTAAATCATTGGATAAGGATTTTGACATTTGCACTGTGGAACCTGTATCACCTGACCCTGTCATGATAAGAGTTTTAGTCTTAATATTTTTAATTATATCAATATCATCTTGGTGATTTGCAAATAGCTTGTAAGCTTTTAAAAAATTTAAATGATCGCCACCATCTTTTGTTAAAATTTTAATAAATTGATCATAAATTTCTGGATGGTTATCTAAATATTTATCTGTGAACCATCTTTTTAATGCCTGCTTTGAAATAGGTTTGTTCAATTTAGCCTGTTCAAATCTTTCTATGACTAAAGCTCTTTGTTCTTCAGTTCTTTTATATGTTGTTCCAATTAATGTAAGGCTTTTTAATTTATCTTTAAATTTTGACGCAAAGTCTAATGCAATTAATGATCCTAAAGAGAAACCAACAAGATTAATTTTATCAATTTTTAAAAACTTTAATAAATAGTCTAGTTGATCTGTAAAATCATTTAATGTGATCTCTTCTTTATTGTAAGGAGTTTTTCCGTGCCCTAATAAATCATAGGTAATTATTGAATGATCACTTAAGGAATTAACTTGAGAGTCCCACATTTTTTGATCTAGACCAACACCATGAACGAAAACTAATGGCTCAGTTTTATTATCAATGAATGAATGATAATTTTGATTAGGATCAAAATTGTGAGGCATTAATTTATTTAGTATCCAGTCCCATTTCCTTCATATCTTGATATCTATCGCCAGTTCTAGCATGAGCTCTACCACTTGATGCGCCACCTATTGCTATTACTATTTCATCATCAAAAGGGGCGTCGTGTATAGTAAATTCATGTGTAAGATAATAAGGCCTTAGACCAGAATCTGTTTTATGCATCATTGGAATTGAAATTTTAGAACCAGCGGGACCTCTTGTGTTTGTGAAACTTAAATAAGATGTTCCACCAACAGCATCTCTAAATTTATTACCAAATCTTAAAGTATGGATAAATGCAGATGCATGTTCAATTTCACCATTAAGTCCAACAGTTCCAGCCTTACCATAAGCTAAAATTTTTTCAGGAGAGCCCATTTCTTTTATTAATTCAGAGACTAGAATAGTACCTAATTTGGGAGCTAAATCTAAAATGATTGGTTTTAAGTCTTCAACAAAACCTTTTCCATGCCATGGATTTTTAAATACAGCAGCAACTGAAACTAGTAAAACAGGTTCTTTGGCTTCCTTACCACCTTCAATAAAAGTTTTATCAACAAATTTTGCAAATTTTCTCAATTCAAGTTTCATTAACTAGCCATTTCTATATTTGAATTATCTATATTAATTTTTGGTATTACTTCATCATTAAACAGTTTTATACTTCTCATGCAAGCATCATGCTCTATACCAGGAAAGTTAGACCATACTTGCAAGTTTTGTAAATTTAATTCAGATTTTAATTCATTTATTTTATTAACCACATATTCAGGTGTTCCAAATAATAAATTTCTTTTATGTAAGAAGTCATAGTTCAATAGATCTAATTTATGTTTTGTTTCTGGTAACTCCTCATCTGGATTCATATGATTTCCTAATCCTCTCCAGTGACAAACCCATTTCATATAATTAATAATATGTTCACCAGCCATTTTTTCTGCTTCTTCCATAGTTTCTGCTACAAACATATCTCTAACTAAAGATACACCTTCTCCTAATGGTACATCTCTATTTTCTGCTTTAGATTTTGCATCTCTATAAATCTCAAATCTTTTCTTTAAAGCTTTAACAGTAGGTATCCACATTATAGTGTTTAATCCATTTTGTGCTGCCCATTCAATCGATCTCGCTCCATCAACTACTTGCCATATAGGAGGGTGTGGTTGTTGCATTGGTTTTGGAACAACACTAATTTTTTTTATTTCACTTGTTTTTGTATCTAAAAATTTATCACTAGGTGGACTCATATCATGTTGCCAAGTAAAACCAGGAGTAGGGTAGGTATAAAATTCACCTTGATGACTAAAAAATTCTTCAGTCCATGCTTTTTTCATCACTGTTAAAGTTTCATCAAATAATCTAAAATTTTTTGCTTGATCTTTTAAGTCAGCCTCTTTGTTCATGTTGATAGCTTCTCTGCCATATATTCCTCTTCCAATACCAACGTCAACTCTCCCACCTGATAGTTGATCCAATAAAGCTATGTCTTCAGCTAGACGGATAGGATTATGAAATGTAATTACATTGCAAGCTTGACCTATTCTAATTTGTTTTGTTCTGGCCGCAGCATCAACTCCCATCATCAATGGGTTGGTGCAAGATTCCATTCCTTCGTGATTGAAGTGATGCTCTGTATACCAAATTGAGTCCCAATTATTTTCATCACAGTAAGTGGTGATTTCTTTGGTTTCATCTAGTAATTGATTGTATGGTTTATGATCCCAGTTAGTAGTGTTACAAAAATATCCAAACTTCATTCAAACCTCCTTAAATAATTAAATTTAAAGACGACTGATCCCACTTTCGTATTCTTTAGTACCGTTTAAACCTTAAGTAACGACGAGTTATGTACGCTTTTATTAAACTCTATTTTAACTAGACTCCTTATTCAATATATATTTAATCCAGATATTACTGCTAATTTATGAAATTAAATAAAATTGAACCGAAATATATCTCTAAATCTAACCCAAGAATTGGCTTAATCACATTAGGTAGTGATTTTAGAATTGAAAAAGATTTTAATAATATAATTTATGGAAGAGATATTGATCTCTATGTAAATAGAATTCATTGCTACAACCCACTGACCAACGAAACTCTGGCTAAGATGGCTGAAGATATTACGGAGGTTACTAAAGATATTCTTCCAGATCAAAAAATAGATTGTGTAGCGTATGGTTGCACATCTGGAACAGTTGCAGCAGGATATGACGTGATAAAAGAAAAAGTACACTCAGCTAAACCAGAAGCAAAAGTTACAACCCCAATAACTTCTGCAATTAAAGCTTTAAAAGTATTAGGCATTAATAAGATATCTATTTTTACACCTTATACAAAAACAATAAATGACTCTGTGGTTAACTATTTTGAAAAAGAAAATATTATTATTAATTCTTTAACTTATTTTGATATTGATTCTGACCTTGATATTGGAAAAGTTGATGAAGATCATTTATTTGATGTCTTGTCAAAAATAGATCTTGCAGATAGTGAGGCGTTATTTGTTTCGTGTACGGCTTTACCAGTGCTATCTATAATTAATAAATTAGAAAAAAAAATAAATAAAGTTGTTCTATCAAGTAATCAAACTTTAATCTGGGATTCTCTCAATGCAATTGATTATAAAGAAAAGATTGAGGGTTTTGGAAAATTATTTAATAGTTAAACTATATGAATTTTAGCAAAGAAGAATACAAAGCAAGGTTAAAAAAAGTTCAAAGTGCAATGCAGAAAAAAGGCATAGAACTATTAATCTCTAGTGATACAGCCAATATGAACTATTTAACTGGCTATGATGCTTGGTCGTTTTATTATGCTCAAGCTGTAATTGTTCATGTAAATGCTGATGAGCCATTATGTTGGGTTAGAAAGCAAGACTCAGGTGGAGCTTATATAAAAACTTATTTAAAAAATGAAAATATTTTAGTTTATGATGAAAAATATATTCATACTTGGCCAGTGCACCCTTACGATAATTTAGTAGAAATTATAAAAGAGAGAAAATGGGATAAACTTACAGTAGGTCTAGAAATGGATAGTCATTATTTTACAGCTTATTGTTATGAAAAAATGAAACAAGGACTGCCAAATGTTAAGTTAAAAGATTCTGAAAGATTAGTTAATTGGGTTCGTGTTGTTAAGTCTAATGCGGAGATAGAACTTATGAAATCTGCAGCAATAATTTCCCAAAAAGGAATGCAAACAGCAATTGATGTGATAAATCCAGGTGTCAGGCAGTGTGATGCTGTAGGAGAAATTCAAAAAGCATTATTTTATGGAACTCCAGAATTTGGAGGTGAGTATTCAAGTATTGCAACATTACTTCCAACAGGAAAAGGTACCTCAGCATCACATTTAACAGCAACTCAAGATAAGTTTGTCGAGGGTGAGGCTACAATTATTGAACTTTCGGGGGTATATCAAAGGTACCATTGTCCAATGGCCAGAACAGTTTTACTTGGAAAACCTGATCAATTGAAAGTTGATACTATGAATAAAACAAATGAAGCACTTCAAGCTGGAATAGATGCTGCAAAACCTGGACAAACTGCAGACGATGTTGCTCAAGCTTTTTGGAAAATTCTAGATAAATATGGAATAGAAAAAACCTCAAGAACTGGTTATTCAATAGGAATTGGCTACCCACCTGATTGGGGTGAGCATACCTTAAATATATCAAAAGGTGATATGACCATTTTAGAACCAAATGTTACTTTTCACATGATTGCTGTAATGCAATTTGGAGAGTGGGGAGTTGAAGCTTCAGAAGCAATACGAATAACTGACAAAGGGTGTGAGTTATTTTGCAACTTTTCAAAAGATCTACATATCAAGTAGTTGAAATAAAAAAACTTGATAAGTAACTCAACAAATGTTTTAAATCCCCTGGAGAAAATATGGCAAAAAATAAAGAATTTGTAAAATTTGACAACGTTGACAAAAGTTATGATGGCAAAATATTAGTCGTTAAAGGATTAAATTTAGATATCGAAGAAGGTGAGTTTGTAACTATGTTGGGACCCTCTGGTTCTGGTAAAACAACTTGTTTAATGATGCTGGCTGGTTTTGAAACTCCGACTCATGGAGAAATTTATTTAGATGGTAAGGTAATTTCAAACATTCCACCTCACAAAAGAGGAATTGGAATGGTATTCCAAAACTACGCTTTGTTCCCTCATATGACTGTTTATGAAAATTTAGCTTTTCCATTAAGAGTTAGAAAAATTCCAAAAGATGAAGCAGATAAAAAAATTGATAAGGCTTTATCAATGGTATCCCTTCATGGTTTTGAAGCAAGAATGCCAATGCAATTGTCCGGTGGTCAACAACAACGTGTTGCTGTGGCTAGATCTTTAGTTTTTGATCCACAGGTAGTACTTATGGATGAGCCACTTGGAGCTTTAGATAAAAATTTAAGAGAAAGTATGCAGTATGAAATTAAACATATTCATGAAAGTATTGGCGTAACAGTTGTTTATGTAACACACGATCAAACTGAGGCATTAACAATGTCAAACCGAATTGCAGTTTTCAATGATGGTAAAGTTCAGCAGTTATCAAGTCCTGATGAGTTGTATGAAAAACCTGTTAATTCTTTTGTTGCCGAATTCATTGGAGAGAATAATAAATTTTTAGGTCAGGTTTCAGATATTTCAGGTGACAAATGTAAAGTAAAATTAGAAGATGGTACTGAAATTTTAGCAAATCCAGTTGCCGTAAAAGCAAAAGGGGATAAAACTAAAGTTTCACTAAGACCTGAAAGAGCAATTATAGATCCTACAGATAAAATGGATAATAATCATAAAGGTAAAATTGAAGAAATAATTTATCATGGTGATCACACAAGACTTAGAGTTGATTTACTCGGCAATAAAGATTTTATCCTTAAAGTACCAAATAGTACTGCAAGATTAGACCTTAAAAAGGGCAATGTACTTAATATAGGCTGGAACAGTATTGACTGCAGAGCTTTAGATCCAAAGTAAATATTATAAAATTCTATATAAAATAAAGGCAAATTAGACATAATTGGCTGTTGACTAAACGTAGCTATATTGTTTTAGTGTCACTTAAATAAAACGTTAACGTTAAATAGGAGAGAAAATGAAAAAATTAAGTAAACTATTACTTGCTCTATCTTTTGTACTTTCTATCACAACTTCAGCTTTTGCAGTTACTGTAGCTTCTTGGGGTGGTGCTTATACGGAAAGTCAAAAATTAGGGTATGGTGATCCTACGGCTGCTAAATTAGGTATAGCTGTAAACTGGGTAGATTACACAGGTGGATTATCAGAGATTAAAGCTCAAAAAGAAGCTGGCGCAATTACATGGGATATTATCGATGTATATGCAAAAGACACTATCATTGGATGTGATGAAGGTATTTTTGTTGAATTCGATTTCGACAAAGACTTTTCACCTGCTCCAGATGGAACTCCTGCAAGTCAAGATTATTTCACAGGCATGCCTTCTAAATGTGCAGTTGGAAATATCTTGTACTCATGGAACTATGCTTACAATGACGCAACAATTGGTGACAAAAAACCTACTACACTAAAAGACTTTTTTGACACTAAGAAGTTTCCTGGAAAAAGATCAATTTACAAAGGTGCAATGTCTAACTTAGAAATTGCTATCACTGCAGATGGTGTAAACCCTGGTAAAGGTTCTGATTTAACTTACAGAAAACTTGAAGCTGATGGTGGAGTAGACAGAGCAATGAAAATGATTACAGACCTTTGTACTGATCCAAATGGTGGATGTGTATTCTGGAGTGCTGGAGCTCAACCGCCTGAATTACTTGCTAATGGTGAAGTAGTAATGGCAACTGGTTGGAACGGTAGATTCTTTAATGCGCAAATGGAAGGAACTCCTCTTGTACAAGTATGGGATGGACAAATTCTTGACTATGAGTATTTTGCAATGGTTAAAGGTGGACCTAACGATGCTAATGGTGAAGCTATGAAAGTACTTAGAGAAATGACAAGTACTGAAGGTTTAGCTGGAAGTGCTAAGTATATTGCTTACGCTCCTTGGAGAAAGTCTTCAATCGCTATTATAGATGCTGGAGAGCCATGGTATAAAGATGGTAAGACAAGCATGGTACAACACATGCCTACAGCACCCGCTAATACTAAAAAATATATCCTAATGAATCCTGATTTCTGGGCAGATAACCAAGATGAAATCAATGAGAAATGGGAAGCAATGAAAGCTGGACTATAATTTAGTATTATAGATTAGATTTTATTATAAAATACTAGGGCGGTTAAACAATAACCGCCCTTTTTTTTTGAGAATTTTAAAATATGAGCACAGAACAAATATTATCATCAGATGGATTACCCCTAGAGGTCAGTTTAAGGAAAGCTGAGAGAAAAAATAAATTAAAAGCATTATTTCTTGTAGGGCCATTATTTCTGTTTCTTATAATTACATATGTTTTTCCAATAGGTGACATGTTATTCAGAAGTATTGATGATCGTAAGATCACTAAAATGTTACCAAATACCTTTACAGCGATTGAAAAATGGGATGGCCAAAATCTTCCAGGAGAACCAGTGTATGCTGCCCTTTATGAGGATTTAGCATATTTAAAAAAGACTAAAACTTATGGCAAGATCATAGCAAGACTAAATTATGAAAAAGGTGGATTTAGTAGCTTAATAAAAAAAACAGTTAGAAAACTTGGAAAATTTGAAGATGGAAATTATAAAGAACAATTTATAAATGTTCACAAAAGATGGGGTCAACCTGAATATTTGGTTGCTTTAAAGAATGCTGCACCAAATTGGACTTATGCTAAATATCTAAAAGGTGTAGATTTAAAATTTGACCAAAATGGAGATATAGTACAGCAACCAGAGGACAGAAGAATTCATAAGATACTATGGTTAAGAACTCTCAAAGTTGCTTTTTGGGTAACTATATTCTGTTTCATACTTGCTTATCCAATTTCATACTTATTAGCTACATTACCCATGAAATATAGTAATTTACTGATGATATGTGTATTACTCCCATTCTGGACATCACTGTTAGTTAGAACGTCAAGTTGGATGGTTTTACTTCAACAGCAAGGCCCAATTAATGATTTAATTGTAATGCTTGGGCTTGCAGCCAATGATAATAGGCCAGAACTAATGTACAATGTAATTGGAACTTTTGTTGCGATGACGCAAATCTTACTACCTTTTATGGTATTGCCACTTTACAGTGTAATGAAAACAATATCTCCAAGCTTAATGAGAGCTGGAAAATCTTTAGGTGGAACACCATTTGTAGCATTTAGAAAAATTTACTTTCCATTAACAGTTCCAGGCATTGGTGCTGGGTCATTGTTGGTTTTTATTTTAGCAATAGGTTATTATATAACTCCTGCATTAGTTGGAGGAGCAAGTGGATCTTTAATTAGTAATACGATTGCTTATCATATGAAAAGTTCTTTAGATTGGTCATTTGCAGCTGCATTAGGTACAATGTTGTTAGTTGGTGTCTTAACTATTTACTGGATTTATAATAAATTAGTAGGAATAGATAATATTAAACTAGGATAAATTATGTCATTACCAACTTATACAGCATGGAATTATAGAATATGGCACTACACATATTTAACTATTTGTGGATTAGTATTTTTCTTTTTAATTGCTCCATTATTTATAATCCTTCCACTTTCATTTAATGCTGAGCAATATATTCACTTTTCAGCAAAAATGTTAGCACTTGATCCAGAAGGTTTTTCTTTAAGATGGTATGAAGATATGATTTATGGAACTAAAAATCCATGGGGATTAGCAGCAAAAAATAGTATTATTATTGCTTTCTTTGCAACTATTGGTTCAACAATTCTTGGAACAGTTGCGGCATTAGGTTTAAGCAGTAGACACATGCCTTACAAAGCAGCATTCATGGCTTTATTAATTTCACCAATGATTGTTCCATTAATTATTTCAGGTACAGCAATATTTTTCTTTATGGCAAAAGTAGGTTTGGCAGCAACACATACAGGGATAGTTTTAGCACATATTATTTTAGGAACACCATTTGTTGTTATTACAGTTACTGCAACATTAACTGGTTTTGATCATAGTGTTACAAGAGCTGCAGCTAGCTTAGGTAGCAATCCAGTTAATACTTTTATGAAAATAACATTGCCTTTAATTTTACCGGGAGTTATTTCTGGGGCACTATTTGCTTTTGTAACTTCATTTGATGAAGTTGTAGTTGTATTATTTCTAGCAGGACTTGAAACTACTACTATTCCAATTCAAATGTGGGTTGGGCTAAGGGAACAATTAAGTCCAACAATCATGGCCGTAGCAACGTGCTTAATTATAATGTCTACTTTAATCCTAGTTAGTGCAGAGCTTTTAAGAAGAAGATCTGAAAGACTAAGAGGAATTAACAGATAATTTATTTACTAAGTTTGCTTTATTTATTATAAATAGCTTCTCAATTATTAGATCTTATGGAAATTAAAAAAGTAGTAGTTATTGGCTCAGGAACAATGGGTAGTGGAATTGCAGCACACTTATGCAATGCAAATATCCCAGTAACTTTGTTAGATTTAAAAACTGAAATAAGTGAGCAAGCACGAAACAAAATTCACAAATCAAGGCCGCCACTTTTATTAGATAAGTCAAAAATAAATAATATTAAAGTAGGAAATATTTTAGATAATTTTGATGAAGTTAAGGAAGCTGATTGGGTGGTAGAAGCTGTGGTTGAAAGAATAGATATCAAACATGGTATCTATAAAAAAATATTTAAAGAAAGAAAAGATGGTGCAATTGTATCTTCAAATACATCATCTATACCTATTAAGGTTTTATCTGAACATTTATCAGAAGAAGAAAAAAAAGATTTTTGCATTACTCATTTTTTTAATCCAGTTAGATATATGGGACTACTAGAAATAGTTAAAAATGAAAATAATGATTTAGATAAAATAAATGCTTTAAAAGATTTTTGTGAAACAGAACTTGGAAAAGGTGCAATTATTTGTAATGACACTCCAGGTTTTTTAGGAAATAGAATAGGTGTTTTTGCAATGCAAGTTGCAATGACTGAGGCTTTTAAAATGAAACTTAGTATAGAAGAAGCCGATGCAATTTTTGGAAGACCCATGGGTATACCAAAGACAGGTGTGTTTGGTCTTTATGATTTAATCGGTATTGATTTAATGGCTGATGTTTTAAAAAGTTTTATTAAAGAATTACCAGAAAATGACCCTTTTCAAACAGTTGCAAAAGAAATTCCTTTAGTAAAGACGTTAATTGAAACTGGGTATACTGGTCGAAAAGGTAAGGGTGGGTTTTACAGGATTAATAAAACTGGTGATGTTAAAGTTATGGAAGCAATTAATCTTGAAACTGGAGAGTATTCAGCAAGTAAAAAGATTAATATTAAATCAGATAAAGTAGACCTTAAAATATTAATCTCAAGAGATGATAAGTATGGTGAGTATGCTTGGTCTGTTATTTCTAAGATTATTAAATATGCCTCATCTTTAGTTCCAACAATTACAAAGGATTTTAATGATATTGATGAAGCAATGAGGTTAGGTTTTAATTGGACTAAAGGCCCCTTTGAAATGTTGGAAGAAATTGGAGTTGAAACTTTTTTTGGTAAGATTGATGACTTTAAAGGAAATGCTTTTTTAGAAAACTTATCCCAAACTAAAAATAAAAATTTTTATGGATCTAGACAAAAATATACCGACATTGAAACATTTGGAAAAGCTAAAAAGAAAGCATTAAGTGTAGATGGAAATAGTTCAGCCAAGGTATATAGATTTACTGATTATAATATTGTCGAGTTTACCACTAAAGCAAATGCTCTAGATTATAATTCAATGGATGCTTTAAAAAAAGCTACAGACAAACCTTTGATTATAATAAATGAAAGTATGCAATTTTCTGCTGGAGTAAACTTGAGTTATACGATGGATTTTGCAAATAAGAATGATTTTAAATCTATAGAAAAATTTATTAAATATTTTCAAGAAACCTGCAAACACCTTAAATACTCTGATCATCCAGTTGTATCTGCACCATCTGGATTAACACTTGGTGGAGGATTTGAGGTTATGGTTCAAAGTAATTTTGTAGCCTCACATACAAACATTGTAGTTGGATTGGTGGAAACAATAGTTGGATTGATACCAGCTGGTGGTGGATGCAAGGAAATGCTGTCAAGATGGCTTGATACAGATGAAGCTAAAAAAGATCCTCATTACGCACCTCTTAAGGTGTTTGATATTATTGGTTATGGAAAAACTGCTACTTCACCAGTTGAGGCAGAACCATTAAAATATCTAAAACCCGAGGATAAAAAAATAATGAATAGAAATAGTTTACTAGAAGTTTCAAAAAAAATCTTAGATGACAATAAAGAATTTAAAGCTCCATCTGAGACAAAATTTAAACTGCCTGGAAAAGAAGTTTTAATAGAAATGAATAAAATTGTAGAAAAGCTTTATAATGAAAAAATAATTCGTGATCATGGTGTGACTGTTGCAAAAGAATTGGCCCATGTCTTGAGTGGTGGAGACACAACAATTGATAAAATTTTATCGGAAAATGATTTATTTAAATTAGAATTAGATGCATTTATGAGATTAATCGAAACAAAAGAAACTCGAGATAGAATTAAACACACACTAGCAACGGGAAAACCTTTAATTAACTAATATCTTTCGTCTTCTTCTTTCTTTAACTCATTTTCTAATATTTCTTCTTTCTTTTCATCTATTACTGCTTCTTTTTTAAATTCTATTATCTTTTCACTTTCTTCTTTTTCTCTAATTAATTGGTCATTAAACTTTTTAATCAATTCTTCTTCTTTTACTATTTGTTCCTTATCAAATTTTCTTTCCCATTCTTTTATTCTCTCTTCTTCATCTTTGACTCTTTTCTCTTCAAGAATTCTGGCTTGAATTATTCTTTGTTCCCTTAGATTTTCTAATTTTATCTCTTCTTCTTTTAATTGTAATTCTTCCTCATTTTTTCTTTGATGGAGATCATTTACTCTCAATTCCTTAAGTTCCTCTATTTCTAATTGTTCTTTTAGTTTAAGTTGTTTTTCTTTTTCTCTTAACTCATCAGCTTCTTTTAATATCTTTATTTCTTTTTCTCTTAATCTTTCGACCTCAATTTTTTTGATATTTTGTTCAATTTCTTCAAGTTTTTGTTTTTGATAATTTAATTTATGCTCCTCTTCATTTAATCTTTGCTCATCTTTTTTTTGTTTATCAATCTCAATATTTTTTAATCTTTCTTCCTCATCTTTTATTTTTTGTTTAGCTTCACGGGCATTCAGTCTCTCAAGCGCCATTAATTTATCATTTTCAACTTTGGCTTTTTGTTGCTCTTGTCTTATTCTTTGCTTTTCAAAAAAGTCTAATCTTAGTTTTTCTTCTTTTAATTTTAAATCATCTTGTCTTGTTTTTTCCTCTTCTTCATCTCTTAGTTTTTGTTCTTCAGCTTTAATTCTTTGAGCTTCAAGTTTAATTTTTTTTCTTTTAATTTGCTGCTGTTGTTTTATAATTTTTACTTTTAATTTTTCTTGTTTCTCTATTTTCTGTTTTTCTTCCTTTATTAGATTTAATTCATTTTGTTTAATTAACCTTATTTCTTCATTTTTTAGTTTTTCTTGTTCTAACTTTTCTTTTTTTAATTCCTTAATTTTTTCTTCTTTTAATAATTTGATTCTATGAAGTTCTTTTTGTTTACCTCTTTCTTTGAAGTTCTTATATTTTTCTGCTAGCGATGATGATGTGAACTTTGTTAATTTTTCTATGTTAATTTTTTTTAAAATTTTTAATGGTTGTTCAATTAATCTTTTTCTACTTAGATTAATTTTTTTCCTAATTGTATTTTTTAGGACATTTTTCACAAAGATATTTCATCAAATTTTAACTAATAATAATAGTAATAGACCGTCTAAAATGGGTTCAACTTGAGATTTTACCTCTTATTAATTAAGCATTTTAAAGGAATTAATGAAGTCAGGTCTCAATATATATTCTGAGCGTCTTTCATATTTTATCTTTTTTAGGACTTCTAGTCCAAAAAGGACCTTGCCAACAGGGGTATACTCACCTTTGAATAATGGTTCATCCTGTAAGATTATAAAAAATTGACTATCTTCAGTGTCGTTCCTAAATGTTCGAGCTAATCCGACACTACCTTTGGTATAATTAAAATTATTATCGATTTCTGATTTAATCGTTCCTAAACCAGATTTTCCAGTACCAATTTTTCCATAATCTAAATTTCCTTTTTTTCCAAACTCTAGGTCTCCGGCCTGAATAAGTTTATTTTCAATCACTCTATGAAAAGCAATATTTTCATAAGCATTGGATTTAATCAAAGTAATAAATCTTTGAACAGCATTAGGTGAAATATTTGGGTAAAGTTCTATAATTACATTTCCACAAGGTGCATTTAAAATTGCAATATTATTTGGTTTTTTAAAAGCAATACTCTTCGGATTAATATTTTTGACAAATAAACATTTATTTTTAATTATAAAATATGTACAGAAAGTTATGATACCTAATACAATTAAAAAAACAAAAATAAATTTTTCTGATTTAGAAGCTCTAATTTTTTTTACCATTAAAATGTAAAAGAATTATCTATTTCTTTTATTCTATTTTTAATATATGAAATTTTATTATTTAAAATAGGGTCTGATTTACGAATTTGGTTAATTTCCGTTTTCTTTAAGTAGATCATATGTGAGTAAACTTCTGCCATATCTTCTGAGGCTGTTGACTTAGAATATTCTGTGAAAAAACCTTTTGTTTCTTGGTATTGCTCTAAGCTTATTTTTTTTGTGCATGTAGAACATTCAGCATATTTAAAGTTAGAATTATTAAATCTAATCCACTCTTCATCGTTAAAAATACTTTTATGTTGAAGATGTATTATATGAAAAACCTCATGATGAATTACTCTTTCAAAGTAATCTTCATTAAATTTAATATCTAGTATTAATGTTTTCATTATATTGTCAGGAATACCAGCTGTATATAGTTCTGAGATTGACAAATTTTCACACAAAACAATATATTTAAGGTTAATTTTTTTTAAATAATCATAAGAATATCTATTAAGATTTTTATGAATAATTTTATATTTTATTTTTAAATCTTTCTTATTTGGATTTGAGCAAACAATATTTTTTTGGGTACCCAACCCAAAGGGCCTAGCTGCATAAAAATATTTTAATTTATTTTTAGTGTTAATTTCATAAATTTCTAAATTAGGTATCTTTATTAGATTGTAGATAGTATTTGCTTTTACAGGAATAATTAGAATAATTGACAGTAAAATAGCTCTTATTATGCTCATAATTTTATAGATAGAATATATAAAATTTAAAAGAATATGGTACATTTTATTTATAGATGAAAAAAGAAAGAAATAAAAACCCAGTTCAACCTGTTAGTGGAACTAAAGTTCCTAGATTTGCTGGACCATCTACTTTTGCTAGATTACCAGAATTAAGAGATGTTGAAAGTTGTGATGTTGCCATTGTTGGAATACCATTTGATGCAGGAACTAGTTATAGACCTGGAGCAAGATTTGGTCCAATGAGTATCAGACAAGCATCTAGACATTTGAGAACTAATTATCATCCAAGTTACGATGTGGAACCTTTTAAAGTCCAGCAAGTTGCTGATGCAGGGGATATAACCTGCAATCCATTTAATATAGATGAGGCTATTAAACAAATCGAAGAAGGTGCCAATGAATTATTAAATAAAGTTGGCGGTATTATTAGTTTAGGTGGAGACCATACAATAGCACTTCCATTACTAAGAGCTGTTAATAAAATGAATAATGGACCAGTTGCTTTAGTGCATTTTGATGCGCATTTAGATACCTGGGATACTTATTTTGGTGCTCCTTATACACATGGAACACCTTTTAGAAGAGCAAGAGAAGAAAATTTATTTTTAGATGATGCCTCGATGCATGTTGGAATAAGAGGACCACTTTATAGTAGGGACGATATTAAAAACGATGAAGAATTTGGTTTTAAAATTATTCACTGTGATGAGTTTCAAACACAAGGAATAGATAAAATAGTAGAAAGAATAAGAAAAAGAGTAGGTAATAATCCACTTTACTTATCAATAGATATAGATGTTCTAGACCCTGCTTTTGCACCAGGAACTGGCACACCAGAAATTGCAGGTATGACCACTAGAGAAATGGTTAATGTTATAAGAGGCTTATCAGGTTTAAATTTAATTTCAGCAGATGTTGTGGAAGTTTCCCCTGCATACGATCATGCAGAAGTTACATCTTTAGCAGCAGCAACGATTGTTTATGAGTTAACTAATTTGTTTGCAAAAGTTAAAAGATAAGATATTTTTCAAAAATGCTAGATAAACGAAAATTTTATATTAATGGTGATTGGGTTTCTCCAAAAAAATCAAACGATTTAAAAGTAATAGACCCCTCAACAGAAGAAGAGTGTGCAGTTATATCCTTGGGTGGAGTTGAAGATGTAAATGCAGCTGTAAATGCAGCCACAAAAGCATTTGAAACTTGGGCATTTTCTACAAAAGAAGAAAGATTAAAATATCTAGAAGCTTTGTACGAAGTTTATAAAAAAAGATGGGCAGATATGGCCAATGCTATCACTCTAGAAATGGGAGCCCCTATTGATTTTTCAACACAGTTACAAGCGGGAACTGGAGCAAGTCATATAAAATCTTATATAAAAGTTTTAAAAGAATACACGTTTGAATCAAAATTAGGAGAGCACGCTCTTAATAATAATATTCTACGTGAGCCAAAAGGAGTTTGTGCTTTAATTACACCATGGAATTGGCCAATGAATCAAACTTGTTTAAAAGTAATTCCTGCAATAGCAGCTGGTTGTACAATGGTGTTAAAACCATCTGAGATAGCACCTTTGTCATCTATGATTTTAGCGGAAATGATTGATGAAATTAAATTACCAAAAGGTGTGTTCAATTTAGTTAACGGAGATGGGGCCATTACTGGAAATGCATTAACAAGTCACCCTGATGTAAATATGATTTCATTTACAGGATCAACTAGGGCAGGTGCTTTAATTTCTCAAAATGCAGCAAGTGACTTTAAAAGAGTAAGTCTTGAACTTGGAGGAAAAGGAGCAAATATTATATTTAAAGATGCAGATGCTGAAGCAGTCGAAAGAGGTGCATTAAGATGTTTTAGAAATTCTGGACAATCTTGCAATGCCCCAACAAGAATGCTGGTTGAAAAATCAATTTATGAAGAAACTGTAGAAAGAGTAAAGAATTTTGCAAACTCAATGAAAGTTGATGTTGCAACAAAGGAAGGTGACCATATTGGACCTGTAGTTTCAAAAGCACAATTTGATAAAATTCAAACATTAATCCAAGTAGGTATTGACGAGGGTGCTAAATTAGTTGCTGGTGGAACTGGTAAACCAGATGGTTTTGACAAAGGTTATTTTATAAAGCCTACAGCATTTGCAGATGTTAATAATCAGATGCAAATAGCTAGGACTGAAATATTTGGTCCTGTTTTATCAATAATACCCTTTGAAACAGAGGAAGAAGCAATCGAAATTGCAAACGATACTCCTTATGGACTGTTAAATTTTGTTCAAACTCAAGATCAAGAAAAAGCTAATCGTGTTGCTAGAAGATTAAGATCAGGAATGGTTGATATTAATGGTGCTGGTTTAGCTCCAGACGCTCCATTCGGTGGTTACAAACACTCAGGTATTGGCCGTGAAGCTGGAAAATTGGGCCTAGAAGAATATTTAGAAGTTAAAGTAGTAAGTGGTTGGAACGACTAATTTACAATAGAGTTATCTTTAATTCCCTCAAGTAGATTTAAACATTTTTTTAGTTCATCAAGAATTATGAATTCATCAATTTTATGTGCTTGTTCAATTGAACCTGGACCACATACAACAGTGCTTATTCCTATTTCTTGAAATAATCCAGCTTCAGTTCCAAAAGAAACAACTTCTCTTGAATTGTCACCAGTCAAACTTGAAACTAATTCACAAGCATTTGATTTTTCATCTCTATCAAATCCTGCAACCTCACCAATAATTTTTTTTGTGATAGAAGAGTTGGAAAAAACTTTTTTCATATCAGGTAAAAGTACTTCATTTGCATATTTATCTAATTCAGCATTTAAGAAAACACCATCTTCTTTAACTACTGGTCTTGTTTCCCAGTTAACATGACACTTATCAGCGATTACATTATGCGCTATGCCACCAAAAATTCCTCCTATTGAAAGAGTTGAATGAGGGGGGTCAAATATTGAATCTTCAGGTGCTCTTTCCTTCAATTTTTCCCTTAATTCAATTAATTTATTTACATAACGAGAAGCATATTCAACAGCACTCACACCTTTGTGAGGAGCAGAACTGTGTCCCGCTAAACCCTCAAAATAAGTTGTGTATTCATAACATCCTTTATGTGCATCTATGATCTTCATATTAGTTGGTTCACCTATAATACAAATTCCATCTTTAACTCCTCTTTTTTTTAATTCTTCAATTAGAATAGGAGCTCCTATGCATGCAGTTTCTTCATCAAACGTGTAAGAAAAATGAATGTCTCTATCTAAATTTGCCTTTGAATAAATTGGTGCAAATGCAAGTGTGCAAGCAATGAAACCCTTCATATCACAAGCACCTCTACCGAAAAGTTTATCATTTTTTATGGTTGCTATAAATGGATCTGTACTCCATCCCTTTGAAACTGGAACTACATCTGTATGACCAGATAAAATTATTGGTTTTTTATCACTAGGGTGTTTAGCTTTTAAGGTTGCAAAAAGATTAACTCTTTTTTTTTCATCATCAAAAGTTTTAAATGAAGTTGCACCTAGTTTTTTTAAAATTTTATCACAATAGTTAATCAAAGAGCTGTTATCTTCTCCAGATATTGTTTTAAATGCAATTAAATCAGTTAAAATTTTAACTGAATTATTAAATAATTGATCTGAACTATTTTCTGTACTCATAAATAACATCTATTATATATTAAATATATGAAAGAACAAATAGCCTATGATGACTTTGACAAAATAGATATTAGAGTTGGAACCGTAATATCTGTAAAAAAAAATGAAAAAGCAAGAAAACCATCTTTAGTTATTGAAGTTGATTTTGGCAAAGAAATCGGAATTAAACAATCTTCTGCACAAATAACCCATTATTATAATGAAGAAAATTTAAAAGGAAAACAAGTTGTAGGTATTTGTAACTTTCCTGAGAAAAATATTGCAGGTATTGTTTCACAAGTTCTCATTTTAGGTTCGATTGATAAAGAAGGTAAAGTTATATTAATTCATCCATCTCAAGAATCTGAAAATGGATTACCTATTGCATAAATATGCATCCTGAAATTTTGTCACTTTCTTTGTTTATGTTTGTAACCAGTTGTTCACCTGGACCAAATAATATTGTTGCTTCACACTCAGGTTTTAACCATGGAATAAAAAAAACTATACCACTTATGTTGGGGGTCATTTTTGGATTCACTACAATGATTACTATTGTGAATTTTGGATTAATAAATTTATTTAAGCTTTATCCAATAATTCAAAAAACATTAATATTCACAGGAACTGTATTTCTTATTTACTTAGCTTATAAAATATCATTTTCTAAAACTAACACCGAAGAAAGGAGTCTCAACCCTGTAACTTTTATTGAAACTTTTATGTATCAATTTTTAAATCCGAAAGGTGTAATCGTAGCAATAATATCTGTATCAACTTATGTAGAGGCAGGAAATAATTTTTTAAACTATTCTTTATGGGTAATTGGTGTTGCTTTCGTATTTGCAATAATTAGCATCATTTTTTGGGTGCTTATAGGTAAATTTATGAGTAAATTCGCGACAAATGATAAATTTATTAAGTTGTTTAATTATGCTATGTCACTGCTTCTATTAAGCTGTATCACAACTTTTTATTTATAATATGAAACCGGGTAATAAAAATTCTTATAATTCTTTAAAATCTATTGATATCAACAATAGAAAATATAAATATTACTCTTTATCTGAAGCAGAAAAAAATGGTTTAGATGGTATTTCAAAACTTCCAAAATCCCTTAAAGTCTTATTAGAAAATTTATTAAGATACGAAGATGACCTATCAGTCACTAAAAGCCAAATAGAAGCAATTAAGGAATGGTTGAAGACAAAAAAATCATTAACTGAAATAGCTTATAGACCTGCTAGAGTTTTGTTACAGGATTACACGGGAATACCAGCGGTTGCTGATCTTGCAGCTATGAGAGAAGCTGTCAAAGAAAAAAATAAAGATCCAAATACTGTTAATCCGCTATCAGCAGTAGATCTTGTTATTGACCATTCAGTGCAAGTAGACAAGTCTGCTGGTGCAGACTCTTTTGAAAAAAATGTGGATATTGAATTTAAAAGAAATGGAGAAAGGTACTCTTTTTTAAAATGGGGTCAGCAAGCATTTAATAACTTTAGAATTGTTCCTCCTGGAACAGGTATTTGTCACCAAGTTAATTTAGAATATTTATCAAAAGTAGTCTGGTCTGAAAAATTTAATAATGAAGATTATTTATTTCCTGACACGTTAGTTGGTACTGATAGTCATACCACTATGGTTAATGGCTTATCTGTTCTTGGGTGGGGTGTTGGTGGAATTGAAGCTGAAGCTGGAATGTTGGGTCAGCCAATTTCCATGTTAATTCCTGAAGTAATTGGATTTGAAGTTAAGAATAAAATGCCAGAAGGCACTACTGCAACAGATTTAGTCCTAACTATTGTAAAAATGTTAAGAGATAAAGGTGTTGTTGGAAAATTTGTTGAATTTTATGGAGAAGGTTTAAAGAATTTAACTCTTGCTGATAGAGCAACAATTGCGAATATGGCACCAGAGTATGGTGCAACATGTGGCTTTTTTCCAATCGATGACGAGACATTAAAATATTTAAGATTTTCAGGAAGGGATGAAGATACGGTAAATATAGTTGAAAAGTATGCAAAAGAACAAGGGTTGTGGGCAAGTGATGAAATTGAATTCACTGATACATTGTCATTAGATATGTCAACAATTGTACCAACAATTTCAGGACCCAAAAGACCTCAGGACAAAGTTTTATTAACAGATGCCTCTACAGGATTTAAAAAAGTTCTTGAAGATGCAACTGAAAGAAAAGAAAAAAGTATCTCAAAAGTTTCTGGGACAGATTATGATATTAAGGATGGATCAATATTGATTGCTGCAATAACATCATGCACAAATACATCAAATCCAAATGTTTTAATCGGTGCAGGTTTGTTAGCTAAAAAAGCTGTAGAACTTGGTTTAGAAACTAAACCATGGGTAAAAACTTCATTAGCACCAGGATCAAAAGTTGTAACTGATTATTTGGCAAAAGCAGGATTAAATGTGTTTTTAGATAAGTTAGGTTTTAATCTGGTAGGTTATGGTTGTACGACTTGCATAGGAAACTCAGGTCCCTTACCGGAAGAAATTGTTAATGCGATTGAGAAAGAGAATATCTACGCTGTATCAGTTTTATCTGGAAATAGAAATTTTGAAGGAAGAATATCACCACATATAAAAGCTAATTATTTAGCATCACCACCACTTGTGGTAGCTTATGCACTTGCCGGTCATATGGAATTTGATTTATACAAGGAACCTTTAGGAAAAAGTAAAGAGGGTAAAGATATTTTTTTAAAAGATATTTGGCCATCAAATAAAGAAATTGAAGATACATTAAGTGCATCTCTTAATGCAGAGATGTTTGTTAAAAGATATTCACATGTTTCAGAAGGACCCAAGCAATGGCAAGAAATTAAAACTGAAAATACAAGTATTTACAATTGGGATTCTGGATCAACTTATATAAAGAAACCACCTTTCTTCGAAAATTTATCTGATCTGCCAGAAGGGTTTAAACCTATTAAAGACGCAAGACCACTTTTGATTTTAGGAGACATGGTTACAACTGATCATATTTCTCCAGCAGGGAATATTCAAAAAGAAAGTCCAACAGGTGAGTATTTTATGGAACATCAAATACTTCCAGCAGATTATAACTCCTATGGATCAAGAAGAGGCAATCATGAGGTAATGATGAGAGGAACTTTTGCAAATATTAGAATAAGAAATGAAATGGCGCCTGGAACAGAGGGTGGGTTTACAAAACTTTATCCAGAAGAAAAAGTAATGCCAGTTTATAACGCTGTAGAGGAATATAAAAAAAGAGGAACAGACCTTGCTGTTATAGGTGGAAAAGAATATGGAACAGGATCGTCAAGAGATTGGGCTGCTAAAGGAACAAAGTTATTAGGTGTAAAAGTTGTAATAGCAGAAAGCTTTGAAAGAATTCATAGATCTAATTTAATTGGCATGGGCGTTTTACCACTACAATTTACCGAAGGAAACGATAGGATAAACTTAAAATTAATTGGATCAGAGTTAATAACCGTTCTTCAAATAGAAGAGGGTATAAATGCATTAGATCAAGTTCAGGTTGAAATAAAATATGCCTCTGGAGATATTAAAAAGATCAAAACTCTATGTAGAATAGACACTAAAAACGAATTAGAGTATTATAAAAATGGTGGAATACTTCAATATGTATTAAGGAATATGATATAAAAATGGACGAAGAAATTACAATCATAGATTCAAACGCAAGAAATGAAAGAATTAAGAATTTTTTTATAAATAATAAAAAAAAACTTATAATAATTTTCTCAATAATATTAGTAATTATAATTGGGTATCTATCATTTGAAAAATCCAAAGAAAGAACCAAAATTAAATTAGCAAATCAATATAATTTAGCTTTAATAGATCTTAGTCCTAAAAATAAACAAAAAAAAATCGATGAAATGATTAATGTTATTAAAAGCAATGATGTAACTTATTCTCCACTAGCCTTATACCACTTGTTAGACAATAATTTATTAGAAAACAATGATGAGATAAATATATTATTTAATGAGTTAATTGAAAAAACAAACCTTGAAAATGAAATCAAGAATTTAATTATATATAAAAAAGCATTATTTAATTCAGACTTTGTAAGTGAAAATGAATTATTAAAGATACTTAATCCAGTAATTAATTCTGAAAGTATTTGGAAATCCCATGCATTATATTTACTAGCAGAATTTTTTTACTCAAAGAGTGAAAAACAAAAAGCTAAAGAGTTTTTTAACCAGATTTTAGTTTTACCTAATGCTAGCAGCACAATTAAAGCTGAGTCACAAAAGAGACTAAATAGAGATCTTGGTGAATAAAGTACTATTATCACTCTTAATCCTCTTAATCTTAAACAACTGTTCAGCAAGTAAAAAACTAGGTTTTTGGGATAAAGATAACAAAGATCAAAAACAAATTAAAAATACCAAAACTATTTTAACTAAACAAGTAAGACTTGAAGAGGAGTTTAATCCAAATCTTTACGTTAAAATATCTACTGGAAAGTTTAATCAAAATAGCTTGAATAATCAAAATGACATGGGTGAGTTAGCTTATGAGGGTGTCTTAGAAAAAATTGGAAAATATAATTTTTCTAAATTTAATGATTTTGATTTCATAAGTCCTAATCTTTTATTTTATAATAAAAATTTAATTTTCTATGACAACAAAGGTGCAATAATTTTTTATGATGAAAACCAAAAAATATTATGGGAAAATAATTTTTACAATAAGAGTGAAAAAAAAATTAAACCAAGATTAAATTTTGCAGTAAAAAAAAATATATTAATCGTAACAGATGATGTGGCGAAATATTATGCGATTAATATTGATACAGGCGAACTATTATGGACAAAAACAAATATAGTTCCTTTTAACTCAAACATTAAGATTAAAGATGATGTTTTTTATGTGGTTGATTATAAAAATATTTTAAGATCAATATCAATACAAGATGGATCAGAAATATGGAATTTAAAAACTGAAGAATCTTTAACTAAATCAAATACAAAGATATCAATTGCCCATGATGAAAAAAATATTTATTTTAATAATTCTATTGGTGATGTCACAGCCGTAGATATAAAATCTGGCCAACTTGTTTGGCAGCTCCCCACACAAAATAATAATATTAGTCAAAATGCATTTCAATTATCAAATTCAGAATTGGTGATCAATGAAAAAACAATATTTTTTTCTAATAATAAAAATGAATTTTACTCTATTGATACAGCGACAGGATTAATTAATTGGAAAACTGAAATTAGTTCAGATCTTAAACCCGTTATTATTGGCAACCTTGTAATAACTATATCTGAAAAAGGATATTTATATGTAGTTGATAAAAAATCAGGAAATATAATTAGAATTAATGATTTATTTAAAGATTATAAAGATAAAAAAAGAAAACAGATAAAACCAACAGGTTTTTTTATAGCTTTGAATAAAATATACTTAACTAATAGTGATGGAAAATTAATTATTGTAAATAGTAGCGAAGGTAATATCTTGAATGTAGTAAAAATCTCAGGAGGCAAAATTTTACAGCCCTTTATCAATGAAAATAATCTTTTTTTAATAAGCAATGGTTCTATTATTAAATTTAATTAGTAATGTTTCTTAAGTTACTTGATAAATTAGGTAGAAAAAAAGTTGTTTTAGATCGAGGACCTTCTCACCCCAAATTCAATGAAGCCAAACCTTGGATGAATAGATATTATGTCTTATTAAGACATAGACCAAAATGGTTTCCATTTAATATTCTATTACATGAAATGTTAGCTGATGATCATGGGGAAGGTGTCCATAACCATACATTTCCATATATAACCATCATATTAAGTGGAGGTTATTGGGAAACATTAAATACTGGAAGATTTTGGAGACCAGCTGGATATATTGGTTTTAGGTCAGCAAATAATTTGCATAGAGTTGATCTTAAACCAGGAACAAAACCTCTTACACTATTTATATCTGGACCCTTTGGATTAAGAAAAGGGCCTAGGTCAGAGTATGGTATAGATTTTAAAAAAAAAAATGAATTTAAATAAATTATTTCTAAATTATTGTAAAAAAAATGATTTAGAAATTAATCCTAATCAACAAGATCTAATAGAAGAGTTGAATTTATTTTACAATCAGAACTTCAATAAATCACTTTTAAAAAAAATATTTACTAAACAGAATTCTAAAACAGGATTTTATTTACAGGGTGATGTGGGTGTGGGTAAAACTATGATATTGAATTTTTTTTATAATAATTTTGATAAAACTAAACAAAGGTTTCACTTTAATGAGTTTATGATTAGTTTTCATGATTTTGTTTTTAAAAATAAAGAAAATAATAAAGAAAATATCATAGATAAATTTGTTAAAAAATTAAAAAGTAAATCTAAGTTAATTTATTTTGATGAGTTTCAGGTTACCAACATTGTAGATGCTATGATTTTAGGTAACCTATTCAAAAAAATATTTGATGAGAATATAAAAGTTTTATTTACATCAAATGCTAAATTAAAAGATCTTTACAAAGATGGATTGCAACGTGATCAATTTCTTCCCTTTATTAAAATAATGAAAGAAAGATGCTTTCAAGCAAAGTTAATAATTGAAGAAGACTATAGAAAATCCTCAAAAAATAAAAATGAAAGATATTTTTTTCCATTAAATGAAACAATAAATTTTAAACTTAATAAGTTTTTTAGAAAAATAACAAAAAATCTTCCTAACAAAGAAATGACCTTAATTATTAAAAGTAGAAAGTTTATTATTAAGAATTATTTTAATGGAATAGCACGTTTCGATTTTAAAGAACTATGTTCTAAAAACATTGGAGCAGAAGATTATATAAAAGTAGCTGAAGTGTGTAATTTTATTGTTATAGAAAATATTCCTATTTTTAATATTGATAATTCTAATCAACAACAAAGATTTATTACACTAATTGATATTCTTTATGAAAAAAATATACCTTTAATGATATCATCTCAATTACAATTAGATTTATTAAGTTCCTCGGAGGATTTAAAAAAAATATTTAAAAGAACTATTAGTCGATTATATGAATTAACATCTATCAAATATAACAAGCTATGAGACAAAAATTTTTTAATTTAGAATTAGATACAAATGGTCAAAGTTTTTATGAATTTACCAACCAAACAAATCAATGGGTTAATGATAATGAATTTAACAATGGAATTATCAATATAAGCATTCAACACACTAGTGCTTCACTAATAATACAAGAGAATGCAGACCCAGATGTTCAATCTGACTTAATAAATTTTTTTAATAAGCTCGTGCCAATGGATAATTCCCTTTATATCCATACAGCTGAAGGAAAAGATGACATGCCTGCACACATTAAGTCCGCGTTAACTAATAATCAAATCTCTTTGAGTGTTAAAAACAATGAGTTATTACTTGGAACTTGGCAGGGGTTATATCTTTTTGAGCATAGAATAGAGAAACAAAAAAGATTGATTGTTCTTCATTATTTAGGTGATTAGCTTTTCTTAATTGTTTTAAAAGCGTCTAATGCAGCATTTCTTGCTTCAGCGTGGTCTACAATTGGTTTTGGATAATCTACACCTACAATAACTTTAATCTGCTCTTGGTATTTGTTTTCTAGTTCCCATGGCTTATATAAAAATTTATTAGGCATGTTTTTAAGTTCTGGAACCCATTTCTTTGTATAAATTCCATCTTTGTCAAATTTTTCACCCTGAAGAATAGGGTTAAATATTCTAAAATAAGGAGCTGCATCGGCACCACAGCCTGCAACCCATTGCCATTGAGCAACGTTACTAGCTTCATTATAATCAACCAAGCAATTTTTAAAATGTTTTTCACCCTCGTTCCAATGAATTCTTAAATGCTTTACAAGAAAAGAAGCAACAATCATTCGAACTCTATTGTGCATCCATCCAGTTTCATAAAGCTCTCTCATCCCTGCATCAACAATGGGATATCCTGTCATACCTTTTTTCCAAGCTTTAAGAAATTTATCATTTTTAACCCAGGGAAAATTATCAAAATCTTTTCTAAGGTTGCCTTTAAGCATTTGTGGGAAGTAATTAATTAAACTATGAGAAAATTCTCTCCATCCCAATTCATTAATATATTTTCTATATCCCATCTTTTTAATTTTAATGTCTTGGCATTTCTTCCAAATTGCCTCCACATGTATTTGGCCAAATTTTAAGAAAGGAGATAATCTTGAGGTTCCATTAACACCCGGTATATCTCGTGCTTCCCCATAGCCCTCGATTTTATTATTTATTAATTGTTGTAAATATTTTTTAGCTTCTTGTTCAGATGGTATCCAGTATTTCTCAAACTTTTTATGCCAATCTTTTTTAGGTAAAATTTCTTTTATAGAAATTGATTTTTTAAATATGCTTATTTTTTTTACTTTTGATTTAACTTTTATAAATTTAGATGGTACTTTCGAGATATAAAGTTGCTCAGTTTTTTTCCAAAAAGGAGTGAATACTTTATAAGGTGTGCCATCGTCTTTAGTCATTTCTTGAAATTCTACAAGAATATTTCCTTTAAAATATTTATATTGAATTTCATTTTTAATGAATTGATCTCTTATCTTTTTACCTTTATTAATTACATCTGGTTCATATACTTTACTCCAATAAACAGTAACATCATCTTTCTTCTTTAAATTTGACAATACCTCTAGTTCATCACCTAATTGAACTTCCAATGTGATATTTAATTTTTTTAGATCTAGGTTAAAATTTTCTAAAGCTTTAGAGATCCACCATTTTTGAGCCTCTCTTTTTTTATCAAAATTTTTTGGGTTATAAATATAAAGAGCACTTACAAACTCATGATTTTGAGTTGCAATAGCTAAGGCTTCATTATCTTCAATTCTAAAATCTTCTCTTATCCAAACAATGGCTTTTTTTGTCATATTACTTAAATTTTTTGCAATCCATCGCTTAGTAGCCTTTGGTACATTGCGTTATCAGTTAAACCCTCACAGCCAAATAAAAGTACATTTGATTGTTCATTTAACTCTAGCTTATCTAAGTATTCTTTATTGTTAAATGAGCCTATTAACGCAATTATACCTGGCACAGCACATTCACCAGCTATTATTTTTTCATCAGATAAATGCTTTTCTGCTAGCAGTGCAACAGTAGTTGAGATTGCTTCATCAGGTACAGTTAAGCAGTAGTTAGTTGAATTTTTTAAAATTTCCCAGGCAATACTTGAAACATCTCCACAAGACATTCCACCCATTATTGTTTCTTTTTTTATATCAACAGTTGTAGGCTTATTATTTTTGATACTTTGAAATACACAGTCTGCATTTTCTGGCTCAACAGTAATAAACTTTGGGATATTTTTAGATAATTTTGCAAAGCCAGCAATCATTGCCGCTGCCATTCCCCCAACACCTGCTTGAAGAAATACGTGTGTTATTGAATTTGAGTTTATTTCATCTAAAATTTCTTTAACCATTATTGTGTACCCAGCCATAATCAATTTTGGTACTTCTTTGTAACCTTCCCAAGACACATCTTGTACAATTTCCCAATTATTTGCATTAGATTGTTTGACACATTCTTTTAATGAATTATCGTAATTCCCTTTAACTCTAATAACCTCAGCATCCAGACCGCGCATAGCTTCAGCTCTAGACTCGCTAACAAATTCACTTATAAATATTTTACATTTTAAACCTAGTCTTTGTGCTCCCCAAGCTACAGATCGGCCATGGTTCCCTGCTGTAGCTGTCGAAACTGTTATGTTATTTTTTTCACTTGCAATCTTGTAAACAGCAAAGGCTCCACCTAACGCCTTAAATGACTTAAGTTCAAATCTTTTATCTTCATCCTTGTAGTAAATATTTTTGAATTTTAGTTCATCGTTTAATTTGTTTAATCTAATTAGTGGAGTAGGAGCGTAGTTATCCCAACTAGATATGGCCAATATCGCTTCATCTATAAATTTTTCTGGTAATTGAGTGAGTATATTTTCCTTATTAAAATTATACTCTTTATTTTCTAAAAAAGAT
>CAJQSQ010000001.1 GCA_905616395.1 uncultured Candidatus Pelagibacter sp. | reverse complement strand
TAATTCAGGCTTCTCTAGAAAAAAATAACTCTTATAAAACGATTAAAACTAATATTAAAGTTAGATCAAATACGACAAAAAACAAGTTTTTAGAAATGGTCAATAGGGCCAAAAAATACATTAAAATTGGTGATATCTTTCAAGTAGTTTTAAGTCAAAGATTTGAAGCTAAATTAACTAAAAGACCCCTAGAAATTTATAAGAAATTAAGAACTACCAACCCCTCTCCTTTTATGTACTTTTTTAATTTTAAAGATTTTCAAATAATTGGCGCTAGTCCTGAAATTTTAGTTAGACTAAGAGATAATAAAATTACAGTTAGACCTATAGCGGGAACGCGACCTAGAGGTAAAAACACAAAACAGGATAATTTTTTTGCAAAAGATTTATTACAAGATAAAAAAGAGCTTTCAGAACATTTAATGTTGCTTGATTTAGGAAGAAACGATGCTGGCAAGGTATCAAAAATTGGAACTGTTAAAGTTACAGAGAGCTTTATGATAGAAAAATATTCCCATGTAATGCATATAGTATCTAATGTAATGGGAGTTTATAATAAAAAATATTCAAGATTTAAGTCATTACTTGCTGGTTTTCCAGCTGGGACTGTTTCTGGTGCTCCTAAAATTCGAGCCATGGAAATAATTGATGAACTAGAAACGACTAGAAGAAAAGTATATGCAGGAGGCATAGGTTATTTTTCTGCTAATGGTGAGTTTGATACCTGCATAGCCTTAAGAACAGCTGTTGCAAAAAATAAAAAATTTTATGTACAAGCAGGCGCAGGTATTGTTGCCGATAGTAATCCAATTAAAGAATATGAAGAAACTGTTAATAAAGCAAAAGCATTACTGAGTGCTCTTAAATAATGAAAATTATATTAATTGATAATTATGATAGCTTTACATTCAATTTATATCACTACCTGTCATCTCTAAAAGTTAAAGTTGACGTTGTAAGGAATGATAAAATTACTGATAAACAAATAGTTAACCAAAAATATGATAAAGTTGTCATATCACCAGGTCCTGGGAATCCAGACCAATCAGGAAATTGTATTAAAATAGTTCAAGCCCTTTATAAAAAAATTCCAATACTTGGTGTATGTTTAGGTCATCAAATTATTGGACAAGTATTTGGTTCAAAAATTATTCAAGCTAAAAAATTAATGCATGGAAAAACTAGTATAATTGAGACATATAGAACTGGAATTTTAAAAAACCTCCCTTCCAAATTTGTTGCCACTAGATATCACAGTCTAATTATTGAAAAAAAAACACTATCTAAAGAGCTCGAGATTACAGCACAAACTAGAGATGGGCTTATAATGGGTGTAAAACATAAAAGATATAATGTTCATGGTGTTCAATTTCACCCTGAAAGTATAAAAACTATTATTGGTATCAAAATATTAAAAAATTTTATTAATTATAAGAACTAATGAAAAAATTTATTGAAAAGCTAAAGAGTAAACAAAATTTATCCTTTAATGAAAGTAAAGACGCTTTTGAAATGTTGATGCTAGGTAAAGTTTCTGATGATGAAATATTTGATTTTTTAACTCTCCTTTCGGCAAAAGGTGAGGTTTCAGATGAGATAGCTGGTGGTGTTTACGTTTTAAGAAATAAGTCTAAAAGGGTTAACGTTAAAGACTGTATTGATACATGTGGGACTGGTGGTGATGGATTGAATACGCTCAACATATCAACGGCTTCAGCTCTGTTATTAGCTAGTATGGGAGTTAAAGTAGCAAAACATGGAAATAAAGCAGTTTCATCTAAATGTGGATCTGGTGATGTTTTGGAAGCTTTAAATATCAAGATTGATTTAGAACCGAAAGATATAGAAAAGCAAATAAAGGAAAATAACTTTGGGTTCATGTTTGCACCAAATTATCATAGTGCAATGAGGTTTGTGGGGGCAACAAGGAAAAAAATAGGTAAAAGAACAATATTCAATATGATAGGTCCTTTAAGTAGTCCCGCCCTTGTCGAGCGACAAGTTGTTGGTGTTTATGATAAAAGATTGCTTAAAATTTTTGCTGAAGCTTTAAGAAGCTTAAATATAAAATTTGCTTGGATTGTGAATAGTGAAGATGGTTTAGATGAGATATCACCATATGCAAAAACAAATGTTGTTCAATTAAAGGATGGTAAAATTTCAGAATTTACTATTGATCCTAAGGAATTAAACATAAATGCAAATAAATTTGAAGATTTGTTAGGAGATGATGCTAAATTTAATGCAAATAAAATGGTTGATATATTTAAAGGTGAAGATAATGA